>NZ_JBFBFA010000032.1:0-85437 GCF_040683915.1 Kitasatospora sp. NPDC093102 | reverse complement strand
AGCGGCCGAAGCCGCTCCCACTGGCCGTCAGTCAGATCACCCCTACTCCCCATAGTCGTATCAACGACTCAACTGATCGGCAGGACACGGCCTAGTGACGGACGCCGCGACCCTGGTGCGGGCAAGCGTGAATCGCGTGGCGATGCCAGCGCGGACCAGGGCCCAAAGCGGTTGCAGGAATCGGCGCACTGGTGGACCGAGGGCGGTATGTCGAAGTGCCGCACGCAGGGCGACGAGTACCGCGGCGGCACCGCCGAGTGCCGCGGTGGCGCCAGTGGATGGCCCCACAGCCAGGCCACGGTCTGCACGACGGCGCCGAGCGCGAAGAAGCCCATCAGGAGCGCGAGACCGCTGTCACTGTCGTCGTCGGCACCCATGCCGCCCTGGCGCCGCGAGCGTCCTTCGCCGGAAGTCATACCTGTCACCCACTGCTTCCTTCCCGTCCGACGAGAGGGTAGAGCCTGACCGTAGTCCCGGTTCACGCTTCTGATGAATCGCCGTGATTCGACGGCCTGTTGTGGCTTTGACGGGCTGACAGAGGACGTGCGGCCGCTGACCGGCCACGGCGCGTGCACCCCTCTTCTGCGCCCCCGGCGTACGCCGCTGGTTTTCGCCAGATGCATCGACGATGCCCACCGCACCCCGCTGCGGCCGGGCATTCGTCCAGCTGACAGGTGGTTCGCAGGGTGAAGGCCGCAGCGGCGGCCGCCTCGGCGCTCAAAGGCACCAATGTGTCGAGCAGTTCGACAGCCTGGGCCAATGCCGGTGGCTGGCCCCGTCAGGAAGCCGGCATCGGCACGAGATCCGTGTCCAAATCCCGCTGCGACCTGTGATCGATTGTCGACGTTCCGTCAGTTCGTGTCGGAGGGCGCTGCTACATCAGAGGGCGGAACGGGCCGCGAGGGGCGGCCCGCCGATAGGAGGGGAGCCCATTCGATGCCGGCACCCGAGGGATACCACGTCGTCCGCAGCCACATCCGACGCAACCCGCGGCCGAGCGCGAAGAAGATGAGCGGCTGGACGATCGTCGGCGTCTGCGCGCTGGTGTGGCTGTGGAGCCACTTCATCGGCTTCGGCGACACCGGCACGGCCACGCCGAACAATCCGGCGCCGACGGCCACCTCCACCCCGGTGGCGCCGTAATGGCTCGCGGGCGACGCCGGTGGCTGCGCCGGCCCCGGGGAGCCACCGAGCACGTGGCGGCTGGTGTCACCGCCCTGGCAGTGGCCACCCTGCTCGCTCAGGGCGCGACCGCCGGTACCCGGGCCGCCGCCCGGCACTGGCCCGTCCTCGCTGCTCTCACCGCCACCGCCCTCGTCGTCGCGGCAGTGCGGTGGGTGCGGCGCCGCTCCGCCGATCGGGCCCACGCGGCGCGACGGGCCGGTCTGCGGCTGCCCCTGAGCGGCATCGACGCGCTGGACGACCAGGAGTTCGAGTTCGCGTTGCGGGACCTGTTGGTCCGCGACGGCTGGACGGCGCGGCAGGTCGGCCGGCAGGGCGACCAGGCCGCCGACGTGATCGGTCAGCATCCGGCGCTGGGCCGGATCGTGCTGCAGGCGAAGCACACCACGGTCGGCGGAAAGGTCGGCTCCCCGGTGATGTACCAGGTCAAGGGCACCGCTGGCCCCGTCCACGGTGCCGACATCGCCGTCGTGGTCACCAACGGCTCCTTCACCCGCGACGCCAAAGCATGGGGCGACAAGCACCAGGTGCGCTGGGTCGACCGCGACCGGCTCCGTCTGTGGGCAGAGCACGGCGTGGCCCTCCACGAACTGCTGCACCTGCCGGCCCGAAGGCCCCGGCGACGAGTCCGCCGCCCCGCAGCCCGGCCAGTCCAGCCCCGGCGCCCCGAGACGACACAGGAGAGGCCGCGCAGTGCGCCATGACGGCACATTCGATCCGCTGCTGAAGGCCATCGCCGGGGTGGTACTCGCCATCGCCGTCGCCAAGCTGGTCTGGCAATGGCTGAGCACCACCTTCTGGCGCTGGCTCAGCATGGACGTCTGGGGCTGGATCACCGATCACCCCTGGTGGTCGGCTCTGATCGCCGCTCCGCTCGTGCTGGTACCCGTCCTGCTCATGACCCGCCTCCTCGCCCCGCGCAGGTACGTCCGCTACGTGGACGACGACTTCGACGACGAGGCCCCGGCCATCCTGACGTACGGGATCCATCACCTGGACGCGATGGAGGCCACGGAGTTCGAGCGGGCGTGCGCCGACCTGCTCGCGCGCGACGGCTTCCCCCGGGTCCAGCACTCGGGCCGCGCCGGGGACCTCGGCGCGGACGTCATCGCCTGGGACCACCACGGCCGCAAGGTGGTCGTACAGTGCAAGCACTACGGCAAACCGGTCGGCTCCCGGGACGTCCAGACCTTCAACGGAACCGCCCGGCCCGAACACCACGCCGACGTACCCGTCATGATCGGACTCAACGGCTTCACCCGGGACGCCCGCGACTTCGCCGCCCGCCACGACCTCATCCTCGTCAACCGGCGGATCCTCCGCGACTGGGCCCAGGGCACCCACCTCTACGACGCCATCGACGACGAAGCGAACCGCGCTGCCGCCTGAGCACCCGCTGGCGACCTGGCGGCGAGGATGGAGGAGCTCACAGCGAACACCTACGCCGGGTACGTGGCTTACATGGAGAGGGACTTGATTCCCGCGTTCGGGCGGTGCCGGCTGCTGGACCTGCGGCCGAAGCAGATCGAGGCCTGGGTGGCCGCGCAGCGCAAGGCCGGCCTGGGCCGGGTCACGTTGCACCGGGTCGTCTCGACGCTGCGCAACGCGCTGAACCACGCAGTGCGGTCGTGGCGGCTGAAGTTCAACCCAGCCGAGCAGTGCGTTCCGCCCAAGCCCCGCGCAGAGGAGCGGACCTGCTGGACGCCGAGGGAGGCTGCGGCGTTCCTGCGGCACAACACGGAGCTGAAGTTCCCCCCAGCAGCCGCTACTCCGCGACAGCGTCCGCCTCGGGCACCGCGGACCGCATGTACCTGCAGGTCATCACCCCCTGCCTACTCCCTCCCCCCGACGAGCCGTCCCCCACGTCCTATTGGGACTCGTCGGGCCGTGAGGGAGACTACGGTCCGTAGCCGCCAGTGGGTGAGCACTTTCACGCCCGGAGCCACTATGAGTTCTGGTGTCAGACCGTGCCCTCGCTGGTCGGCCGGGAGGCCTGACTGCTGATGGGATGGCTTGCCCGCCGGGCAAGTTGGGCGTGAGCACTGATCCATTAGGGCGCGAGCCGTGCCTTCCGCAGGCTGCATCGACGTGACAGGCGAGAGAAGTTGGGGGAAGCGGGTGCTGTTCATCGGCGACGACTGGGCCGAAGATCACCACGATGTCGAGGTGCAGGACGGGACGGGCCGCCGGCTGGCCATCGCCCGGCTGTCGGAGGGTGTGGAGGGGATCGCGAAGCTTCATGCCCTGGTCGCCCGGCACGGCGGTGAAGAGCCGGACCCCGGGCGGGTGGTGGTCGGAATCGAGACCGATCGGGGCCCATGGGTGCAGGCGCTGATCGCGGTCGGCTACCGGGTCTACGCGGTCAATCCGAAGCAGGCCGCCCGGTTCAAGGAGCGCTACGGCACCTCCGGGGCCAAGAGCGACAAGGACGACGCGCACGCACTGGCGGACATGGTCCGCATCGACCGCGATCAGCTGCGGCCGATCGCCGGGGACAGCGACAAGGCCCAGGCCATGCGCATCGTCGCCCGCGCGCACCAGACCCTGATCTGGGAGCGCACCCGCACCTTCCAGCGGCTGCGGAGCACGCTGCGCGAGTACTTCCCCGGCGCGCTGGCCGCCTACGCCTCCCTGGAGCTCACCAGCACCGACGCAATGGAACTGCTGATCAAGGCCCCCACGCCCGAAGAGGCGGCGAAGCTGACGAAACCGCAGATCACCACGGTCCTGGCCAAACACCGCCGCCGCAACCGGGACCAGCAGGCCGCCGCGATCCAGGCCGCACTCCGCGAGCCCCAGCTCGGCCTGCCCGCACCGGTCACCACCGCCTACGGCACGGCAGCGGTCGCACACGCGAGGATGCTGATCGCACTGAACGAACAGACAGCCGCTCTGGAAGAGCAGGTGAGCGCGCATTTTCTCGCGCACCCGGACGCTGAGATCTACCTGTCGATGCCCGGCATCGGCGAGATCACCGGCGCCCGGGTGCCGGCCGAGTTCGGCGACGACCCCACCCGCTACACCTCCGCCAAGGCCCGCAAGAACTACGCCGGCACCAGCCCCGTCACCCGCGCCTCCGGCAGGACACACAGTGCAGGCCCGATACGTCCGCAACAACCGGCTCGCCGACGCCCTGCAACGTCAGGCGTTCTGCTCGCTGCAGAGCTCACCCGGCGCCCGCCGCTCCTACGACAAACAGCGCGCCCGAGACCTCGACTACA
Source organism: Kitasatospora sp. NPDC093102 (assembly GCF_040683915.1). Classification (NCBI taxonomy): domain Bacteria; kingdom Bacillati; phylum Actinomycetota; class Actinomycetes; order Kitasatosporales; family Streptomycetaceae; genus Kitasatospora; species Kitasatospora sp. NPDC093102. The sequence continues at coordinate 81,034 of NZ_JBFBFA010000032.1, read as the reverse complement.
ACCCCGCCCTGCGCCAACTCGGCAACCGCCTCGCCGGCATCCTCCACGGCTGCCTCAAGACCCGCACTCTCTATGACGAGGCCACCGCCTGGTCGCCGCCCCAGTGGGCACCGGCGGGAAGTGGAGGTCGCGGCGATGGGATCATCAAATATTTGGACCCGAAATTCTGTAGATCGGAAGCGGAGGGCAGGGGTCGACCTTGCGAGTTCGTTGCACCAATTCTTCTGGCGGGCCACCCCCACTTTGAATTGCAGAAACGTATGCTTTTGCTTCGGAAATGCTGAAAGAAGGTGCACTCTTTCGCGCTAGGCGAATTGCTGCGAGCTGACCGTTCGCCTGGAGGGCGGCCTGAATCGAGTCAAGGATGGGGTCGGGAGGCCGCTCCCCTTTGAACTGCTGCCGATACATTGCTTGCCAGTCTGCAGTTCGAAAGGTTTCTCCCGGAATTTCATAGATGCTTCCATCTTTGCCGTCGACGAGATACGGTCCGCCGCCGACGAGAATGTCGTCAGAAATTGGATTCAATTTGTATCGCTCGGACTGCCAGGCCACTACCCATCCGACAGCGGTCTGATTGACGCCAATGATGGCAAGCTTTGGCAGCCCCGCTTCGCTCTGCCGCCTGACTAGCAGATCCTCAATCAGCTTGACGGCTTGCTCCTTGCTTACATTCACTGTCGGCTCCGAATTTTCGCGAAGGGTTGCGGGCGTGCCGGGCGCAGCCTTTCTGGCAATCGTGATTCTACCGCGCAAGGCAATCGCCGGGCTAGATATGTAGCGACTGAAAAACCTTCGGGGCTCGGTGTGATGGCTCTGGATGGCCTCCCGGGTAAGGTTGGGGAGGCCATCCAGAAGGTGGTGGGGCTAGTGGGTCCGCATTATGAAGTAGTAGCGGTAGCCCTCAGGTACGGCGCGGCCGGTTTGTGCGTCAAGGAACACGACTGCACCGTTATCGTTGATTACATTGAAGTAGTGAGCCTCGACACCCTTTGCCATATCCGCTGCCGAGGGCTGGCCCATGACGATCGCGCGAGAGCCGTTTCCCCAGCCCTGCATGTCGCTCACGATTCCAGACAGGCCGCCCTTCTGGACAAAGGGTTGGCTGGAGCCGGCTAGTGCCTGGAGCTCTGGGCGGAACAGTGGATTGTCTGCAGCAGGTACCGGCGAAGGATTCCTTCCTGCCAGCAACTGGTCAGTGGCTACAGAAACGGGTCCGCAGTTCCTCGTGCCACAACCGGGGTTGATTCGTTCCGTGAGGCCTGGCGTCGAGGGGACCAGGTAGGTTTCGCCGTTCAATGTCGTTCGCACATCGGCGGCCCACCAGCGGCGAAGGGCTGCCCCGCCGCCAGCAATGTCGACTTTCTCGCCGAACGCCTTTTTGCCCCAGCTGCGCACACCGCCGAGACCGGCAAGAACGACCTGGGTGGCCAGCTCGTCGGCTTGTTTTTCGACCTTGTCGGCGACGTTGTTGCAGCCGAATTCGCGGAGTTTGGCCGCGGCGACGTACATGGCGTAGGCGGGGCGGATGGGGATGTACTTGTCGACGAAGGCGCCGGCGCCGCCGTTGCGGCCTGTGACGGCGTTGAAGACGTCTCCGACGAATTCGAAGGGCATTTTGAAGCCCTTGACGAGGCCGCTGCGGATGGCCTCGAGGTTGCCCATCTTCTCGGGGTCGTCGTCTTCGGGTGACAGGCCGGTGGGGTCGGTGTAGATGGTGGGTGCGCCGGCTGCGTAGGTGTACGCGGATGTGTACGGGGAGCTTGCTGGGCTGGCGAGGGGGTCGCGGGTGTTGAAGCGGCCGTTGGCGGTGTCGTATTCGCGCGCGCGGAGGTATTGCTTGCCCGGTACGACCGGGTCGTTGTACTGGCCGGTGAAGCCGAATGGGGTGGTCGGGGCGCCGGTGGCGGTGGTGGCGGTGCCGGATCGGCCGTAAGGGTCGTAGGTGGTTCGGCTTTGCTGGGTGCCGGTGGAGTTGGTGAGGTCGGTGACGGAGCCGACCCAGTCGTGGTGGTGGTAGGAGGCCCCGGAGGTGTCGTGTTGGCTCTGGGGCAGGCCGAGGGGGTTGTAGGTGTAGGTGGTGGCGTGGATCGCGAGGGGGTCGCGGTAGGTCTTGGAGGCCCACAGCGCCTTGTTGGCGGTGTCGTAGAGGACGAGGTTTCCGTCGTCCTGGACCTTGGCCACGGCCCCGGTGTTTCCGGCGGTGTTGGTGCTCCACAGCACGGTGCCGTTGGTGTCGGTGACGACGAAGTTGCCGTCGGTCTGCATGGTGGCGCGGGCACCGGGGTGGCCGGCGGTTGCGGTGGACCAGACGGCGAGGCCGGTGTCGATCTGGTACAGGACGAGGTTGCCGTCGGCCTGCATGATGAGCCGGGCGTTGTTGGACGTCAGGATTGCACCCGAGGCCAGGCTGGAGCCGCTGGCGACGGTCTGGTCGCGGTAAGGGTTCTTGACGGTGGTGAGGTTGCCGTCGGCGTCGTAGGCGTAGGTGGTGGTGGCCGAGCCGATGCTGGTCTTGGTCAGCTGGTCGGCGGCGTCGTAGGTAGAGGTGGTGGTTCCGTAGGAGTCGGTTTGGGTGAGACGGTTGCCGACCTTGTCGTAGGTGTAGGTCAGCGCGCCGTTCGCGCAGCCGACGGTGGCCGGTGACACGGGGCAGCCGGACAGCAGTCGGCCGGCCTGGTCGTAGCTGTAGGTCTGGACGCCGTCGCCCAGTCCGAGGCGGCTTGCGTTGACGCTGGTGGGCTGGCCTGCCGCGTCGCGGGTGAGCTGCCAGGAGGCGAGGGTTGTACCGGCCTTGGTGCTGGCGATCGCGCTGAGGCGTCCGGCCGGGTCATAGGAGCGGGATTCGGTGTAGCCGTTGCCGGCGGGCAGGGTGGTGCTGGTCAGTTGCCCTGCGGGGTCGTAGGCGTAGCTGGTGGTTGCGCCGTCGATGGTCTGCTGGGTTCGGCGGCGGTCGCCGTTGTAGGTGTAGGTGAGTTTGCGGCCGTCGGGGTACTGGCGGCTGGTCAGGTTTCCGACGGTGTCGTAGCCGTAGGCGAAGCCTGCACCGCCGGTCGGCTTGGATACGGAGGTCAGCCGACCGGCCGGGTCGTAGCCCAGGGTCCTTGTTCCGGTCGCGTCGGTGACAGTTGCGGGGCGCCCGGCCTTGTCGTAGGTACGGGAGATGGCTGGTGTGGTGTCGGAGTAGGTGGTTCCCGTGCGCAGGCCGCGCGGGTCGTAGCCGACGGTGGCCTGCCGACGCCCCGCGGGACGCCCGGATGTGTTCCAGGACCGGCTGGAACTGGGGACTATCGTGCCGCTGGCCGGCAGTGACCAGTCATCCCGGGCACCGTGAGGGTCACGGTGGTCGCCCATGACCCGGATGTCCAGAGCCCTCCCCATGTTCGCTTTGGTCCCGGGCAATCAGTCCCGTTCGCATTGCTGAGGCGTCGTTGCGTGTGTCACCGAGATGTTGGCCGGCGGCGGTGAGACACAGTCGCCCGGTTGGCGAGCCAATCGGGTCAGCGGCAGTTGCGGGCTGGCGGATTGCAGAGCCTGACGTCGCGCACGCCTGGCAGGTCGGCGATCCTCTGGCGGAGGACGGCAAGGTCGGCGGCGGGAGTGTGGGGGTCGAAGACGACGACGAGCCTGGCGCCGGGTATTCCGTCGCTCTCCTTCAGGCCGACGTCCGTGGCACCGTGGCCGAGGCCTGAACCGTCGCTGAGGATCCCCGCCGGACGCTGGCCGACGCTGAGAAGTGGACTGCCTTCCTGGATGGTGGCGAGGAACGCGTCCGGCTCCTGGAAGTACGGAGCGATCCAGATCTCGCCGATCATCCAGCCGGCGAAGCCGAGGGTCGCGGCTGTCACCAGGCCGCCGACCAGCAGCGGTAGGCGGCGGGGCTCGGGACGCGACCGGCTTCCCGCCGCAAGGAAGACGATACCCGCTGGCGTCAGCAGGAACAGCCCGGAGAGGAAGCCGAGGGCCGAGAACGCGAGCACCCCCCAGCCGGTCAGCCGGCAAGCGGTCCGGAAGGTGTCCGCATCCCGCGTGAACAGTGGTGCGGTCGTCACCAGCGAACCGAACACCAACGGATCGCCGATGAATGACTTGTCACCGCCGGCCGCCCAGGCCAGTGCTGGTGCGGTGCACAACATCGCCAGCACCGCCAGGACCCGTGCTGTCCGGGGTACCCGCCGCCGTGCGCTCGCGGTCTCCATTCACCCCCCAATATTGAACGCGTTCAAATAAGCTGGGGTGTCACGGTACCAGGCCATCCCGGCGTTAATGGCCCCGCCAGGACGCGCCAGGCCCGAGGGCAGCCGGCAGACCCGTTTTCAACGGTCCGTTCAGGTGACGGCGGGATTCGGCGCCGTGGCGGGGTGGGCAGAGCCCCGAGCATGACCACACCCTCGACCAAGCGGCCGGCCGCAGGAGCCGGATCTCCAACTCGGCGAGCTCACGCTCGAACGCGGTGCCGTAGTAGTTCTTGCCCCCGATCAGGGTCTGGCCGGGCCGGGCAGCCACAAGAGCGGTCTCGGTGTCCAGGATGTCCAGCAGGGTGGTGCGCTCGTCGGCTTTGGCGCCGGTGAGTACGAAGGCGACGGGCAAGCCGTGCAGGGTGCACACAAGTTGCAGCCGCAGGCCCCAGAGAACCGCGAATGGAACCGGCGGACACACACTGTCCCAGGAGCAATGCCGTGTAGATAGGGCGTGGAGCCTGTGCGTCACCCCCTGGACCGGGGGTGGAGCTCCGGCCAGAACCGTGTTGGTTCTGTTCACGAGAACGGGTTCTGGTCCAACTTCTGGGCTCTGTCGCTGTTTGAGGGGTCCGTGCTGACCAGGAACGGGTGGTGGGCATGACCTGGGCGTGATGGATGCGGCGCATGTGGTTGACCTTCTCTTCTACCCGTTGCCGAGACGGACTGACGAGGCCCGGCGACGACAACTGAAGCGCCTACGTCACCGGCCTGTCCTGGGGCGGCCCGGAGCCCGGCGACCTGCCTTTCTGAACCTCCTGCTTCAGCGCGTCGTGGTCGAGCCCCTCGCCGGTGAGCTGGTAGTAGTGAGCCCTGTAGCGGCGTACCGTGCCAGGTTGGCTGCCCCGCCGCGCCGCGTTCAGGTGCCCTCCTCAGGAGCGATGCGATGCCGAACGAGAGCTTCATCCCAGAAACGGCAGTGACCGTGCAGGTCAATGGGGCGACCACGCAGGTGACGTGCGATGCGCGCACGACCCTCCTCGATCTCCTCCGCGAGCGGCTTCGGCTGACCGGAACAAAAAAGGGATGCAACCGGGGCGAGTGCGGTGCCTGCACCGTCCACCTCGACGGACGCCGGGTCAACGCCTGCATGGTGCTGGCCGTAAGCACCGACGGCTCCGAGGTGACAACCGTCGAAGGGCTCGCCCGGGACGGCGAACTGCATCCCGTCCAGCAGGCCTTCATCGATGCGGACGCCTTTCAGTGCGGGTTCTGCACACCTGGTCAGATCATGTCGGCCCTTGGCTGTATTCAGGAGGGCCATACCGGATCGAACGATGAGATCCGTGAATGGATGAGCGGGAACATCTGCCGCTGTTCCGCATACCCGCAGATCGCCGCCGCCGTCGAGGCAGCAGCCGCAAAGGGGTGGTGACATGGGCCCGTTCACCTACGTGCGAGCCGAGTCCCTGCCCGGCGCCCTGGACAGCGCGCGGACCGAGGGCACCATGTTCCTTGCCGGTGGCACCGAACTGCTCAACTGGGCGCGGATCGGCATCGAGTCCCCAAGCCACCTGGTGGATATCAGCCGCCTGCCCGGGCTGCACGAGGTCACCTCCACCGGCGACGGCCTGCACGTCGGCGCACTGGCCCGGCTCAATGACGTGGCCCAGGACCCACGCGTCGAGATCTCGTATCCGCTGCTCTCCCAGTCCATCCTCAAGGCAGCCTCCGCGCAGCTGCGCAACCTGGCCACCATCGGCGGCAACCCGGTGCAGCGCACCCGGTGTCCCTACTTCCGCTCCAACGGCCCGGTGGCCTGCAACAAACGTGTCCCCGGCTCCGGCTGCGCGGCTCTGCACGGCGCGAACGAGCGGCTGGCCATTTTCGGATGGACCGAGGACTGCGTGGCCGTACAGCCCTCGGACCCCGCCGTCGCCCTCGCTTGCCTGGACGCGGAGATCATCACCGAGCACGTGGACGGCGGACGCAGGATTCCGGCGACCGAGTTTCACACCCTGCCCGCCGAGGATCCGTCGGCGCACAACGTGCTGCGCCCCGGCGAGCTGATCACCGGCATTGAAATCGGCGCGCCCGCGCCCAAGTCCGCGTACGTCAAGGTGCGCGAGCGCCAGAGCTACGAGTTCGCCCTTGTGTCGGCCGCCGCTGCCGTCGAGGTCCAGGACGGCGTGATCTCCCGCGCACGGCTGGCCCTCGGCTCCGTTGCGCTGCGTCCCTGGCGCCTGTACGACACAGAACAGGCACTGGTCGGCCTTCGCCCCGGAGGCCCCGAGGTGATGGACGCCGTGACCTCCGGGTTCTCGGCCAGCCGCCCGCTGTCCTCGAACGCGTACAAGATCCCTCTCGCCCGCAACACCGCACTGCGTGCCCTCGAGCTGGCCCTGGAGGCATGATGACCGGCATGCGTGGCGTGACCAGGCAGGACGGTCCCGCCAAGGTCACTGGAACAGCGATGTACGCGGCCGACTACAACGCCGCCGACCAGCTGTACGCGGTCCTGGTCGGCGCGACGATCACCGCAGGCCGGGTCGCCGGCTACGCCGTCGAGGAGGCTCAGCGGGAGCCGGGCGTCGTCCACGTGCTGACCGAGCTGCCGGCGGTCGACAAGGCGTTCGCCGCCCTGCCCAGTCCTCCGCTCGCGACCCGCTTCCTCCCCATGCAGGGGAACATCGTCAACTACTGGGGCCAACCGGTCGCCATGGTCCTGGCCGAGTCCCTGGAAGCGGCAGAGGGCGCGGCAACACGGGTACGGGTGTCGTACGAGCGGGAACCATTCATCAACCCGGACACGGCCGTGGCCGTATCGCCATCGCCGGAGAGCGGCTACGGCATGCTCGACGCACTGGAGTTCCGTAAGGGCGACGCGGCTGGCGCGTTCGCGGAGGCGCCCGTGCGCACGGCTGGCACCTACACACAGCCGTCCCGGCACGGCAACCCGATGGAACCGAGTGCAATCGTCGCCGAGTGGCACGACGGCCAGTTGACCGTCCACGACTCCGTCCAGCACGTGTACGCGGTGCGGGACACCTTGGCCGCGGCCTTCGGCATCGCCTCCGGCAGGGTGCGGGTGATCGCCCAGCACACCGGCGGCGGCTTCGGTACCAAGGCGTTCATCTGGCCGCACGAGATCCTCGCCGCCCAGGCCGCCAGGGCCGTCGGCCGGCCGGTGAAGCTGGTGCTCACCCGCCAGGACATGTACAGCATGGTCGGCTACCAGCCGCTGATGGAGCACCGCGTCCTCCTGGGCGCCAACCAAAGCGGCGAACTCCGGGCGATCGTCCACGAGGCCGACAACATCACCGCCGTCACCGACGACTACGTCGAGTTCGGCTCCGTGCCCTCCAAAGCGTTGTACGCCTCCCCGAACATCTCCACCAGCCAGCGGGTGCGGCGCGGCCACGTCAATCTGTCGTCGTTCATGCGCTCCCCCATCGACGGTCCCGGCACCTGGGCACTCGGCTCCGCGATGGACGAACTGGCCTACACCCTGTCCATGGACCCGCTGACGCTGCGCCTGGTCAACTACGCTGAGAGCCACCCCGCCGACGGCACGCCCTGGTCCTCGAAGAAGCTCAGGGAAGCATATGAGGAGGGTGCCCGCCGCTTCGGCTGGTGGGACCGGCCCAGGGGCAGCACCCGCGACGGGCACTGGCTCATCGGTTGCGGCATGGCCGACTGCACGCAGGGCCAGTTCCGGTTCACCTCCAACGCCCGGGTGCGGCTGCGGGGCGACGGCACCGCAACCGTCGAGGCCGGCTACACAGACATCGGCGCGGGTTCCACCACGATCTTCCCGCAGATCGCCGCGGAGACCCTCGGCATCGACATCAGCTCCGTCAAGGGAATCTTCGGCGACACGGACCTACCGTACGCCGGTCCTACATACGGATCGGGCACCACGATCGGCATGGGCACCGCTGTCCACCTGGCCGCCAATGACGTCCTGCGCCAGCTCGCCAACGTCATGTCCTGGCCGAGCGATGAGGTGCGCGCCGACTCCGGCGCCCTCACCTGGCGCGACCAGCGCCGGTCATACGCCGACATCCTGCGCGCGGCCGAGTTCGACGAGGTGGTCGGCAACGGCGAGATGGTGCTGCCCGGCGGCGCATCCGCCGACGGGGGAGCGCCTGGCGTCTCCTCCCGTACCTTCGGCGCCATGTTCATCGAGGTAGGCGTCGACCCGGACCTCGGCCTGCTCCGGCTGCGCCGCGCGACCGGTGTCTACAGCGTCGGTGCAGTCGTCAACGAGCGCACCGCCCGCTCCCAGCTGATCGGCGGACTGGTGTGGGGCTGGGGCATGGCAGCCATGGAGGCCAGCCACTTCGAGCCGAGGCTGGGCCACTGGTTGTCCCAGGACCTCGCCGGCGTGCCGCTACCGGTGAACGCCGACATCCCGCCCCACATCGACATGTCCTTCGTCGACGAGTTCGATCCACACACCGGGCCGCTCGGAGCCAAGGGGATCGGGGAGCTGTCCGCCACCGGTATCGCAGCGGCCGTTGCCAACGCGGTGTTCGACGCAACAGGGCGGCGGGTGCGCGACCTCCCGATCACGCCCGAAAAACTCCTGGATCCCCGTATGTGAGCTCCGGGGCCGTCTGAGACATACCGCTGTCTCTCTCCGGCGGACGAGCAGGCCGAGGCCGACCCGGACGGCGGCGCAGCCGCGGGCGGCCGACCCCGCCGGGCGCCCACCCTCCCAGGCCCGCCGCAGGCGCCACACCTCGCCACACGGACCCGCCCCGCGACCACCCACAACAAGGAAAAAGGGCGTCAGAAGAGGTTTTCAGGGAGCCTTTTCAGGCTGGGCACCGATCGGGTGACGGCCAGACTGACGGAACGAGTGCAGAACGAGCAAGGCTCCCTGGCGGTTGAGCGAGATGTCTGAAGTCTCAACTGTTCTGCCAGGGAGCCTCGTTGGTCACCTGTCCTGCCGCACGGGACCTGCCGCACGCGCTCGTTGAGTGGGTCACCATGCTGATCGTCAACCGGGAGGGTGACCGTCGGTGCAAGCTCCGGCCTTCACAGCGAGCCGTCGTCGCGCTGGTGTACCTGCGCAAGCACGACACCCTCGCGCAGATCGCGGCCGGCTTCCGCATCAGCGTCGGCACGGCCCACGCCCACGTTTCGGCAGGGTGTGCCGCTTCCTCGAACTCAAGTGGGTGAGTGCGGTTGCCGGTGGCTACTCCGGCAGGTGGGCTCGCAGTACGACGTTCCGTCATCACCCTTGGGAGAGACCTGCGCATTCGAACCGCCCTCACGGCCACCGTTCTGGCCGTGGCCGCCGTCCTCGCCGGCACCAGCGGCGCCGTGGCCGACGATCTCGACGTCCATGTTGTCAACAGCTTCGGCATCGGAGTCCCGGCCGGCATCTGCCACGACGTCAATGTATTGGCCATCCCGTTCGACGTACTCCCATCCGCCAACATCACGTGCACCGCGACCAATGACCCGCACCTCCACCCCGGTACAGGCTCCGTACGGTGCGCACCGGGGCGGAGTGCTGTCAGAACGGCCTTGACCCCGAAGCCCTCGCCGGTCTTCCTCTTGTGACACGGCCGGCACCCCGGCCCCCGAGGTCGGCGTCAGTAGCCGGGATGTCCCAGTGGTTGCCCTCGTTGGTCCCGCCGATTGGTAGCCTCCAGGGGTGACTGCGACATTCGACGAAGCCGTCCGCGCCCGGCTGCGAGCCCCCAACATCTGGTACGTCGGCACCGTGTTCGCCGATGGAGCACCGCAGGTCAGCCCCATGTGGGTGGATCTGGAGGGAGAGGGGGAGCTGGCTTTCAACACCTCCGCGGGTCGGGTGAAGGAGGAAAACCTGCGCCGCGACCCCCGCGTCTATCTCTCGCACGCGGACGCCACTGATCCCTTCGACCGAGTGCAGATCAGTGGTGTGGTGGCCCGCTTCATCGAGGGCGAGGAGGCGCACGATCGGATGGACCGGTTGGCCCGCAAGTACCTGGGCAGCGAGCGCTTCGAATGGCTCATGCCGGGGGAGCAGCGGGTCGCGGTGATCGTGCGCCCGGTCAAGGTGCGGCACATCGTCGGGGTGGAGCAGTTCCGGCCCGGCGGCCCTGTTGTCCTGTCGCACTGAGGCTGAGTGACCGTCGGTCTCCAAGCCGCGAGGCGTTCCGGGCCGCTTCGCCGGGTCGGTGTGTCCAAACGGGCGGGCATACTGGCGCCGTGCCAACCGCCGAGGAACCCCACCGGCCCCCTGCCCGTGAACCGGAGCCAATAGCGCCGGGCCGGGCGACACCCGACCCGTTCGAGGGACTCGTCCTGGACGAGCAGTTCATCGGGGACGCCACCGTCAAGGAACCGACCACCCGAACCCGGATGCTCGCCGCGCAGTGGCAGGAGGAACCGCCGGTGGACCCGGGAAGCCGCCGCAGGGGTAACCCGGCTCGGCCGTGCATCTGCCTCATGATCCGTTTGGTCCACGTGTTGACCCCCCTCGGTGCGGCCGTTGTGGAAGGGGAGGGTGAGTCCGGCGTCGACGGCGGCACGGTCGAGTTCACGGCCGTTCGCGAAGGAGTGCAGGTGGGGCAGGTCGGCGGCGCAGACTGTCGTGATCCAGTCGGTGAGCTTGGCGTCGTTGCCCTCCGCTGGGGTCAGAAGCTGAGCGAACTCGCCGGCGAGGCTGGCGAGTTCGGCCATCTTGGGGCAGGCTTCGGTGAACTCCCCCAGTGGTGCGGTCCTTGTCGCGCAGATTCTCGGGGCGGGTGAGCAGGAGGCGGGCGAAACGCTGCGGGGTGGTGACCGGCTTGCCGCCCTCGACGCGGCCCTGGGTGATGTAGCGGTAGAGCAGATTGAGGCTCTCGGCATAGCCCAACTCCTTGATCTCCCGGAAGAGTTGGACGGCCGGGTCTTCCATGCGGCGGGCGCGGAGGTGGTCGCGGTAGGGGCCGACGAGCGTGGGCTTGTCCTTCGGGGTCGGCTGCCACGTGGCCGGAGTCCGTGATCCACGCATAACCGCCTCCGACCCGAAAGGTCCAGCCGCAGGGAGCGGGCTCGAATCCTTCCGCCTCCGGCCAGACTTCCCGGGCGCTCTCGATCGCGGCTTCTTCCTTCATGCCCGTCCGTTCTGTCAGCACTCAGCCGAAGATGCACAGCGGCGCGGTGACGACGGTAGCCGCCCCGGGGCGGCCCGTGGGCCGTTCCGGTCGACGTCACCCCGCCGGCCCGGGCACGGCGTCGCCCGGCGCACGGGCGTGCGACCTACGACGGGCCGGTGTCCGACTCCGGTTTTCCCTCTGACCTGCTGGAACTTCAGCGCCGCTGCCACGAGGCCGAGGCCGCCTGGGCCGCCGACCCGACCGAGGAGAACCGATTCGCGTTCACCCGGGTCGGCGCCGAGCTGTACGCCCACCCGTTCTGGGCAACGGCGGGCAACCGGCACGAAGCGAGCATGAGACTCAAGCGAGCCGCCCGGCCGGACACCGCGCAGGATCCGGCGGCCTGACCTGCCCGCGGCCGGGTTCCGGCGCCCCTCTCGGGGAAGGGGCCGGGTATGGGTGAGCGCGACCGGCACCGGGAGCCCTGGCCCGGCCTCGCGGGCCGGCGAGCTGCCCGTCCCCGGAGCCCTGGCCCGGCTGGTTCCCGTCCGCGGCCTGGCCCGGGGAGAGACCGCCGGGATGGACGACATGGGCCTGCTCCTGGTCCTGGCCAGTGCCGCCGCCAGAGCTCGCGAGTTGGGCCTGGAGCATGCCGGGTGGATCGGCCGGGTCGGTCTCCCGTGGGCCGGGGTGCTGGCTCTGGTGGAGGCCGGCGCCGATCGACGGCGGGCCTGCCTGACAGGGAAGAGATGGGTACGGTGGAAGTGTCCTGGTGGTCCTGGTGCTCTCGTCACAGGGAAAGGTGCGTGCCATGGATGTCGTTCTCGTCCCGGCGGGTGGTGGCGAGGTGCTTGCCGGCTCGACTGGGATGCGCATTCTGGAGGACGGCTCGCACACCGGGCACCGGATGGGGGTCATGGTCGGCCGTCTGCCGCCGAACAGCGGCGGGCCGCCTCAGCACATCCACCGCCAGCACTCCGAGACGTTCTATGTCCTGTCCGGAACGATGCGCTTCACGTCCGCCGGCGAGCACGCTGACGTGACTGCCGGAGGAATGGTGACCGCGCCGATCGGTGTTCCCCACACCTTTTCGAACCCGGACCCCGCCGAGTGGGCAGCCTTCATCTGCACGGTGGCTCCGGACCTCTACATCGGCTACTTCCGCGACCTGTCCGCCCTGATCGCGCAGCATGGCAGCCTGGACCAGGTGGAGGAGAACGCCATTCTTGAGGTGATGGCCCGCTATTCGACCGAGCCGTACCTGCCGCCGGGGTCATAAGCAACCACAGCCCCGGACTGGAACGGGTGCGCACCCTCATAAAAGCGAGCAGCACTCCCCCACGGCTGCGAAACGGCCTGACCATCAGCGCTGGGTGGACGCGCATCACGGCGTTGCGGCCGTTCAACCGCTGCGGCCGGTACCGCTCCCAGACGTTGGCGAGCTTCGACCAGGTCATGCCGAGCGCGTCCAACTCGCCGACCCGGGCCGCATCGACCAGGCCCTGGCCGCCCAGGTGGCGCTGACGGGCGAGCCAGGAGGTCAGCTCCGCGTGCCTCGTCCTGTCGGTGGGGGCGAGATGGCCGTGCCGTGGAACACCGCTGCGACCGCGTGCATCCGCTGCCGCTCCACGGCCCGCGGGTTGAACGCCCGCAGCTTCACCGGCGAGCGCAGACTCTCCAAAGCGGCCCGCACCGCCTCCAGACGTCCGAATTCATGACACTCCCGGCCGCTGGCGGTGTGGGGGCGAGGGGAACGTTCGGGTGCTGGCGGCGGGTCATGGGGCTGCCCGGGTCACCAGGGCGCGTGGGATGCCCGGGGTGCTGCTTCGGTGGCGTCTCGGGGGTCGCACAGGAAGTTGTCGGTGCGGGTGGGTCCCCTTGTCCGTGTCGGTGACCTGGCCTGTCGGTGCCGATCGGCTCCGGGGGAACGGGACTCGAACGAGGACTCCGAACGGGACGCGGCACGGGAGCGTGGAGGGTGGTTTTACTGCCGGGAGCGGGCAACGTTTGTTGGTCACTGCTGGAAACGCTCCGTCAGCGACAAGAAACATGGTGCTGAGTTCTGGGAGCGCGCCGGTACTTGCTTCCGGCCGTCTCGAAGGCTGGTCGGCTCGGAGCAAGTGATTGCGGCCCCAGAGTCCTAATCTCTGGCTCCATCCGCAAACTGACTGCCAGGGTGGATCCGGAGCGCCGCAGGCGTTCCCCGGCCGACGAAGGCGCCGCCCATACCTCGCTGGCCGCCGACCTCACCGCCATAACGACTACCCGAGAGGACCCAGCACCTGATGTCCATATGGCCTTCGATCGTTGCAGTACTCGGTACCCTCGCCGGTGCCCTGACCGCCGGACTCCTCCAGCACCGTTCGGCACGGACCGCACGCGCCGAGGAGCGCGCCGACAGCCACCGCCAGGACCAGCTCGGCGCCGTCACCGATTTCGCGGCCGCCCTGGACGCGCACCGCTCGGCGATGTTCCATCGGGAGCGTCTGGCCCTGACCGAGGCCGGCCCCGAGCACCAGCTGGAGGCCCAGACGAGGTCCCACGACACCCGGGCAGCAACCACCGCGCCCCACATCCGCCTTCAGGTCCTGGTCCCCGAGCTGGCTGGCCCTGCCCAGCAAGCCGCTGATGCCACGTACGCGCTGCGCAAGGCCATCGACCGGACCGAGCTGGACGCTCGGCGGCATGCGGCCAAGGAAGCATCCGTCGCCTTCATCGCCGCGGCCGCCACGCTGCTGGCCCCAACAACCGCTGACTGAGGGCGACCATCGCCAGCGTCCTGGCCGTTCGGTTGTGCCAGTCCCGTACGCCCTACAACACTCGTGCGCTTCCGTGGCGGGTGTTCCTACTTCTCGCCGACATTCCGGACGTTGGTGATCGTGGGGCGTTCCTGGAAGCCGCAAACAATCGTTCCTGGAGACCACCTACGCAGCCAGAAGGGGACCCGGCCGGGTGGGGTGGCGCCCGCCGGGCAACGTGGCCGGCATCTGCCGGACGCACCAGGTGCCCTGGCGCCATTCGATGGCGGTGACCGGGGTGGCGAGGCGGAGGGCGGACAGACGGGTGGCCAGGTGGTGCAGGGCGATCAGCATCTGGAGGCGGGCGAGCCAGGCGCCGGGGCAGAAGTGCCGGCCGATTCCGAAGGTCAGGGTGTCGGCCTCCAGCGGGTCGAAGAGCCGGTCGCGGGAGGAGGGTGGGAAGACGTCCGGGTCGTGGTCGGCGGCGCGCTGGGCCGGCCCGATGGACGACACAGCCCGCCACGCGGGGGGAGGTGGCGGGCTGTGTGATGGATGGGGCGGGCGGCCCGGGCGCCGGCCGCCCGCCCCGGTCTGGGTTACTTCGCGAACTTGTCGTTGAACGCGAAGTAGTTGATGGAGGCGGCCATGGCCGTGTCCTGTCCGGCAAGGAACGCGCGGGCCGCGTCGGCGGCGGCGGTGTAGGCGACCTGGGCGATCGCCGTGCCGGCGGAGTACCGGGACACGCCGGCCTCGCGCAGCTGCTCGGGGGCGGGGGCGCCGGGCAGCCACATGGCGTTGACCTTCAGGCCGGTGTCGCGGGCGACCGTGCCCAGCGCGGCGAGGTCGAGCAGGCCGGGGACGAACAGGCCGCAGGCGCCGGCTTCCCGGTAGGCGTTGCCGCGGGCGATGACGTCGGCGAGGCGGCCGTGCTCGTCGCCCACGCCGAGGAGGAACACGTCGGTACGGGCGTTGATGAACAGGTCGACGCCGGCGTCGTCCGCCGCGCCGCGGGCGGCCGCGATGCGCTCGGCGGCGGCCGCGGTGCCGTACAGCGGACCGTCGTCGGTGGCACCGGAGTCCTCCAGGTTGATGCCGACGATGCCGGTGGCCAGGAACTGCGTGATCGTGGCGCGCAGGTCGTCGGCGCCGGCGGCGTAGGCGTTCTCGATGTCAGCGCTGACCGGCAGGTCGGTGGCCGCCACCATGCGCTCCAGGTTCGCCAGCACGTCGGCCTTGGCCAGCGAGCGGCCGTCGGCGAGGCCCTGCGACCAGGACTGCGCGCCGGAGGAGGTCGCGATGGCGGTGGCGCCGGCTTCGGCCGCCAGGCGGGCGCTGCCGGCGTCCCAGGCGTTGGGCAGCACGAGGAAGTCGTCGTGCAGGCTGCGGAACAGCTCGGCACGCTCCTGCTGAAGGGTGGTGGACATCTGTGGTTCTCCTTCCGGACCGGGTCTCGGTCTCACAGCTGGTAGACGCGCCCCGGCCTGTGAACGTGAGATGCCGGGGCGGGAAGTCTCGGAGAGCTTTTTTCTAGGCCGCGGCCCAGCGCCGGGACGCGGCGTAGCTGCGCCAGGGCCGCCAGTTCTCGGCCGCTGCGCCGGGGGTGGCGGAGCCGCGGGCGGATAGGGCGCGGCGCAGGACGGCGTCGCCGGCGGGGAAGGCGTCGGGGTCGGTGCCGGCGCGCACGGCCAGGTAGTCCACCGTCCACGGCCCCGCCCCGTAGGCGGCGGCGAGGGTGGCGCGGCCGGGCAGGTTCTCGGTGCCGCCGAGGTCGGCGAACAGTTCGGCGACGGCCAGGACGGTGCGGGCGCGGGCGCGGGTCAGGCCGGTGCGGGCACGCAATTCCTCGGCGTTCTGGCGGGCGATCATCTGGGGGGCCGGGAGCAGGCACAGGCCACCGCCGAACGCAGAATCGGGGGCGTCGGCGCCGTAGGCGGCGATCAGCCGTGAACCGAACAGCCGGGCGGCGGCCAGGGACACCTGCTGCCCGATGACGGTGAGCAGCGCGGCTTCGTACGCGCTGTGGAACCGGGTGATCCGCACCCCCGGGCGTTCCGTCACCAGCGGGCCCAGGACGGGGTCTGCGGCGAACGCGGCGTCGATCACGGCGATGTCGGCGTCGAGGTCGAACCATCCGCGTACCCGCTCGCGCACCTTCTGGTCCAGGGTGCGGGAGCCGCCGCGGGTCCTCACGGTGACGCCTGTGGCGTGGAGGTGCAGCGTGACGGCGACGGGGTGGTTGTCGACGTCGGTCCAGCGTTGCCGTGTTCGGGGTCGATCGCGTGCAGTCCTTCGATGCGGTGGGCGGTGAGGGCGGCCAGGGCGGTGTGGTGGCCGAACGGCCCGGCCGGGCCAATTCACTGGGTGGTGGGGGTCATGCCGGCCAGATTCCGGAGGAACCGCGGCGGTGGGAGTCCAGCAGGTGGGTGTCGATGATGCCGATGGCTTCCATGAGCGCGTGCATGGTGGTCGGGCCGACGAACGCGAACCCTTGCGCGCGCAGTGCTTTGGACAGGGCTCGCGATTCGGGGGAGGTGGTGGGGATCTCGGCGAACGTGCGCGGCCTGGGGGTGTCGAGCGGCTTGAACCGCCACACGAAGTCGGCCAGGCCGCCGCTTTCGCGCAGCCGGACGGTCGCCCGGGCGTTGGCCACGGCCGCCAGGATCTTCGCGCGGTTGCGGACGATGTCGGCGTCGGCCATGAGGCGTTCGACGTCGGCGTCGCCGTAGCGGGCGACCCGGTCGGGGTCGAAGTCGTCGAACGCGGCGCGAAACGCCGGGCGCTTGCGCAGGATCGTCGCCCACGACAGGCCGGCCTGGAAGGCTTCCAGGCTGATGCGTTCGTACAGGCCGCGCTCGTCGCGCACGGGCATGCCCCACTCGGTGTCGTAGTACTGGCGGAGCATCGAATCGGTGGCGGCCCAGGCGGGGCGGGCGAGCCCGTCCTCGCCGACCACCACCCCGGGGTCGGCGGGATGCTTGGGGACGGGGACGGTGTCGCTGGCCATCGGGGAAGGTTCCTCGCTGTTCTTCAAGGGGGCGGGTGAGTCGTGGGGGCGCGGCTAGAACAGCCGTCCGGCCCGGGTTTCGGCCGGCTCCTCCAGGTCCAGCAGGAGTTGCTTGCGCTCCAGCCCGCCGCCGAATCCGGTGAGCTTGCCGCCCGCGCCCACCACCCGGTGGCAGGGGATGACGATGCTCACCGGGTTGCGCCCCACGGCCTGGCCCACGGACTGCGCGAAACCCTTGCTGCCCAGTTCGACCGCGATGTCGCCGTAGGTGATCCGGGCGCCGTACGGGATCTTGCGCAGCTGCGCCCAGACCTGTTCCTGGAACTCGTCGCCGTTCGTCACCGCCGCGACGTCGAACACCTGCCGCTTTCCGGCGAAGTACTCGTCGAGTTCGCTGCGGGCCTGGGCCAGGACCGGGTCGGCCGGGATGTCGGCGCGCCGGCCCCACGCCGAGGGCCGGGGCGTGTACCGGTAGCCCGGGAAGTACAGCCCGATCAGGGCGTCGCCGCCGGCGACGACCAGGAGCGGTCCCACCGGGCTGTCCACGTAGGCGTGTCGGACGTCCATGTCGATCTCCTGTCTGCGCCTGCTGTCTGTCTGTCTGTCTGTAGTGAAGACGCGCGGGCGCCCTGAAACGTGAGATGCGATCACGGGGGCGTGCGGGGGCTCCTGCCCGGAGGTGGGGGCCCGGGGCGGTCGTGTTCATCGGGGTGCGGGTTTGTCCGGGGTGCCGGGCAGGCCGGTGTTGCGCAGGATGATGCTGACGCGGCCGGCGGCCAGGCCGCAGCCGGCCGGGGCGGTGTCTGGGTGGATGCGGGGCACGCCGTGGTAGGCCAGCCGGGACTGGCCGCCGAACACGAACAGGTCGCCGGAGCGCAGGAGCAGGTCGGTGCAGGGCTTGGTGCGGGTGGCGGTGTTGCCGAAGCGGGTGGTGCAGGCGTCGCCGATCGACAGCGACGCCACCGGCGCTCGACTGACCTCGTCGTGGTCCTGGTGCATGCCCAGATGGGCGCCGGTGTCGTAGAGGTTCACCAGCGCCGCGTCGGGGGTGTACCGGGCGACGTGCTGCGCCGGGTGGCCGGTGTCGTGCGGGGCCCGGCGGCCCAGGCGAACCGGCCAGGGCGGCAGCGGCAGGACGGCGGCTCCGTTGGCGTCGTCGGCGTGCCGGCTGTACCGGTAGGGCTGCCAGTGCCAGCCCAGGCGCACGCTCTGCACGCTCATCCGGTGCCCGCGCACGCTGGGCGCGCGGATCGGGACCGGCCCGGCAGCCCCGGTGCGGAACTGGCCGACGAACCACGCCTGCCGGGCCAGGGTGAGTCAGCCGGTCAGCAGGTGCGCCCCGGGGGCGGGGCTGGCCGGATCGCACGGCGCCTCCGGCAGGTCGAACAGCGCCGTCATCGTGGTGCTCCGGGGTCGGTGACCGTGAAGCCGCCGTCGTCGGTGACGGTCCAGGTGGCGCCGTTCGCGCCGGCTCCGGCCAGGCCGGACAGCTGCCGGGCGCCGACCAGGGCCAGCGTGGCGGGGCGGCCGATGGCGGCGGTGGCCAGGGTGCGGTCGGGCCGCCAGGATGTGGACCACAGCAACCGCCGGGCCACCTGGGCCCAGCCGATCTCCGGGCCGGTCATCACCCACACGTCGGCCGGCGCGTCGGCGAACTGGCGGGCCTGGCACAGCCAGGAGGCCGCGGTCTCCGGCCAGGTGGTCGTGACGGCCACGACGCCGCCGGCGGCCTGCCAGGCCCGGGTGATCGCGTCGGCGGCGGCCAGCGCGGCCGGGGTCCGGCCGGAGCCGACGGCGATGCTCCGGGCGCCGCGCGCCTGGGCCAGCCCGACCAGCACGGTGACTTCGATGTCGGTGACCGCCAGATCGGGGCCCGGCGGTGGGGGATCGGCCAGCAGGGGGCTGGTCAGGGGGTCCATGGGATGCCTTCCTCGTCAACGCTCTTCCACGGCCGGCAGGGGTCCGGCCGGTATCCGGCCGCCGCGGCCCCGGCCGCCTGGACCGCCCCTGCCGGCCGGACGGCAGGGGCGACCGTGCGGGCCTGTGGACGCGGACAGGCCGGCGGCGGCCGCCGGGGACGCTAGGCGGCGTCGTGGAAGACCAGGGCCAGGGTGTACCGGTGCCCGGAGCGGACCGCCGAGACGCCGTGCCGGACCGGCGCGGCGGACCAGCCGCGCGCGGAACGCACGGGCCGGTCGCGGGTGGTGAACACGTAGCCGTGGCCCTGCGGGAGCAAGGTGGCGGTGCCGCGGGACTGGGCGCGGGGGCGCTGCTCGACCAGCAGGAACTCCCCGCCGGTGTGGTCGGTGCCGGGCCGGTCCAGGTTGATCACGACCTGCAGCGGGAACACCAGGTCGCCGTACAGGTCGCGGTGCAGCGCGTTCCAGTCCCCGGTGCCGTAACGCAGCAGGATCGCAGTGGACTTGGACTGTCCGGCCGCATGGCACATCTGCAGCCACTCGTCCAGGGTGTCCGGCCACGGAGCGGTGCGACCGAGCCGTTCCCACCAGGTGCGGGCGATGGGCAGCAGCCGCGGGTACAGGGCCCGCTTGAGCTGCTCGACCGGCTCGGGGTAGGGGGCATGGAAGTACTTGTACTCGCCGGACCCGAACCGGTGGCGGGCCATGTCGACGGCGGAGCGGAACAGCTCGGGCCGCTCGTACAGGTCCCGGAGCCGGGCGGCCTCGTCCGGGGTGAGCAGCTGGGGCAGCAGCGCGCCTCCGAACGCGTCGAGTTCGACGGCCACCGCGTCCCAGTCGGCGGCTTCGGCCCGGCCGGCCCACGGCCCGGCTCCGGCGGGGACATCCGCGCCGGGAGCTGTCTTCTTCGTCGTCCTGGTCTTGGTGACGGTGGTGGCGGTCATGCTGCGGCCTCCAGTTCCAGCAGGGCGGTCTTGGCCTCCAGGCCGCCGATGTAGCCGCCGAGGGTGCCGTCGGAGCGCAGCACCCGGTGGCAGGGGACGACCACCGGCAGTGGGTTGGTGGCGCAGGCCGTGCCGACCGCCCGGACGGCCTTGGGGCTGCCGACCAGTTCGGCGACCTGGCGGTAGCTGCGGGTCTGGCCGTAGCCGATCTCCGGCAGGTGTTGCTGGACCAGCTGCCGGAAGCCCTTCGACAGGGACAGGTCCAGCGGCAGGTCGAACGCCTGGCGGCGGTGGTCGAAGTACTCGTCGATCTCCCGGGCGGCGGTGTCCAGTCGGCCGGGGGCGCGCAGGATGCGCGGGCTGACCTTGTCGGCCAGGGTCTGCAGGACCTGGTCGTGGTCCTCGACCGCGTAGGCGACACGGATCAGGCCCCGGTCGGTGGCGGCCAGCAGCAGCGGTCCGACCGGGGAGTCGACGACCGTGTAGGCGATGTCGACCAGGGCAGCGGCCTGGGCCTCGGCCTCCAGCCGGCGGTGCAGCCGGGCCAGGGTCCCGGCGTCGACGGGAGCCGACAGCATGCTCAGGGCGTCATCGCGGGATCGGGTGCCGCTCATGTAGATGCTCCTCTCGAGGTCGCGCCCGGATAGTGTTTTCGTAGATTCTTCAGACCGTCCGCCGCCGCCCGGCGTGCCGCCGCGGTGTTCCCGCCCAGGACCGCCGCGATCTCGTCGTACGACATCCCGGCCAGATAGCGGAACGTGACCGCCTGCCGCTGCTTGCCCGGAAGGCGCCCCACCATCTCCCACAGCTCCCCGTCGTCGGCGCCCGGAACGCCCAACGAGCTGGGCGCCTCCGGCAATTCCTCGGCCGGCAGCGGCAGGCGTCCGGCGGCGCGCAGCACGTCGATCGCCTTGTGCCGGGCGATCGTCACCAGCCACGCCTCCACGTTCGCCGTCTCCGGCAGCCCCGGCCAGGCCCGCATTGCCGCCAGGAACGTCTCCGACCAGGCGTCGTCGGCGTCGTGTGTCCCCAGCAGCGCCCGGCACACCCGCAGCACGGTCGCGGCGTGCTGCTCGACCGCCTTCTCGAATGGTTCCTTCATCCTCGCCCTGCCGTAGACCTTGAATCCGAACCGATGTGTTCGAATTCCCGAAACAGCCGGCCGGTCGCAGCCGGCACTGCTCTCCTCCAAGTCCGGCGGCCTCCGCTCGGTCTTCGGGTCTTCACGGTGCCCGGCCGCCTTCTCCAGCGGCTGTCTCACCTGGAAGACGGTGCGGGTGCCGTGAATGTGAGATCCGAATTTCACCCGCCTGGGCCACGGGCCCCGGCCTGCCGGCGACGCGTTGCCACCAGCGCGTCCCGGGCGGCCACTGCCGAGGACGGAGAGCCCCGGGACGGTGCGGCCCGGGCACGGCCCATGCCTCCCGCCGGAATACGGCGGCGGCCGATCCGGTGGGCGCCTGCCCGGCGCGGCCCTCGGCCGCAGCCGCTCCCGCTCATCCGGCGGACGGGTGCAGGACGGGTGCGTACCCGGCGGCCAGCACCTGCACCGTCACCGCGGGGGTGAGCACCTCCACCCGAAGGTCCGGGGCGACCGCTCGCGCCGCCCCGTACCCGGCCATCGACCAGGACCGCCAGCGTCCCTGCCGCATCAGCCCGCTCTCGCCGTCCAGGCGGATGAACGCACCGTCCGGCAGGTCACCGGCCTCCGCGCGGAAGGTGCGCCGGCGCCCCTCGGGCGTTCGCCTGTCCGCCTGCAGCCTGCGGTCCATCTCCGGCGCGCCGGGAAGGCCGCCTCCCAGGGCGTCGCCCCAGCTGCGCTGGAACCGCCGGTAGTCCGGGACGCGACACAGCCCGCACGGTCGGTGGCCGGCGGCGAGGGCCGTGGCCTCGTCGAGGAAGTACAGCTCCGTCAGCCGGCCCGGCTGCCACTGAACCCGCCACCAGCCCTTGAATTCCAGCACACAGCAGACCCAGGCCTGCGTCGACGGCTTGCGGGTCGGCTGGCCGGCGGCGCCGAGCAGCGAGCCCCGGTTCCCCCCAGAACAGCCCCCGTCCCGGGTCGGCCACGAGTTCGCCGTCCGGCCGCACCCGATTGCGCCGGCCCGTGCGGACACGTTCGCCCGCCCCGGCCCGGACCCTCTGCCCGGTCAAGCCTTCGTCCACCGGCATAATGCGCTCCTCGCCCTATCGGATGATCGGCGGGCGGACTTGACCACCGACATGGTGAAGACGCCGGCAGCAGGTCGGGCGTGAAACCGGAGTCCAGGCGCCAATCGGATCACGATGCCCGCGCTACCGCGGCAGCTTGGTGGTGCGCTCCGGACAGGCGACGGTGACGTAGCGCATGGCGGTCGCTTCGGTGATACCGAAGAGCCTCACGAGCCTGAGCGGGTCCCCGGTGGCGAAGGCTTCGTCGAGGATGCAGTCCTGGCGGAGCCTGTCGAGGGTCGGCCCGTTGGACAGGACCCCCTGCATGGTCATCCGGTGCACGGCCGGGTGGTCCAGGTCGAGGGCGGTCTTCTGGCTGACCAGCAGGTGGGGATTGACGCTGGTGGGCCGGCGCTGGTGGCGGTAGGTCAGCCAGTCGGCGGCAAGGCGATGGGTGAGCTCCTCCAGGTCGAGGGTGTGCCGCCACGGCCCGCGGCACAGGTCAAGGGTTCCGCGGGCGAGATTGAGGTCGGCCGCGAGCGCGGTACCGATCTCGGCGGCGGGTTCAGGGCTGGACTCAGCCGCGGATCCCGACGCGGGCCCAAGGCCGGGGTCAGCCACAGGCTCGGCCTTGTCAGGCTCCGCACGGCCAACGGCTACCGCCCCGACCTCCGTTCCGGCGATGTCCCCGGACCAGCCGCCCTGAGGGGCCGGCACATCGTCGCGCTTCTTCTGATCAGGGCGTGGTGCGAGCCGGACTGATCGGTTCCGGGGAGCGCTGGTTGTCGTGCGTCGTGCCGGTACTGGAGCCGGCCTGCGGGGTGAGCCGGGAGCGTCGTCCGGCTTCGGAGGCGCGCCTTGCGGCCCGGAACCGCTGGACGGCGCAGCCGGCTCCCAGCGCGGCGGCGGTCCAGACGATGATCTCGGCAAGAAGGGTGGCCGGTGTCGGGGCGGGGTGAGGCCGGGACGGCAGCAGGACCATCTGCGCTCCGGCCCCCACCGGCACGGTCAGCGCGGCAAGCAGGCCGGCCGTCCCGGGCTGCCTGATCGCCGCGCCCACCGCGCCGAGCGCGAGGCCGAACAGCACGCTTGCCGCCCACCACAAGGCCAGCTCACCCCTGTACAAGGCCAGTGGTTCGCCCCGGAGCGGTGCGTCCGTCACGTAGTACGCCCCTGTGGCGGCGATGAGTGACAGCGCGCCGGCGAGGGCACCGCGGCCCCACGTCCCGGCCAGCCAGCCCGTCGCGACCGCCAGTGCGGCCCACGCCCAGCCGGCGCCCAGGAGCAGGCTGAACACTCTGGCTGCGCCGGCCCAGACGGTGCCCGCCAGTGGCGCGCCGAGCTTCCCGTACGGGGAGGAGAGGGCGTTGACGAAGGATACGGTCACGCCGAACGCCAGACCGACACCGGGACTTGCCGTGGTGGCCTTCAGGCCGGCGTTGAGCGGCCGGGTGGCGCCGGTGCGCGCCGCGAACCCGGTTCTCAGCCGGTGGCCGGGGCGCGGGCCCCGGCCGAGCAGGGTGCGCAGGTTGCAACGGGTGGGCATACCGGGTATGTATACCCGGTATGCCCATCCGGCTCAAGCAACGCCCCCTCCCACGGCGAGCGGGCACCGTCGTGCGGTGCGGGCCAGTTGCGCGTCGTCACCTTCGATCCGTTGCACGGTTCGGACGCCACGGGGCGCAGCGACCGAAGCGACCGAGGCAACCGACTCGGCCGGGGCCTGCGGGGCGGCCCGCTCCGCCGAGCCGCCCAAGCACCGCGCCTGTTCTCCGGACGACGGTGACCACAGCCGCGCCGGGCCGGCATGCCACGGCGCGGGGCCGAGGCGGGTCAGGGGCCGGTGGTGGTACGGGCCCGTACCACCGGCAGGGCAAGACTCCCGGCTACAGCAGCGCGGCGGAAATCGAAGACACCGGTGAACGGTCCGGTCACCGGTGTCGACAGAGTCGTGGCCTTCGAAGAACGTTGGGGTGGCTTGGTCCTGCCTCCGGCTCCCCTGTATGACGGTGCTCCGAGGACGTTCTGCCCAGACGCCCTGGAGGGGCCCCGTCAGAGGGGTGGTGGACTGAACGCGCCTGCTCGCCCTCCGCACCGAAGTCGCAGGCGGCAACGGCCTTGTACCCGGCGTCCCATGCGCCTGTGAGGACTTGGGAGACGACGTTCACAATGGTGGCCGTCTGCCCCTCCACGTCGATCTTGAGCGGCCAGCCGATGAAGCCGTCGGCCAGTCCGGCGTCAGGGTTGGACCGGATGTCGAGCTCCAGGTCACCGAGCTGGACCGTGCACTCGCCGGCCGGAACCACCCAGGGCTGCTGCCACGAGATCGGTCACGTTCTGTCGGCTCGCGCCCTGAAGGAAGATCACGCAGTAGTCGTTGTCCTCGATGCCTGTCATGCGACCTGGTCCTGCCTTTCAACGAGAAGTCCGCGGCGGAACTGTGCACCCGCCCGGACGAGGGCGACCAGATGGGGTGCGTTGACCGCGCGCCACCGAGTCCGGGCCGCCTCCGACCGGCTGGCGGCGCACGGTGACCCCAACTCCTCTTCGATCATGTCGGCGATCACACCAGGCACACCCAGGCACCCAGGTGCGATTCGCACCACCCGGTGAACCTATGCGGTCACAGCACCAGCGGACGTCCATCGCTTGATCACGACCGGTGAGCTGTGGGGAGCGGGCCAGACTTGGAGGTGAACCTGCTCGACGACTTCCGGCGCATCGGAGCCCTCTTCACCTGGCTGACGGACATCGGCCAAGTTCGCGCGCGACGCGAGGACGCGCACGAAGCCCTTGGGGACCTCGAACCGCGCGGCATCCGGTAGATAGTCGGTGCATCCCAGGATCGCAAGGCGACCGGAGGGCACCTCGACACTTGCCTCGACCACATGATCGAAGGCGTCACTGGCGTCGCCCGGCCGGCGGTCCAGAAGCTCGACCGTCACATCGACGTACATGTTGGCCTGGGTGCCGATGCCGAGCGTCTGCTCCGAGACCGCGAGGCCGTCCGACACCGCTTCGTCGGTCCAGGCATCACCCAGATCATCCTCGGCGTCCTCGTCCATCACATGGAGCTGGAAGTAGTCCGCGAAGAGCCGCAGCTTGCTTGTCGCCACCGGGTTCCCGTGCCCTCTCTCTCGATCCTCTTGCCGGTCAACATGCTGTGTGCCTTGCCCAGCCGTCCGCCGCGAAACGCCGCGAGGCATCGGGCCAGGGCATGGGCTCCTGCGCGTCCTCGGCCATCGGCATTCCCTCCTGGGCCGGCGGCGCAGCGGCGGCCAGGCGGACCGCCCGGCGTGCCGCTTCCAGCCGCCGTCACGCGCGCGCTACTTCTGCTGGTGCGTCATCGCCTCGCGCACGGCCCTGGTGCGCTCGGCGAGAGACGCCAGGTCGTCCGTGCTGGCGCCGCTGCGGTAGTCCGCAACGCTCCCGATGGTGGTCCCGCTCTGGTCGGCCCAGGCGCAGGCCGGCAGCAGCCCCTTCTCGTTGCCCACACACTTGAGGTAGCCGCCCAGCGGGCCTGGCGGGAACACCGTGTACCCGGCCGGCGGGGACTCGTGCTCGGGTACCGGGTCGTACTTGGGGTCCGCGCCGCCCAGGAGGCGATCCAGCTCTCTGACCGGGCTCGCGAAGGAGCCCGTGGCGCCGACCACCAGGAAGTCCGGCTCGTCGCTGCCGGGCAGGCTGTAGGCGGTCACGAAGTGTTCCCGGTAACGGACTTTCGTGGGAAGGTTCGGGAACAGCTCCTGGTCCAGCCGCGCGTAGCGCCCGTCGCTGTCCGGTTCACGGGTCAGCTCACCGATGGTCTGCGGCGGATCCAGTCGGTAGCGCTTCAGGTCGTCCTGCCCGGGCCTCGTCGCCAGCACCCCCGCGACCAGGAGCACGCACGCCGCTGCCGCGCCCGCTTTGATCCACGTCGCCCGCCGTACACGCTTCCACCAGGGCGGCACGGGCGCGGCCGGCTCGGCCCAACGGGCCTTCAACCGGTCCGCGGCGGTCTCGTCGGCGGCCTGCGCGCCGCCCTCCTCGGCAGCGAGTGCCGGAGAACCACCTGTACTGATGTTCGACATGGGGCAAACAATGGCCATCAGGCCCCTGGCCGGTCAAATACAATTCCACTACGGCTCGTTCCGAACAAACCGGGCCTCGTCTTCACCCGCCCGGACAGCCGCCCCCATCGAACCCGCCACCCTCACACGGCGCTTCAACGCGCTGCTGCGCCGCTCCTGCCTGCGGGCGATCCGCTTCCACGGCCTGAGGCACTCGACTGCGACGCTGCTCCTGGAGCAGGGCATCGAACTCGTCACCATCAAGGAGCTGCTGGGCCACGCCCACATCGGCGTCACTGCCACGGTGTACGCCCACGTCCGCCTCCGCCTCCGCCTCCAGCGCGACGCCATCGACCTCCTCGGCCGCGCACTCGGCAACCTCGCCGAGAGCTCCGTCGAGCCCGATGACGACGATGACACTCACAGGCCGGACTGCCACGGCCCGGCCCCCAACCGGTCAGACGCCGAGTTCGCCGCGGCAGCGCTGGAACAGGCCGAGTGCGGCAACCGACGGGGCGTCGCGAAGCTCTCCGCCCTCGATCAATCGCCACACGTCGTCCTCGCTGAACCAGCAGCTGATCATGCCGGCCTCCGTCTCTTCCGGGTTGGCCTCTCCCCTGGTCAAGTCGGTGGCGAGAATGATGTGGACGCCTTGGTTGCAGTATCCGTAGGCCTCGTACAGGTACCCGAGCCGCGTCATCGCTGCGGCCGTGAGCCCCGTCTCCTCCGCGAGTTCACCCCGGGCGAGGTCCAGCGGATCTGCGTCGGGGCGCTCCTCCCACGAGCCCTGTGGAAACTCCCAGTAGCGTCCCTCCACCGGATATCGGTACTGCTGGACGAGGTGGAATCCACCATCGGCATAAGGAACGATCAGCGCGAAATCGGGCTTCTCCACCACGCCGAAAATCCCGGTCGAGCCGTCCTGGCGAATCGTCTTGTCCTCGCGGACGGTCATCCAGCGGTTCTTGTATACGACGTCGCTGCTGGTTGCTCGGATCTCTCGGTCGAAATCTTCCGGAGCGCTGGCAATGTGCATGCACGGAAGATTAACCGTCAGGCGCTGACGCTGGGCCAGAATTCGGGGAATTCTCCGGTCCCCCGGTCCTGCCTGGGCCGGCGCTTGGCGTGGATGAGCCGGACTGCCCTCCACGGGTCGCCTGCCGGTGGGCCGTGTTCGGCGGCCTTCTGGAGGTCGCGGGCGGAGGGCAGGGCGAGGACGATCGGGCGGCCCTTTCGGGCGCAGCGGCCGGCGTGGCAGGCCGGGCAACTCCAGGCGGTCCGGCTCGGCCTTGGCGCCGGCCTGTTCCTCGGCTTCTTCACGGTCTTCGCGTTCTTGGCGGCGTTGGTGGATGAGGTTCCAGTCGGGTTGGCCGTTGAGGGCGTCGGTGAGGGTGTACCGGCCGCGTCGGCCGAAGCACCACGAGGTGGGGCCGAGCCATCCGTGCTCGCGGATGGCGTCGCGCAGTGCCTTGAGGCGGTCTTGGAGGGCTTCGGGGCTGTAACGGGGGCGGCCGCCCTTGGTGCCCTGGTCCAGGACGAACAAGACGGGTGGGCGCACGGCGCGGCCAACCCGGCAAACCTGTGCGGTCACAGCACTGGACGGGGCCGAACGGGCGGGCCAGGGCCGAGGCCACGCCCCGGACGGCGGCCGGACGCAGCGGCAGGCAGCGGGCAGGAGGCCGGCGAGCCCAGCAGCGGACGCCGTCCGGCCGGCTGCTGCGGGATGGGGTTCAGTGCTCCTGGGCCGTCGGGCGCACCATGATCTCGTTGATCGCGGCGTGCGGGGGCTGGGTGACCATGAAGACGATAGAGCGGGCGATGTCCTCCGCCCGCAGCCAGGACTCCTGCGCCATGCCGCGGGCCGAGGCAAGTCCGGGGCCGGTCGCCATGTGCGTCGAGGTCAGCCCTGGCTCGATCACGCCCACCCGGACACCGCGCCGGGTCACCTCCTGGCGCAGGACCTCGCTGAACGCGCACACCGCGTGCTTCGTCGCCGAGTACACGCCGTTGCCGCGGCGCACCACACGGCCCGCAGCCGAGCTGACGTTGACCAGGTCGGCGACCTTACGCGGGCCGCCCGCCGCAGCGCGCAGCAGGTGCGGCAACGCCGCCTGCGACAGGTGCAGGACAGCCGTCAGGTTGAGGTCGACCATCCGGTCGACCTCCTCGGCGCCAACCTCCTCGACAGCCCCCATCGCGACGTAACCGGCGTTGTTCACCAGCACGTCCAGCCGCCCCAGGCTCCCGGCGACCTCCTCGACGGTGCCCCGGGCCCGTGCGGTGTCACGCAGATCGGCGCTGATGACGGCGCACGAACCGCCATGGGCCCGGATCGTGGCTGCCAGCTCCTCCAGCCTTTCGGTGCTGCGGGCCACCAGCGCCACCGCCGCCCCCTCCCGGGCCAGCGCCAGGGCAGTGGCAGCCCCGATACCGCTGGACGCACCCGTCACCAGCGCGACACACCCCGACAGCGCCACGTCGCTTTCGGCCACGGAGTTCCCTGCCCTTCCCGTGTCCGCACCCGTAGGACCCATGCAGCCAGCCTGCATCAGACGGCCTCGGACCGCCTCCCGCACAGCCGCGCAGGCCGACCGCGACAGCGATGATGACGGCCCGGCAGAATCGGGTGCAGGACGGTACGGCACGGCGCAGCAGGCCGGGACGGGGCGCAGCAGGCCCCCGACACGAACCCGGCGGCCCGAACGGCCCCCGGACGGTCCCATCACGCCGACGACGGGCGCCGGGCGGGGGCGCAGCCCGGCCGAAACCGAACACCCGCCCCTCACCCGACCGTTCCGGCCCGAATTCAGACCGCCAGCACCAGCCAGTTCGCAAAACCGGCCTCCGGGAAATCCGAACCCGAATACAAGCCGAGAACACCCCCGGCTACCGAACGAGCAACCGACATCACCCCACCACCACCCCGACCACCACACACAGTCACCAACCCGGCAGACCCGAGCCAGCCCGACAGACACCCCTGGCCCCCGGACCACAGGTCCAGACAACCCGGCAAGAGGGGCCGGAACACGCCCCGCCGCGCCAACAGGTCACACCCTGCGATCCTTCGCCGGGCAGGGCTTCGCGTGGAGCACCCGTGCCTCCCGCCACGGATCGCTTTCGGCGCAAGCTCTCCGACGACGGTCGGGGTGGCAGCCCGATCCGTCGTCGACCCGGTGCCGAGGTCGACGCTTCGGAGCGTCGCCTGCGGCGCCGGCCCCGCACCCGAATGGCGGGCCCGGGATGCAGGCGGGCATCGACCGTGGTCGTATGCCACTGTCAGTGACATCGGTCCGGGCGTGTCCGCGAGGAGTCCCCGGCTCTCCGACCATCCAGGATGCGGCCAGTCACCGCCCGGACACTGACGAAGGCCCCCCGACCGGTCATCACCGCCGTGTCGGGCAGGCGAGGGTACCGGCCCAGGCCGCAGGTGGACTCCACCGTGCTCGATCCGGGAGAGAACATGGGTGACGAGAGGGGTGCTGCCCTGGCAGACGGGCAGCATGACGGAGGGTGCCCCGCGGGTCTCCTTGCGCGACGGGCGATGCTTCAGGGCGCAGCCGCCGGCGTGGTCGGGGCGGCAGGCGGGAGCCTGCTGGGCGGCAACCGGGAAGCCATCGCCCAGGAAGGGGACGGCAGCGACCGGACGACCGGGAGCCTGATTCCGTTCCACGGCTACCACCAGGCGGGGATCGCCACCCCGCCCCAGACCGTCGGCGCGTTCGCCTCCTTCGACGTGAAGGCCACGAACCGCGCGGAACTCACCGAGCTGTTCCGCGCGTTGACGGCCCGGGCCCGATTGCTGACCTCGGGGCGCACGGATCCGGATGCGTCCGCGGACGCTCCGCCTGCGGACAACGGGATCCTGGGCCCCGGGGTCGTGCGGGACGACCTCACCATCACCGTTGCCGTCGGTGCGAGCCTGTTCGACACGCGCTACGGACTGCAGGAACGCAAGCCCGTCCGGCTCAAGCAGATGGAGCCCTTCCTGCACGACGACCTGGACCCCGAACTGTGCCACGGCGACCTGTTGCTACAGGTGTGTGCCGGTCACCGCGACAGCGCCGTCCACGCGATGCTCGACATCCTGACCCACACCAAGGGCATGCTGAAGCAGCGGTGGAGCTTCCACTGCCAGCGCAATCCGCCCCGCCCCACCGGAACTCCGCGTGACTGGTTCGGATTCAAGGACGGCATCGCCAACCCCGACACCACCGACACGGCCCAGCTGGACAAGGTGGTCTGGGTGCAGCCCAGCACCGACGAGCCGGCATGGGCGGCAGGCGGGACGTACCAGGTGCTGCGCATCGTCCACTTCTTACTCGACGCCTGGCAGAAGGTGCCGGTCGCCCAACAGGAGCGGGTCTTCGGCCGCCGGAAGATCAGCGGCGCTCCGCTGTACGCCGTCTCGGACGACGCGCCGGAAACGTTCGATCCCGTCTACACCAACGACCCGCAGGGACTGATCACCCCGCTGAACTGCCATGTCCGGCTCGCCAACCCGCAGACTCCGGAGACCGCGTCGACCAGCACCATCCTGCGTCGCAGCTACGACTACGAGCGAAGTCCCAGCCTGGACGGCCAACCGGACCTCGGGCACCTGTTCTGCTGCTTCCAGCGCGAACTCGACACCTACATCGCCATGCAGACCCGGCTGGAAGCCGAGGCGCTCGTGCCGTACATCAGTCCGCGCGGCGGGGGCTACTTCTTCGCCCTTCCAGGAGTGCGCGACGACCAGGACTACTTCGCCCGCGGGCTGTTGACCTGACCGCTGCCTCCGGACCGGTGGTACGGCAGACGGTCCGGGCCGCGAACCGAAGTTCCGCGAAGTACCCAGGAGGCGAGATGCGTTTCCGAACCCCCTCTGGTTTCCGAGCCCCCACCGACCGCGGCCTGGGCAGTAAGGCGGTCCGACCAGTGCTGGGGGCCGGCATCGGGCTCCTGCTGGTCTCCGGTCTCCTCGCCGCACGGCTCATCCCGGCGTCCTCCCCGCCGCCCTCCGCCGGCCCACTCGCAGGCGCCAAAGGCCACGTGTACGTCACCAACCAGCTCGACAACACGGTCTCGGTGATCGACGCCGGCTCCAACGAGGTCGTCGCGACCGTCCCGGCCGGCGATGCGCCCGAAGGCATCGCGATCACCCCCGACGGCAGGTACGCGTACATCGCCGACAACGGATCGGCCACGGTCTCGGTGCTCGACACCCGTACCAACGAGATCGCCACCACCGTGCCGGTCGGGCACAACCCCACTGGCGTCGGCCTGAGCCCGGACGGCGGCCACCTCTACGTTGCCAACGGCGGGTCGGACAGTGTCTCGGTGCTCGACACCCGAACCAACCAGGTGACCGCGACGGTCCCGGTCGGCGTCTCCCCGGTGAGCGTCGCCGTCAGTCGCGACGGTGCCACGGCCTACGTCGCCAACAGCGGGTCCCACAGCGTGTCGGTCCTCGACACCCGGACGCGGCGCGTCGTCCGGAACCTGACCGCGGGCCGCTCCCCGGTGAGCGTCGCCATCGCCCCGGACGGCGAATCGGCCTACGTGGCCAACGAGACGGCGGCAACCGTGTCCGTCGTGGGAGTCCGCGCGGGGGCGGTCACCGCCACGGTCCCGGTCGGCGAAGGCCCCTTCGACGTGGCGCTGGCACCTGACGGTTCCAGGGCCTATGCCGCCAATCTCGGCCCGGGCACGGTATCCGTGATCGACACCCACAGCCACCACGTCTCGGCGACCGTTGCCGTGGGCCCTCCGGGCACCGACCCGTTCAACCTGGCAGTCACCCCGGCCGCGGTCTACCTCACGAACCAGGGAGCGGGCACCCTTGCGGTCATCGACCCCAAGAGCCTCAAGGTCGCCGCAACCGTGACGGTCGGTACCAGCCCCTACGGCGTCGCGGTGAGTCCCTGACCGCGGCGTCGCCGCACGCCGCAGCCGAGCGGTTTCTCACCGGCACCGAGGCGGCCGGGCTCCTCGGCCGGTCGGTCGGCGGGTCCGACGTCACCGCCGAACTCCGCGGGCCTCACCCCCGCCGCTACGACCGCAACGACGGTCGCGCTGCTCGGCACCGACAGGCACGGGTCCTGCGGACGGGGGTACAGCGGCTGCGGCCGGGAGCACGGGAAGCCAGGATCGACCCATGGCGATTCGGTTGGGATTCGGGCTGCCCCAGATGAAGTGGTACGACCTCGCGCACGCTCCGGCGGAGGCGGCACGAGCAGCGGAGCGGATCGGCTACGACAGCCTGTGGGTCTTCGAACGGGTGCTGTTCCCCGAACGTCCGCGGCAGGGCCTGTACAACGTACCGGGACTGGCCTGGCCGGACTCCTACCGGTCGGTTGCCCATCCGCTGGTGGTCCTCTCACTCGCCGCCGCGGCGACCGAGCGGGCCCGGCTCGGCAGCAGTGTGCTGATCGCGCCCTTGCACGGCTCGTTCCAGCTCGCCCGCGCCCTGGCGACGCTGGATGCGGCGAGCGGCGGCCGCGTGGTCGCGGGGCTGGGGACGGGCTGGTCGCTGGACGAGTACGCGGCCGCCGGGCTCGCCCCCTTCGAGGAGCGCGGAGCCGTGCTGGACGAACTGCTGGATGTCTGTGCAGCGGTGTGGGGCCCGGACCCCGTGTCGTACCAGGGCAGGCACACCGTGATCGACGAGGCCGAGGTCGGGCCGAAGCCCGGGCACCCCATCCCCGTCTACCTGGCGGCGTCCGGCGGCAATGCCTTGGACCGGGTGGCCCGCCGTGCCGACGGTTGGCTGCCGTCAGGCATGACACCCGGGCAACTGGCCGACCGGTGGCGTGAGATCCGAGAGCGCGCCGCGTCGTACGGCCGCGATGCGAGCGCGCTTCAGATCTGCGCGAGGGCGAACATCCGGATCACCGAAGCCCCGGTCCGCGATGCCGAGCGGCAGCCCTTCGTCGGCACGGTCGAGCAGATCGTCCAGGACACGGCCGGCTATGCGGCCGCGGGGGCGGACGAGGTGCTGCTCGACCTCCAGGCGAACGCGCGGGATGTCGGCGAACTCGCCGATCTGGCGGCCCGGGTGCATGCGGAGGTCCGCAGCGCGGGGGTCTGAGGAGTCGGCCCGATCGGGAGTCACTCGGTGGATCCGGGCTCGGGGATCGTCCCTCGCCGGACGAATCGGTCGTAGAGCAAGGCCGCGAGGACGCCTCCGAGCAGGGGTCCGAGCAGGCTGGCCCACCAGCCGTCGAAGGAGGCGGCGGCGATCATCGGCCCCAGACCGCGGGCGGGGTTGACCGCAGCGCCGTCGCTGGGGCCGCCGATGAAGACCGCCACGGCGAGTGCGAAGCCGACCACGACCGGGGCGACGGAGGCCGGGAATCGGTCGTCCGTGGCTGCGGCCGTCACCACGAAGACCAGAACGAACGTGATCAGGATCTCGACGAGCAGCGCCCGGCCGTCCCCGACACCAGGCGCCGGATTGGTGGCCCCCAGGTGCGTGACGTTCCTCGCGGCGCTGCCGTGGATGGCCCATGTACCCATGGCGCCGAGGATGCCGCCTGCCATCTGGACGGCGACGTAGCCGGGAACATGGCGCCAGGAGAACCTGCGGATGACCGCCATGGCCACGGTGACCGCCGGATTGAAGTGTGCGCCGGAAATGTGGCCGAGCCCGCCGACCAGCGCGGCCAGCGCCAGCCCGTTGGCCAGCACGACGGCCAGGGAACCGTACGGCTGCCCGGCGATGGGACTCGCCAGGCCCGCGGAGGTGGCGGTCGCGGTGATGGCGAGGACCAGGATGGAGGTCCCTACCAGCTCGGCGATGTAGGCGCCTGCCGTGCCTTGGGACGGCCGCTTGGTGGGCGCCCTGAGGGCGGTCCGCGAACGGGCCGTGGTGTTGGAGTGCTCGGTCATTTCTCGGATCCTTGAGTTCACAGAGGCCAGGGTGAGCTTCCATGACGGCGCCTCAGGTGCCCTTCGCGTCGCACCCTCGGTTCCGTCCCAGCGGCTTTGCGCCCAGTCCCGGCGTCGCTTCCGGGACCGGCCGGCCGCCGGAGGTCTGACCGATCCCGTCAGGCTGCGCACGAGGTCGTTGCCCTTGGCACGCCGACGCCGGTGATCGGCTACTCGATACCTCGGCGAGAATGCTCTCCGGGTTGAGCTCCAGCTTGCCGAACCGATCGACGGTGGTCCGCGCGCCCTCCTTGAGAGTCGGTCGAGCGGGTTGAAGCGTCACGTCGCCAGGAGCCGCCGCCGTTGCCGGGACGCGGCCGTGGCCGTGGCCGTGGCCGTGGCCGTGGCCGGTGGTGCGGGGTGCGCGGCCATCGGCGGACTCCCGCTCTCTCGTCGGCCGCGGGGCGCGCCGGCAGCGGAGTCGGTGTCCCGGTGGGCGAGCTGCCGGCGCTCGCTCCGGACCAGCCGATGCGCCCGGCACGGTGGCGGATCGGCTGGTAAGGCCTGACCCGGCGGGCCGGGCAAAGGGAATTCGGTTGCGGTCGTGCCGGGCGGAAGGAAGGCTCCTACCGCTCCGCACCTCCCAAGCTCTTGCGAAACTGGACTTCCCGATGAGCAACGTCACAGTCGGCACTCGTCACGGCCGGGTCCGCGGTCACCTCCACGACGGCATAGCGTCCTTTCTGGGCATCCCTTACGCGGCACCACCGTTCGGCGTGAACCGGATGCGTCCGCCCCGGCCCTCCGAGCCGTGGGGCGGCGTGCGCGACGCGCTCGTCCACGGCCCGAGCGCACCGCAGCCGGGCTACGCCCCTGCCATGGCCGGCCTACTCACGGAGGCCGGCCCCCAGGGCGAGGACTGCCTCAACCTCAATGTCTGGACGCCTTCGCCGCACCAGTCCGGCGAAGGGCTGCCCGTCATGGTGTGGATCCACGGCGGCGCCTTCCGCAACGGGTCCGGCTCGCTGCCCACCTACGACGGCTCCGTCCTCGCCCGTGACGGCGTCGTCTGCGTCACCCTGAACTACCGGCTGGGCGCGGAGGGCTTCCTCCTGCTGCCCGACGGCACCGCCAACCTCGGTCTCCTGGACCAGATCGCCGCACTGGAGTGGGTGCGCGACAACATCGCCGCGTTCGGCGGCGACCCCGGCAACGTGACCGTCTTCGGGCAGTCGGCCGGAGCGATCAGCATCACCGCGCTCATGGCGATGCCCCGGGCCGAGGGCCTGTTCCGGCGGGCCATCACTCAGAGCGGGGCCGGACACCACACGCACACGCCCGAGACCGCGCGCCGCATCACCGAACGTCTGGCCGCACTCGTCGGCGCCGCGTGCACCGTTGAAGCCCTCGCCGCCGTCCCACCGCAGGACCTGGCCGCAGCCAACAGCCGACTCGCCCAGGAGATCGCCCGCAGTACCGATCCGGGCCAGTGGGGCGAGTCCGCAGGAGGCGGCACGACCGTTCTGCCGGTGGCCGGGACGGCGACGCTGCCCGAGCGCCCCGTCGACGCCGTCGCCGCCGGTGCGGGCCACCGGCTGGATCTGCTCACGGGCGTCACCGCTGAGGAGTTCCGCCTGTTCCTGGTACCGCTCGGCATGGCCGACCGCATCGACGACGGCTTCCTGCACGGCTTCCTCACCGCTCTCGGGCTGGAGCCCGTGGCCGCGCGGGCCGTCTACGCCGAGGCCCGGCCGCAGGCCGGTGCCGCCGACCTGTTCTCGGCGGTGATGACCGACCACGGCTACCGTCTGCCGGCGGTCCGCATCGCAGAGGCCCGCGCCGCCCACGGTGCGGACACCTACTTCTATGAATTCACCCAGCCTTCCCCGGCCCTGGACGGCTCCCTCGGCGCCTGCCACATGGCCGAACTCGGCCCCGTCTTCGGGAACCACGACCCGCTGATGGACACGTCGGCCCATCCGCTGCTGTCCGAACGGATACGCGGCGCCTGGACCTCCTTCGCCCGCCACGGCCGTCCCACCGACGGCCACCTGCCACCCTGGCCCGCCTACCTGCCCGGCCGGTCCGTCATGTTCCTGGACGCCACCGCACCCGCCGTCCATCAGGACCCCGCCCGGCCCGAACGACTCCTGTGGGACGGCCTGCGCTGACCGAAGGGCCGGAGAGCAGCGCAGGGCCGCTGCCCGGCATCCCCACGAGATCCTGACCCGCAGGACCCGGCACCATGGGCGTCGCACCTCCGAAGCGGGGGCGGCCCGATCCACGGCCGACCGCCCCCGCAACATTGCTGAGTGCGGTTCAGACGGCGCAGCTCGGTCCCAGCACGGCAGAGGCGGCGGGCCGGTCCGCACCCGGCCTGGCGCGACTGCTCCTCGTGTCGGACAACCACACACCGACGACCAGCTCGGCCACGGCGTCGGGGCGGTCGAGCGAGCCGCCCGGCACACGCTCCGCGCACAGCAGACCACGCAGGACCCCGGAGAGACACCGGCGCGGTCCCCCGGCCCTCTGCGCTCACCGCCCGCCGCAGCCGCATGCGCGACATCACCGCCCGCGGTGCCGAGGGCCCGCGGCAGCTGTACGTGGCCCTGACCCGGAGCACCCAGACGCTGACGGTGCTGCACACCTCACCCCTGCCTGCGGTCATGCTGCCCGCCGCCGGCCCGTCGCCCTCCGCCGGACCGGACGATCCCGCACCGGAGCCTGCGTCCGGCCCGGCGCAGGGTCGCGTCTGCTCACGCTTCCACCTGGATGGGCAGCGCTGCGAGCTGCCCACGCAGAACGCCGACGGCTGGTGCCGTGACAGCTCCTGCGGCGGCTTCCGGACGAGCTCGGTGCCGGAGCGGCCGACACCCCGCAACCTGCCCAGGGTACCCGCCGACGCCGACCTCGGGACCGGGTTGGAGGCGTCGGAAGCGTTCCTCGGCAGGCTCCGGGTGACCAGGGCCGCCGTCCGGGCCTTCGTGACCGCGCACGGCGGCAGTGACCAGGAGGCCGAAGCCGAGATCCGTGGCGTGATCGCCACGTTCCTCACCAACGGGCGCCAGGCGCAGCAGACGGACGGCTACCGCCTCGTCGACCTCAGCGGCTACCGGTTCGTCCTGAGCCACGACGGGACGGCGCTGACCGGCTACCGGAGCGTGCACGGCGAACGGAGTCCTGCGCAGTACCTGGCCGGGGTCCCGTCCCGGTACCGGGTCTCCGGGCTCGCCGCCGCCGACCGCGGCCCGGCTCTCCAGGACACGGCTGCGGTACGTGCCCTGACGGTCGAGCAGATCCAGGTGAGCGCGGAGGCCCGGACCGCGTACGCCGACCTCGCCTCGGACCGGTCGGATCAGCCGGACGCCTTCCTGAGCCGGCTCCGCAACGCGCTGGCGGCGGACCTGTCCGGCGGCCACATCGAGACCCAGCCGCGGGGCAATCACCTCGTCCTCGGTTCATCGCACACCTGGAGCCTCTCGCCGGACGGCGGTTCGGTGCTCTTCCTCCGCAGGCCCACCCCGTTGGACGCCGAGATCCTGGCGGCCGCCGGCCTGGGAGCGGCGGACGAACTCACACCCGGTACCGAAGTGCGGGTACGCGCCCTCGCCCACGGTGACCAGCTGCACTGGAGGGTCACCCGTGTGCCGGAGGACCGGCAGCGGCGGTACCTCCTGAAGTTGAGGCCCACTGACCGGGCACCCGAGGCCGGGCAGGAACTGAACGTCTGGGTCGTGCAACGCCGCTCCGGCGTGTACGTCGTGTCGGCGAACGACTTCGGGCGCCACGGGATCTCCGAGCGCTCGACCGAGCGGTACAGGAGCGCGCTGGCGGTCCTGACCGCCATCGGTGGCGACGGTCCGGCCGAACTGTCCGATACCGGTGTCCTGGAACTCGATGCTCTGGTCGGCGGCTGCCTCCGCCGCGACCAGGCCGACTGGCTCTCCGTCTGGCGACTCCTGGGATCCCCGTCCTCCGCCGACCTGACGGTGCTGCGGGACCTCTCCCGCAGCCTTCCGGAGGCCGTACGGTCAGCGGAGGCAGCCGAGTTGGAGCGGCTCGGCGAGGTCCTGCGGAGCACCGGCTGGCGGGACCGGGCGGTCGCCGCCGTGGCGAAGCTCACGGGCGAGGAGTCCTCCGAGTCGTCCGCCGCGGCCGCGCCGGCCGACGTCCTGATGTTGATTGCCACGTTGGATAAGCACGGTTCGGGCCGGATTTGCCATTCACGGTGAGCATGTGCGGTGCACCGTTCGCGCTCAAGGTGCCGAGCGGCACCGTGAACATCGCCGTCCGGTGGCTGGTCAGTGAGGTGGCCGGCCGCCGAGCGGTGCTCGGGGTGCCGATCCCGCGACTTCCGCAGCCGATGTTGTGCGGTGGCCCGTCAGTGCGGCAGCCTGCAACACCAGTTCCCCCTTCCCACGGTCGACGTTGCCGGGGACGCTGACCGGATGAAGCAGGTGAGTAGGAGTGATCTGGGTGCTGGATCTGGCGGCGGCCAGGCTCGCGCTCTGCGCGCGCCTGCTGCGCTGCCCCGACTGCGGCGAGCGCCTGCGTCCGTGGGGCCGGGCCAGGCCCCGGCGGATCCGGGAGGGCGACGAGGCGGTGGAGCTGACGCCCGACCGGGCCCGGTGCACCGGCTGCGCGGCTACTCACGTGCTGCTGCCGGCCACCGTGGTGCCCCGGAGCGGCTACGGCGCCCGGACAGTGGCGGCGGCCCTGCTCGCCG
This sequence comes from Kitasatospora sp. NPDC093102, assembly GCF_040683915.1. NCBI lineage: Bacteria > Bacillati > Actinomycetota > Actinomycetes > Kitasatosporales > Streptomycetaceae > Kitasatospora > Kitasatospora sp. NPDC093102. Next base: position 42,401 of record NZ_JBFBFA010000032.1, on the reverse strand, counting down.
CCGCGGACGGGGCCGGGCACCGAACCATCGCCGCCGAACTGGCGGTCCCCGCCGGGACCGTCAGGGACTGGTGCCGCCGTGCCCGCCGCGGCGCTGACGCGATCTCCGCGCGCGCCGCCCGGACCGCCCAGCTGCTGGGTGCCGCCCTGCGCCCGCTCGACGGGTGGACGGTGCCACCGCTGGCCGAAGCACTGGCCACGGTGGCCGCCGCGGCCTCGGCCCTGGCCGACGCGCTGGAAGCCGCCGCACGACCACGGCCCTTCCCGGCCGCCAGCGGCGTCGACTACCTACACGAACTCGCCACCGCGCACCTCCACGACCTGGCCCACCGCCTCCGGCTGGCCCTCGTGGGCACCGTCGGCGCCACCGCACTGCAGCTGCTGACCGTCGTCACCGACGGACTCCTGCCCGCCCCGGCACGCTGACCCCCGCCACCCCGCGCTCTGGCACACCCTGAACGGGCAGAACCAGGCCCTCCGCGCCTCCACCCTCCACCGCGCTGCGGCACGATGAGCATCCCAGTGACACGATGAAGATCAAACCCACCCCGCATGCCCGAAATGCCCGGCCTTTCATGCTCATCGTGAGTGGCAAGCTCATGCTCATCTTGGGCGGCACTCAACACCTGACGGCCGAGCTCGCGACCGCGGCCGAGGCCGACCGGACGTGCCTCCAGCACGAGGCGGTGCGCCACCAGCTCTTGGCGGCCCTCTTCAGGGCGGGCCACAAGCCGCAGGACTCGTCGATCGTCGACGTCGTCCGGCCCGGAGAGCGGGGTCCGATCATCTGTGAGGTCCTTCCGGCCGGCCACACCTCGTACCACGCCGTGCGGGCCGGCGCCGTCCGCGTGCGGGAGATCGGACAAGTGACGGGCGGGACTCCCGAGCGGCTCCACGTCGTCCTCACCTCGCCGCCCGACGAGCCGTGGATCCCCGACCTCGTCGAGCAGGTCCTCGACGTCTCCGTCGTCTGGCCCTCCGCCACCGGCTGGCAGGGCCCGGGAAGCTCATCCGCGACCGGCACCGAGCGACTGAGCAACTGAGCGACTGGCACGAGTGCCCGACGGCGGGGTTCCGCCATCGGGCACTCGTCCTCCTCAGGTGATCCGTTCGCGACCCCTACCGGCGGCGGAGCCGCCTCGTGCGCTTGTCCGGGGGCACCGGGTTGCGCGAGGCGGGGACACACGTTCATGTGTCCGCTACAGCAACAGGGGCGCTTGGCGCACGAGGTGTTGCTGTTGAATTGCCGGGCCCAGGGCGCGCGCCGTCGGTCCTGTAGGTCACGAGGTTGCCGTCGTTCTGGACCGGAGCACCGCGCCGGCATTGCCGTCGGTGTCGGTGTGCCCCACAGCCTGGCCCACTTCTCGTCGTACAGCTACAGTCCAGACCCACGTCTCTCCCGGATCCTGACCATACCGAGCCTCGGCGACCGGTTCGAGCAGTCCTCCAGACGATGCGGCCCGCCCCGCGAGTAGTGCGGGGCGGGCCGTGCGCTGTCAGCGGTGAATCACGACAGCGCGTCGAGCAGGGCCTGGATGGCCTCGCTCAGAACGACCTTGACGACGATGCGAAGAAGTGCCGTCAAGAGTCCCCGCCGACCCATCGCGCGGATGGGCTTGCCGACGGTCGGGAGGTAGTGGCGCTTCATGGGAAATCCCCCTTTCGGACCGCCCGGCACCACGCCGAGCGACTGAGGAGGACATCACCTGTTCGGGGAGGGGTTCGGCGAGGCGCCGTCGGCGGAGATTCGGTCATCTCCCCAGGCCAGCAGGGGAATCAGATAGTGTTCGGCCAGGGTTCGGTCCGAACGGGGGAAGACGCATGGGAGCCCACGAGGAGAACGGGCGGTCACTGGCCGAGGAACTCCGCGAGCTGATGGAAGCGTCAGGCTGCTCCTACACCCAGATCATCAGGTTCGGCGATCGTGTGGAACCGCGGGTGAGGTTCACGAAGCCATCACTGAACGCCTGGTTCACCGGCAAGGCGATCCCGTCCCGCAAGGAGGACTTCGCCGTCCTGGTCAACTACTTGGAACTCCGGGCCGCACGCGAGGATCCGGGGCGCCGCCGTAGAAGCCCGGGCGAGTGGGAGAAAGTTCGCGAGAAGGCCGCAGCCGAGCGACGGGCCGGCACCGGGCGCAGCGCGTCCCCGGCAGCCGTCCGGACCGCGGGCCGACGGGCGACCAGCACCCGACCCAAGGCAACCCGGATGCCTGACCATGTTCCGGTACTTCAGGTCCCGCTGGCAGAGCTGGAGATCCACCACGCCGCCCTGCCCGGTCGCGCCGTTCGGACCGATGACCGCCCGACCCCGTACCTGGAGCGTCCCTTCGACGAGGAACTCCGGGCTGTGATGACGGCCGTGCTGGCCGGCGGGCCTTCCGCCTTCGCGATGCTGGTCGGGGAGTCGTCCACAGGGAAAACGCGCGCGTTGTACGAAGCGCTCGTCGCGCTGGCCCCCGATCGCCCCCTGCTGAGGCCCGTCGACGGCGAGGACCTGCTGGACCTCATCGAGAACGACAGCGTGCCACCCGGTGCGGTGCTGTGGCTCAACGAGTCACAGCGCTTCTTCGGCAACGCCCACGGCGAGAGGGCCGCCGCGGGCCTGCACAGACTCCTGCGGGGACGGTCCGGCCTCCTGGCCGTCGGCACGCTCTGGAAGGACCCCTACTGGAAGCAGCTCACCGCACGCGGGATCCCCGGAGATCCGCACAGCCACGCGCGAGCACTGCTGATCGGGCCGCTGTCTTCCCCCGTGTCCCTGCCCGCCGAGCTCTCCGAAGCCGAGCGCCGCGAATGGCTCGGTCTCGGACAGCGCCGACGGGACCGGCGGCTGCTGCACGCTCTGGAGGCCGGCCGCGCGGACGGCAGGGTGATCCAGCACCTCAGCGGCGGCCCCGAGCTACTCGCTGCGTTCAGTGCCGGGCCCGGGGGGACGTTCGATCACTTCGAATGGGAGCTGATCTCCGCAGCACTCACGGCTCGCCGACTCGGACACCGGACCCCGCTCCCTTCGGAGTTGCTGACCGACGCAGCCGACGGCAGGCTTACCTCGCGCCAGCGGAACATCGACCCGGACCAGGCCCTCGAGGCGGTGAGCAGCAGCGGTGCGTACAGCGCGTTGCCCGCACTGGTGCCGGTCCGTGCCAGTGTGCGCTCCGGCCCGCGGTACGAGCCGGCCGACTACCTCGACCAGCACACCCGCAAGCAGCGGGTTCTCGGGACTGCCGTGCTGTGGGAGGCGCTCGCAGCCCACACCACGGATGCGGACGACCTGGCCCAACTGGCCAAGTCGGCCCATGAGCGGGAATTCCACAAGCACGCCGTCCTCTTGGGCAGGAAGGCTGTCCTCGCCGGGAGTCACCATGCCCCGGCCGAGCTGGTCGCCCGCATCGCCGGCCTCCTCGACCCCCTGCAGGAGGGCGCCTGCTGGGTCGCTGCCCACGCGAGTCTCACCGATCCGTGGGCCGTCGCCTACTTGGTGAGAACCCTGCGCAAGTCCGGTGCCCACCGCGCCGTCGACGTCCTCAGAGACCGGACCCATCCGGTACCGACCGGCGAGCGGTCCGAGGTGGTCGTGCAGCAACTGAACGTCCTGCACGACATCGGGGCGACGCGGTCCTTGGAGCTCACCGCCGCACAGGCCATCGCCGGAATCGACGTGACGGATGCCGACGCCGTCGCGGCCCTTCTCCTGGCTTTGAACACGGCCGGCCTGCGGGAGATGAGCGACGCGCTGCTGAGTCGCGCCCCGGTCGAACAGGCGACGGTCGAACCTCTAGCCCCCGCGGTGAGCCTGTTGACGGCACTCGCGCGCATCGGTGAAGAGCACCACTTCACAAACCTCGCGCGACGCATCGCCGTAGAAGCGCGTCTGACCGATGCCCGCGCTGGCGCCTCACTGCTGACCGCGCTGCGTGCCGCCGGTCCGAACGGCGCCCAAGCGCTCGCCCACCTGCTCGAACGGGGACCCGCTGAGCTGGTTGATTTTGATGACCCGACCGACGTAGCCGAACTGCTGCACGCACTCTACGACCTCGACGAACACCGGGCCACCCGGGTCCTGGCACAACGTGCCGCCGACACTGTGGACGTCACCGACCCCGCCGACGTCGCGGCCCTGCTGACGGCGCTCCACGAGACCCTGGCCCACCCGGCCGTGGGGACCCTGCTGCGCCGTGACCCGGCCGGCTCGGTCGGGCTCGACATGCCTCACCTCGTCCACGACCTACTGAAGGCGTTCACCGCCACCGGCGAGTCCTCGTCCTTCATCCGGCTGGCCCGCAGGGCAGCCGTCGAGGGAGACCTGACCCAGGCCAACTGGACGGCTGCGCTGCTGAAGTCACTGCGCGAAGCGGGCGCCGACGACGTCATCTCCGAGCTGCTGAACCGTCGGCCGGCCGAGCAGGCGGACCTGAGCGACCAGAAGCTCCTGTTCGGTGGATGGTCGGGGCTCGTCGACTTGGTCACCGAGCTCCATGCGGTAGGCGATGCTGCGGGTGTTCGCGCCTTGACCCGGCGGCTTGCGGACGAAGCCGACCTGGACGATCCGGTCCACGTTTCCATGCGGCTGGAGCGGCTATACGAATCGGGGGTCCCCCGCGCGGCCGAGGCACTGGCCCTGCGCATCGCCGCCGACACCGACGTGACTGCGTCTCCTGATTTCACCGGCTTGCTGCTATCCGCTCTGCACGAGGCCGAGGCTGGCGAAGCGGCCGAACTGCTGGTGCGCCGCGGGCCGGCCGGCAAGGCCGACATCACCAGCCCCGGCATCTTCCGCCTGCTCGAAGCACTGCACCAGGCCGGCGCCCATGGCGCCGTCCAGGAACTCCTGGCACGCGACCCCGCCGAACACGTGGACCTGTTCCATCCCAAGTACGTTGCCGAAGCCGTGACAACGTTGCAGGACCTCGGCGCCGGCCAGGCCGCTCGAAGGCTCGCCGACCGGGCCGCCCAGATGGGACTCGCCCTCCCGAACGGGCATCACGTCGCCCACGGATATGACATCGACGGCCGGCCAGCCGCCGCGTGGACTTGGCGCGACCTCGACTGACGTCGTCAGCCGGTCCTGTTCCTGTAACCGATCGGACGCGCACCAGGCCCGCTGCCTCATGCGCTCTGTGCACAACGCCACCCCACGACAGTGCACGACCAGCTCCCCAGCCCATTCCGCCATCGCCACGGCAGGCAGCCCGGCCCCGCCACTCGCGTGGCGGGGCCAGAACCCGAGAGCTTCATGAACCTTCCAGGGCGCCGATGTCCTGCGGGCGGAAGAGGCGGAGGTCGTCGACGGTCGTCTCCAGGCCCGTGCGTTCGCAGTCGCGGAGGCGGCGAGCCTGGGCGGTCTGAACGGCCGCGAGGAGTTTGCGGACCTCGCGGGCGTTGCCGAGGGCGAAGTCGGGGGCGTGGGTGGTGAGGTGCGAGCGCACGGCGGTGAGGGTGTCGGCGGGGAGGGTGTAGCCGGCGGGTTCGGCCATCCGGACCAGGATCTCGACGAGTTCGTCAAGGCCATAGGCGGGGAACTCGACGGTGGCAGAGAAGCGGGAAGCGAGGCCGGGGTTGGCGGCGAGGAATGACTGCATCTCGTCGGTGTAGCCGGCCACGATGACGACGACCTCATCGCGGTGGTCCTCCATCAGCTTCACCAGGGTGTCGATCGCCTCCTGCCCGTAGTCGGGCCCCGAGCCGGCCGGACGGACCAGGGCGTAGGCCTCGTCGATGAACAGCACACCGCCGCGGGCCCGTTCGAAGGCCTCAGTGGTCAGGGCCGCGGTCTGCCCGGTGAACGCGCCTACCAGGCCCCCGCGGGAGACCTCGACGACCTGCCCACGGGCGAGGACGCCCAAGGCCGCGAGCAGCGAGCCGTACAGCCGGGCGACGGTGGTCTTGCCCGTCCCGGGTGGGCCGGAGAAGACCAGGTGACTGGGCAGCGGGTCGGCTGGCAGGCCAGCCGCGCGGCGGCGCCGGGCCATCACGATCAGGTCCATCAGGTCCCGGATCTGCTGCTTGATGCTCTCCAGGCCCACCATGGCGGAGAGCTGGCCCAGGATGGCGTCCAGCTGGTCGGTGTCCCTGGCCTCGCCGAAGCGTGTGCCCAGTCCGCGGTCGACCACGCCGTTCAGGTCCTCGGGCAGGAGCTGCACCAGTTCCTCGGGCGAGGGGTCGTCGTGGTCGGCCAGCCGCAGTGCCTGCTGCTGGACGGTGGCCTCGAAGATGCGCCGGGCCTCGCGCCCGTTGCCGAACGTCGCGGTGCGCCGGGACAGCTGGAAGTGGGCCTTCAGGGCGTCGCGGGTGCCGTCGGCAAGGACGAAGGTGAACTGCGCGGTAAGCCCCTCGACGATGGCGACGAGTTCGTCCGGGGTGTAGTCCTCGAACTCGATGGTGCGGGAGACCCGGGACTGGAGGCCGGGGTTGGTGGAGAGGAACTCGCGCATCTCGGCCGAGTAGCCGGCGAACACGACGACGACCTCGTCCCGGTGGTCCTCCATCAGCTTCACAAGGGTGTCGATCGCCTCCTGGCCGAAGTCCGTGCCCACGCCGAAGCGGCGGGAGAGGGCGTAGGCCTCGTCGATGAACAGCACGCCCCCGCGGGCGTTGTGGAAGACGGCGGTGGTCTTCTGGGTCGTCTCGCCGAGCACCTTCCCGACCAGGTCAGCGCGGGAGACCTCGGTGACGTGGCCGTCGGCGACCACGCCGAGGGCCGCCAGCAGCTGCCCGTACACCCGGGCAACGGTGGTCTTGCCGGTGCCCGCGGAGCCGGAGAACACCATGTGCCGCCCGATCGACGGCCCTTGGGCCACCCCAGCGCGGCGGCGCTGCTCGGCCACCCGCAGGAACTTGACAAGCTTGCCGATCTCCTCCTTGACCTCGCGCAGGCCGATCATGGCGTCCAGCTCGGCGAGCAGCGCGTCCAGGGACGCGTTCGGGGCGGCGGTCGGCGCCGCACTGCCGGTCGGCCGCTCGGTGGGCGGGACGGACGGGCGGGGCGGTGCCGACGGCGGGGCGGGGGTGGTGGCGGGAGCCGTGGTGGAGTCCGACGCCGGCTGGAAGTCCCGCAGGTCGCCCTTCTGGTTGCCCGTCGACACCAGTGCCTCGATGTCGGCGTCGGCGCCCCGGAACACGATGAGCCCGGGGCCCTCGGTCCTGGTGACCGTGACGTTGCGCAGCCGGGCGGGCCCGCCGGGCATGAGCACCAGGCCGGCGTCGGCGTTGCGGGTCAGCTCGACCCCGGTCATGGTGAGCGCGCCGTCGTCGCCGAAGCCGACGCCGACCTTGTTCCGCTCGATCCGGCCGCCGGTCACCTCGGTCCGGCTGCCGCCTCCGCCGGCCGCGATCCCGAGGTCCGTCGACCCCTCGATGACGCAGCTGGTGAGCGTGGCCGCGGCACCGTCGTCCACGACCGCTCCGTGGCGGCGGGCGTCCTGCACGGTGACCCTGTCGGCGGTCAGGACACCGCGGGTGGTGCACCAGACGCCGTCCATCGCGGCCGTGGTGATCCGCAGCCCCTCCACGGTGGCGTGGGCGTCGTCCCGGACCACGAGTCCGCACAGCTTGGAGCCGGAGATGGAGCCGCCGCGGATCGCGGCCCTGGCGTGGGCGTCGACCATGATCCCGGCCTGGTCCGTGCCGTCGATCTCGCACTGCTCGATCAGCGGGTTGGCCCGTGTGGTGACCCAGATCCCGTGCTCCCGGGCACCGTTGACACGGCAGTTACGCACGCTCACCCGGGCGCCGTCACGCAGCGCGATACCGCACGCCCCGGCGCCGATCACCTCGGTGCCCTCGATCACGCCGGCTGCGTCCAGGTAGGCGATGCCGGCGTCGCGGGCGGTGCTCCCGCGCAGGAACAGCTCCGCACCGCTGCGGGCCGACACGCTGGTGGCCGACCGGCTCATGAACTCGCAATCCTCCACCACCGCGGTGCCGCCGACGACGCTCAGTGCCAGCCCGTCGGGGTGCCAGTTGCGCAGGACCAGGCGCTGGAGCGTCGTGCGGCCCTCGATCTGGAGGTTGTGCTCGTCGGAGCAGTCGATCACGACGGACCCGCGCGGGCCGAGCGCGGTGACGACCGCCGTCCCCCAGAACCGGTACGCCTCGGTCCGGTAGTGACCGGGCGTGATCGCGATGTTGACCGCCCCGGCCGGGGCTGCCTGCAGCGCATCGCTCAGCGTCCGATATGCCCTCGGCTCCGTCTGCGACACCAGCAGATTGAACATCCACACCCCATTGCCCCGACCCACGATGATCCGAGACGTGATCGTATGCCAGGGCCCCGACTCCACCGACCCTGCGGTGTCGGTCGGCGGATCAGGACGGCGTGGGGGATGGGAGTTTGAAGGCAGGACGTCGGCCGGCTGCATGCCTGCGCCGGAGACCTCCAGAGAGCGCAGGGAGACTGCCCGGCACCGTCAGGGAACCCATCGCGCATCGGCTCTGGCCGGCCAGGCCGCCACCGTCGCACAAGTGGTGTCCTCGCTGCACGCGATCGCCACGACGCGTCCATCGGGCAGGCGGGTGCTGACGAGGGCGCTGACCGCAGCCGGACTCGGCTGTGCCATGGCGCGGACGTTCATGCTCGTGCCGAGGCGCCGCCCGGTGCGCAGGTCCCGGACGCGGATGGTTCCGTCCGGGTGTTCGCCGACAGCTCAGGGGCGATCGCCTTCGCCCGCACCCGCTTCCAAACGTGTTTACCAGCCCGGGCGGGGCCGACGGACCCGACCGGCGCCGGGCCGTTCAGCCGACTGACGCGGACCGATGCCCGTCTCGGTCAGACCGAGTCCCGCCGCCCGCGAGCACCCGGATGGCGGGTCGATGACGACGTCCGGACGATCGCGTTCCGCACATACGGCAATTCGTCGGGGTGATATCGCAATCGCACCAACTGCCACGCGGCTTCATGCGACAGACCGTCGCGGAATACGGAAGCGAGCCGCCGTGCCCGCCAACTGCTGACAGGAGCGAGGAGCCATCGGACCGTAGCAACCTTCTTCTTCCGCAGCGTCGGCTGGTGGCAGCACGGGCAGACAGCTGGACCGGTTTGCCCCACGGGCACTTGGGGTCGAGCTTGGTGACCACCACGACCGTCAGGACCGCCGACAGGCCGGTCCCGACGAAGCCGACCACCTGCCACACTCCCTTGCCGGACTCCCGCTGGTCGATCATCTGGTCGTAGTCGACGGTGCCCCCGCCGCCGTGGTTGGACCAGATCCGGCACTCGTCGTTCCGGGTAGTCGTCACGCCGCCGCAGTCCGGCGCACCGGTCGGGTCGGCCTTGCCGACGACCAGTGCCCGGAGCCCTGCATACCGCCTATCGCTCAGAAGAATCCTCGTTCCGCCCCACTACATGATCAACCCCGAGGGACTTCCGGAGCCGAGCACATAGCAGGTACGTGCTGCGGCAAACGGCTACGAGCCGTCCGGGTCGACGAGCAGGCTCGGCCCTGGCCAGCCCGGTTGGTGCGGCCGGATACCCGGGGTACTGTCCAACCCACCCGGAGTGCGCGGCACCGTCGCCCGTCGCCGATGCGCGGGGCGTCCGCCGAAGACCTGGACCAAGCTCGCGCTCATGACATGTATCGCCGAATCAGATGGGTCCTGCCAGGACGAGGATGTCGGCCGCCAGGACCTGCTGGTAGAGGTCCGGCCAGGCGTCCGTCTCCCAGCCGTGCTCCGTCATGTCGGGCCACACCCCGGTGGCGATGTCGTGGTCCACGGCCCGTACGACATCGACGTGCACTCCCTGTGCGTCCAGGATGGTGGTGCTCCGGTCGATCAGCCCCTGCGTGTTGCTCGTCTGTGGCGAGCGTTTCAGAGTGCAGTTGATCACCAGGGCGCGCAGATCGTCGTATCGGGCCGGCGGTGCGTCGGTAGCGGGCGACGAAGCGGTCACACAGTCCTCCCAGAACCCTCTGCGCAGCACGATGCCCGGCGGCGCACGTCCCTATCCGGCTCCAGCGTGCGGGCAGCCCACGGCCACCGCCATCCCGACGCCGCCGAACGGCCCCGGCACGCTTGAGGCATCGGTATCCGCCCGGCCACTTCGGTCGGCGGCTGACGAGTGGCCGGGGCAGGCGGGCGTGCCTACGTTCGTCTCATGGGTACCGAAGGCGCGAGCGAGTCGCGGGACACGGCAGCAGCGGAGGACGTCGCGCATCTGTTGGTGCGGTGTCTGCGGGCCGAGGGCGTGGAGTACGTCTTCGGGATTCCCGGCGAGGAGAACATCCGCTTCGTCGACGCGCTGAACGGCTCCGGGATCCGGTACGTCCTGGTGCGCCATGAGCAGGCCGCCTCGTTCATGGCGGAGATCTACGGACGGTTGACCGGCCGGGCCGGCGTGTGCTCGGCCACGCTGGGACCTGGTGCGATCAATCTACTGCTCGGCACGGCGGACGCCATGACCAACAGCGCGCCGATGGTGGCCCTGGCCGCGCAGGGGTCGCTGCGCCGGATCCACAAGGAGTCGCACCAGGTCATCGACCTGGTGTCGATGTTCGCCCCGGTCACCCAGTGGGCAGCCCGCATCGAGTGTCCGGACGCGGTGCCGGAGATGACACGCAAGGCGTTCAAGACCGCGCAGAGCGAGCGCCCCGGTGCCGTGTTCCTGGCGGTGCCGGAGGACATCGAGGCCGAACGTCCCGCAAAGCCCCTCGCACCCCTGCAGATCGACGCGGTGCGCGCCGACGCGCCCTCGCCCACCCAGATCGCGCGGGCGGCCGAGGTGCTCGCCACGGCTCGGCACCCCGTCGTGCTGGCAGGCCACGGCGCCGCCAGAGCCCGGGCCTCGGCCGCCCTGGAGCGGTTCGCCGAGCGGCTGAACGTCCCGGTCGCGACCACGTTCCACGGCAAGGGCGTCTTCCCCGACGACCATCCGAACGCCCTCGGTGCGGTCGGCTTCATGCGCCACGACTACGGCAACTTCGGGTTCGACACCGCCGACGTGCTGGTCTGTGTGGGTTATGAGATCCAGGAGTTCGACCCCGTCAAGATCAACCCGCACGGCGACAAGCGAATCGTTCACGTGCACCGTTTCCCCGCCGAGGTCGACGCCCACTACCCGGTCGCCGTGGGCGTCGAAGGAGACCCCTCGCAGGCACTGGACGCACTCGTGGCGGCACTGCCCGAAGGACTCACCTACGACTCCGCAAGCAGCGCCAAGATCCGCACGCTGCTCGACGAAGAGCTCCAGTACGGACGCGACAACGACGCGTTCCCCCTGGTGCCGCAGCGCGTGGTGCACGATGTCCGCACCGCCCTGGACCGCCATGACATCGTCCTCGCCGACACCGGGGCCGGGAAGATGTGGATGTCCCGCCTCTACCCGACCTACGAACCGGACACCTGCCTGGTCTCCAACGGCCTGTCCACCATGGGTTTCGCGCTGCCGGGCGCCATCGCCGCCAAGCTCGCACAGCCGGACCGACGAGTCCTGGCGATGATGGGCGACGGCTCGTTCCTGATGAACTCCCAGGAACTGGAAACCGCCGTCCGCCAACGCGTTCCACTGGTCGTCCTTGTCCTGGTGGACGAGGAATACGGCCTGATCACCTGGAAGATGGAACTCGAACTCGGCCGCCACAGCCACACCCGGTTCGCCAACCCCGACCTGGTCGCCTACGCCGAGAGCTTCGGCGCGCGCGGCTACGCCATCAAGGCCGCCGGCCAACTGCTACCCGCGTTGCGCCGCGCCCTCGACGACGACACGGTCTCCGTGATCGCCTGCCCCGTCGACTACTCCGAGAACCTGCGCCTGACCGACAGACTGGGCAGCCTCCACGGTCCGTTCTGAGAGGGCGTCTGGCGTAAGCGGATTGCCCTTTATGCCCTAGTAAGTTCCTCGCCAGGTTGGTCTGGTCTCGTCCGTTATGCGTTTGGTGAGGTTGTCGATTGAGACGGTGTGGATCATGGCTTCGGAGCTGCTCGGCAGGGTCTCGTAGTCGCGGGCCAGCCGGCGGCGCAACATGAGCCATCCCAGACTTCGTTCGACTACCCAGCGCCTTTTCACGACGCGGAAGCCGCGGACGTCGGATTTTCTGGCGACGACTTCGACATCGAATCCGAGGCCGGCCCCGTGCTCGATCAAGGCGTTCTTGAAGCCGGTGTCGACCCAGCTCTTGGAGATGCTCGGGTAAGTCTTCTTGGCCTGGTTGAGGAGGTGGATTCCTACGGCATTCTCGGACAGGCTCGCCGCGGTGACGGCCACGGCGAGGACCAGACCGATGGTGTCGGTGAGGATGCCGCGCTTGCGGCCGACGATCTTCTTTGCCGCGCCTGTCCCCTGGCTGCTCAGGGGCACGCCGGTCGAGGTCTTCACGCTCTGGGTGTCGATTACGGACGCGGTCCGCTCGGGCTTGCGCCCTCCTTCACGCGGGCCAGGCCGGTCAGGTCATAGTTGAGTTCCGCGAGGACTCCCTCGTCGCGCCAGGCCGCGTAGTAGGCGTAGACGGTGGAGTGGCTCGGGAAGTCGTGCGGGAGGTACTTCCAGGGGATTCCCGTGCGGTTGACGTAGAGGATCGCGTTGAAAACGTCGCGCAGTTCGACCTGGGCCGATTTCCCAGTGGGCCGACGGTCGAGCCGGGCCTTTCTCCAGGCCGTCAGTTTCGGCTCGACCAGGGCCCATCGAGCGTCGGGCAGGTCGCTGGGGTATGGCTTCCGCTGGCTCACGGCACCAGCGCCGGCACGGATGCGACGGAGGATCCCGTTCCGCAGCCTGTTGGGCGGTTCTATGACTTCTTCAAACCAGACGGATTTCAGGGCCCAGAAGCGGATGAGATGGACAGCCCAGCCGGCAATTGAAGGCGGAGCAATCTTCTCCTATCGGCTGCAGTGTCACGAAAGTGGACAGGGATGAAAGCCGCGCATAGGAATATGACTACCAAAACACCCACCGAGAGGGCGGTATGTGACGTGATGCCCGGTTTGGTCTTTCGGTTGGGCTGAGCAGGCTGGTTGCGGGCCTCGCCGGAGGGCTACGGCCGCGGCAGGGTGAACAGCCACTGCTCGGTCTCGGCCAGGTCTCCCCGCTCGGCGAGCCGCTTGAGCTTCGGGCGGACGTTGTTGATGTCGCTGGGCGCTACCTCGCACTTTCCGCGCTTGCCGTCACCAGCTTGGATCTTGTGGCCGCTAGCCGGACATGGAAGCCCCCTGTGATCGATGCCCGGTCGTCGCCGTCCGCCCGGGGCGCTCCAGGTCGAACCCGACGCCCCGCCACAGGGCGCGAAAGTCGGACGTGTTGTCGTTGCCCAGGTGGTCGCCGGGGACGGACCAGGACCTCACCGGGGTGTTGTCGGCGGTGACCGCAGGCCAGCCGGGGTCACCGGTGGCCGCGAAGTCGACCCAGGAGCGGAGCATGCGGTGAGACAGGGCGCGGTCGTGGTCGTCGGGGGCACCGCCGATGAGGAAGTCGGCGCCGACGGCGTCCAGGTTGCCGAAGGCGAACGGGATGTCCGCGGTGTGCCAGGGCCTGACCCCTTCGCGCCTGCGGGCGAAACGAGCCAGGTACGCCCGGCCGCCGGCGCTCGCATGGTGCTCGGCGAGGCGGGTGGTGTACTCGCCGAACTCCGCGTCGCCGAACATCGCGAGGTAGCGGTCGAACACCGGGGCGTCCGGCATCGACGCGCGGTAACCGTCCACCAGGCGGGCCGGAAGATGCAGGGCCTCGGCGAAGTCCGCCAGCTCCGCCTCGGTGGTGACCTCCCGTACGGCTCCCACCGCGTGAAAGAACCAGTACTCCTCCAGCGTGTGGCACACCAGCAGCTCCACCTCCCGCGCTGTCCCCGCGGCGAGCGCAGGAAGGGGGTCCACGGGCAGCACTTCGCCGTCGACGACGGGCTGGAAGATCACCGGGTCGAAGGCATGGATCGCCGCCACCGGGTCGGTCCCGCAGCGCGCGGCCACCTTGTCGGAGGCGGCCACCAGCCCTTCGGGCGGCACGGAAAGTAGTCCTTCCGCGGTCGGGGCAACCCCCGCCTCGGCCGCGATCCGCTCGGTGACCGCCGCCGCGAGCTCCACCGCGTAGAAAGCACTGGGCACGCTGTGGGCAATGGCCCGCCGGAACAGCCCCCCTGTCTGCTCCATGACCATCAGGCAGGCGACCGAGCCTGCTCCTGCGGAGTGTCCGGCGACGGTGACGTTCCCGGGGTCACCTCCGAAGGCCGCGATGTTGTCCTGGACCCAGCGCAGCGCGGCGGCCTGGTCCAGCAGTCCGCGGTTGTCGGGCAAGCCGGGCACATGGCCGAAGCCCTCGAAGCCCACCCGGTAGTTGCAGCTGACCACGACCAGTCCGGCGCGGGCCAGGGCTGTCCCGTCGAAGTCGGGCTGGGCGGAGGAGCCGAAGGTGTAAGCGCCGCCGTGGATCCAGAAGAACACCGGCAGCGTGCCGCCGTCCGCACGCTCGGGCGCCCACACGTTGACGGAGAGGATGTCCTCGTCCCCGGGACGCCACACCGGCGCCCCGGGCAGCTCCGCGGACTGCGGAGCGATGGGGCCGAAGGCCGTGCAGTCCCGGATCCCGCCCCAGGCCGGCACCGGTTGCGGCTCCCGGAACCGGAGGGCACCGAAAGGCGCGGCCGCGTACGGGATGCCGAGCACGGCGGTGACGCCGTCGGACCCCTTGCCCCGTACACGGCCGCTCGTCGTCTCGAAGACCGTTTCAACACCGCACGATTGCTCATTCATCGCGCGTCAGTCTCACCCACTACCGGGCGCCCACGCGAGTGGGTTTGGATCCGCCCGAGTGCGGCTTCCGCCCAATTTCAGGGCGATGCGTCTTGATCCCCCGCTGTGCAGCAAACTTCCGAATCGTTCGTGAGCGTCAGCATCGGGACGCCAGTTGTATGCCGAGAGACGAGCGTCGCAGCGATTGGAGGGCGGTACCTGGCAGGGTCATTGCGTGATCGAGAAGTGTCCGCCGCCCTCTGAGCAGGCAGAACGTCGAAGCCTCGCTGGAGTGTCAGCCCGAGGTCGTGAAATTACGGTTGCGCAGCTGGTGGCAAGGGGCTTAGAACGGCGTTGTCACCCAGGACGAGTCGTTGGGGGGCTCCACGGCCCGGTCACGGGCCGGCGGGGCGTCCCCTGGAGGAGAGACACCGGATTGATGACCGCGCCCTTGCTGCCCTTGCTGCCCTTCGGCACCGAACGGCTCCTTCTGCGTCCGTTCACGCCGGACGACCTCGATGACCTGTACGCGTACCAGAGCCTCCCCGAAGTCGCTCGCTACCTCTACCGGCCGCCGCTCACCCGTGAGCAGTGCGCGCAGAGCGTGACGCGGCGCGCGGCCGGCACGGCCTGGGCCGAGGACGGCGACGACCTCGTGTTCGCCGTCTGCCCGGTCGGCGAGGCGAAGGTCGTCGGCGAGGTCGTCCTGAAGCTCGCGAGCGCGCGGGCTCGCCAGGCCGAGATCGGCTGGACCTTCAACCCGGCGTACGGCGGCCGGGGTTACGCGACCGAGGCGGCACGTGCGACCGCGGCACTGGCCTTCGCCGAGCTGGGCGTCCACCGGCTCTTCGCCCGACTCGACGTACTCAACACCGGGTCGGTGCGCGTGTGCGAGCGCCTCGGCATGCGCCGGGAGGCGCACCTCGTCGAGAACGACCTCGACGACGGACGCTGGGGCAGCGAGTACGTCTACGCGACGCTCGCCCGGGAGTGGAAGGCCGTTCGGGCCCAACAAGCCTGAGGGTGAGCCGGGCGACCATGAGGCGGATGACCTTGCCGTCCGTGACGTTGATGACCGTCTGACCGGACTCCGGATATCCGTAGCCGGCCTCCGCGTACGGCAGCGGGCGCAGTTCGTGGAAGCCGTTGAGGTAGCAGCCGGGAAGGCCGTGCGGCTCGCCCTCGTCGAGGTTGCCTCGCCAGCCGAGGTTTCCGTTGGACAGGGCGAACAGCGATTCGCTCTGTGCCAGGACGTCCCAGTGGAGACTGGCCTCGCGCAGTCGCCAGGGCTCGACCGTGTAAGCGGAATGGGTGATCAATGTGGGTCCTTCCGATCGGGTCGACCCGCCTGGAAGGTTCCGCGCCGGGTCGATGGTGGCGATCGCCTGCGGCTCGGCGCGGGTGTCCGGCGGGTCCCTCAGGGGCCGGCCGCTTGCGAGCGGGACGGCGGGATCGCTCCCGCGCCACGCAGCTCGTCGATTCCGGCAGTGTCGAAGCCGAGTTCGCGCAGCACGGACTCGGTGTGCTCCCCCAGCTCCGGGGCCGGACGTGGGCTGACCTTCTGCTCCTGGTCCAGCCGCACGGGGCTGTCGATGGTCAGGTGCGGCCGGCCGCTGCCGTCGTCGATCGGCAGGAGTATCCGGTTGGTCAGCAGCTGGGGGTCCGCAGCGCATTCTTCGAGTGTCTGGGCGACGCCGTAGGTGATGTCGGCGGCGTCGAACAGCTCGCGCCACTCGGCGAGGGGACGGGCAGCGAATGCCCTGTCCAGCAGAGCGGTGATCTCGGCGGCGTGGGCACGACGGCTCGGGGTGGTGGCGTAGTGGGGGTTCTCCGCTGCCTCGGGGTGTCCGATGGCCTTGAGGAACAGCGGAACCTGCTTGTCCTCGTTGACGAAGGCCAGCAGCAGCCAGCGGTCGTCCGCGGTGCGGTAGGCGTTCGTGAGGGCGTTGGGTGGGTCGAGCCGGTCGATCGGGCGGGGGTTCGGGGCGCCGAGTAGTACCGCCTGCAGCCAGACGCCTGCGGCCCAGGCGCCTTCGGCGATCAGCGAGGCGGTGACGCGTGCGCCTTCGCCGGTCTTCTCGCGCCTGTACAGCGCCGTCATGATCCCGGCGTACAGGCTGATGGCCGTCGCGTGGTCGCCCGAGCCGGCCACGTTGATGGCCGGTGGCGTGTCACGCTGCCGGGTGACGTCCATCAGGCCGGTGCGCGCCCAGTACGCGGTTGCGTCGAAGCCGGGCAGATGGGCGGCCGGACCGGTTTCGCCGAAGCCCGTGACGTCCGCGTAGACCAGGCGCGGGTTGAGGGGGGCGAGGTCCGTGTACTCCAGGCCCAGCCTGGCTCGCGTCGGTGGGGGGAAGTTCGTCACGAGCACGTCCGCCCACCGCACGAGCCGCTCGGTGACGGCCCGTGCCTCGGGGCACTTGAGGTCCAGCTCGATGCTGCGCTTGTTGCGGTTGGTCAACTGCCAGGCGTAGTTGACGTCTTCGACCTCCGGGTTCGGGGGCACACGGCTGAACGCCCGGTACGTGTCCCCGGTGAGTGGTGGTTCGACCTTGACCACGTCGGCACCGAAGTCGGCGAGCACGGTGGCCGCGGCGGGGCCGGCGATGAAGCTTGCGATGTCGACGACGTGCACTCCCTGGAGGAGAGGCGGGTTCTCCATGAGTGGTCCCTCCGTTCCGTTCTCCCGCGGTCCGGAACGCGAACTGCCAGGGCCTTCCTCGCCCTGTCGTGCGGCCTCGCGGCGCACGGAGCGCTCACCTGGGGGCGTCCGCGTGGGAGATGTCTCCTGGCCAGTCGGCCAGTGTGTCGAGGAAGCGCCGGCGCACGTCCGTGACGTGCTCGCCGAGGTTGTCCGGGGTCCATCCCGTTGTCGGGACGGGCTGCAGTACCGCGACGTCCACGGTGCCCGGGTGCAGCCAGAGCGAGTTGCGCCACATGAGTTCGCCGGTGTTGCGGATGACGATCGGCACGATCGGCACGCCCGCTTGCAGGGCGATGTGGAATCCGCCCTTCTTGAAGGTGCCGAGCGTCGGGGTGGGAGAGCGGGTGCCTTCGGGAGCGATGGCGATGGAGATGCCGTCGCGGAGCTTGCCGACCGCCGGCTGCAGGGCTTTCTTCGCCTGCTGGGTGTGCGCCCGGTCGATGTAGACGACGTCGATGAGTGCGCCGATGGGGGCGAAGCGCGGGTCGTGGGCCAGCTCCTTCTTCGCCACGCCGGTGCAGTCGCGGCGCAGGAGGTCCCCGATCACCAGCATGTCGAGGCTGCTCTGATGGTTGAACATGAACACGGCCGGGCGCTGGGCCCACAGGTTGTCCTCACCGATGACGTCGAGTGTGATGCCGCCGAGGGCCAGGGCGAGGCCGCAGCCCGCTCCGGTGGCGACGTTCGCACCGGCCTGCCGGTCGCCGTTGAGCAGTCCGACGGCGATTCCCAGCGTCGCCGAGGTGCTCAGGGCGGCCACTGCCGCGCCGGTGCGCAGAGCCGAGGAGAGCGTGATGCCGCGGCGGGGCGGTTGGAGCCGGGCGATGGGCCAGCCGCGCATGTGCGCCATGTCGGCGAGTGCCGGCTCCGGGTTCAGGGGCCGTGGGTGGCCGACCGCTGTGAGCATCGGGACGTCCTCGGTGCCGTTGCTGTAGGCGAAGCTGTCCGAGAGGTGGATGCCCTGCTGCTGGGCGTGGTCGGTGACGGCGCGTGCCTTGCGGGGGCCCCAGAGGACGTCGCCGTCCACCTCGCCGGTGAGCGTCCCGGCCCGCACCCGCGGGCGCGTGCAGAGCACGGCGTCGAAGCCCATGTCGGCGGCGACGGGGCCGGCCTGGAACGGTGTCGCGGAGGTCGCCATGACGACGCGGTGCCCGGCCCTGCGGTGTGCCTGGACCAGCCGGCGCGCCTGCGGGTAGATCCGGCCGGCGATGTCCTGTCTGAACAGCCGCTCGCCGAGTTCGCTGAGCTCGTCCTCCGTGCGTCCGGCCAACGCTTCGAAAGCGACGCCGACGAGCTTGTCGAGGGGAGCCTGGCGGAACCGCATGTCCAGTGCGGCCAGTGCCAGGCGGCTGAACCGGCCCGGGGCCATACCGCCGTGGCGCATCCGGTCGCGGTAGACGGTCTCCGCCGTGTAGCCCTCGACGATCGTTCCGTCGAGGTCGAAGAAGGCCGCGCTCGACCGTCCCGGTGGCGCGTCGGCGATGGACGCGAGGAGTTCGGCCACGCTGGTCACGGTCGCTCCCCGGCGGCCGGCGGCGGTGCGGGCGGCGCGCCGATGTCTCTCAGCGCCAGCACGCGGGACCGGTCCAGCCGCCCGACGAGCGTCCGCAGCTCGCGGGCGAGAGCGGCCCGCCGGTCCGCGACCCCGGCATCGCCGGGATCGGTCAGTCCGCGGTGGCGGGCGAGTTGCAGCCCCGTGGCGAACAGCTCGACGGACAGCGATTCGCTGCTGCTGATGCGCTGCTGCATCAGCAGCTGGCGTCCGACGTCGAGGCATTCGTCGAGGAACGGCTTGTCCTCGATCGGCTCGTGCCCGGGGCGGGCGGCGAGCCGGTCGGCGACGACGAGGTACGCCTCCACGTAGGAGGCCAGAACCCGGTGGGCCAGGTGCGGCCTGGCCCGCTCCAGCAGCTCTCCGGCGGCCTCCGGTGAGCCCAGGAGTTCGGTCCACCGCTCGTCGAGGAGGGTGAGTTCGGACCGGATCTCCTGACGGAAGGTCCGCTTGTCGCTGAAGAAGAACTCGAACTTCAGCAGCTCCCGCAGCCGCAGGGCCTCTTGCCGGCCGTCCGCGACGGGGTCCTGGTAGTGCTCCTCGGCCGCGGCCTGGAGAACCAGTTCGGCCAGCGCCCGGTTGACCAGGTAATGGATGATGTTGTTCCGGTAGAAGGCTGCGGCCAGGACCTGGTTCTCGGCGACCTGGTACACCGGTTCCGTCCCCTGGGCGTAGCAGGTGATCACGCCGCCGGCGATCAGCACCTCCAGCACGCGTCCGATGCCGCCGGTGCCCTTCAGGGACGGTTCGGCGGCGGTGGGCAGGTTGCGGCGCCCGACGTAGCCGAGCAGCGGGTCGAGCAGGGCTTGGATGTCGGCGACCGTCAGGGCTCGGCCTCCGGCGCCCAGCAGGCACAGCGTGACCAGTCCCGTCGCCGTGATCGGGGTGACGGAGTTGATGCGGTGCATGACCTCGGTTCCGAGCCTCTGGACGGCGTGGCGCCGCTGTTGAAGAGGCAGAATCGCCCAGTCGCTCCCCAGCTCGCCCGCGAGCGACAACGGCTTGCCGAAGGCCAGGTGCACCTGACCACGCCGGCTGCCCTGCGCCCGGACGTAGCCCACGATCCACGGCAGGTTCTCGGGCTCCTTCGCTGCGCCGCGCGCCTCCGCCTCCAGAGCACCGACCTCGTACAGCTGGTCGTAGGTGATGGAGACCGGGATGATGCACACGTCGTCCACGCCGCCGTCACAGAACGCTTCGGCGAGGTAGGTCAGCAGACCGTAGCGGGGAGGGCCCAGCTTCCCGGTGCGGCTGCGACCGCCTTCGACGTACCACTCGAGGTTGAACCCCTTGCGCAGCACGTAGCCCAGATACTGGCGCAGCACCCACTTGTAGATCTCGTCCCCCGCAAGAGTCCGGCGGATGAACACGTACCCGCTGCGCCGTTCCAGCGGGCCCAGCGGCCAGAAGGAGAGGTTGATGCCGGCCAGGACGTGGTTCGGCGGGAAGCCGTTGCGCAGGAGCGCCGGGCGCAGCACCAGCGGGTCGAGGTAGGAACGGTGGGCGGGGAGGAACACCAGCGGGTGGCGCCGGCCGAGGCGCCGCACCTCGTCCAGCCGCGCGCGGGTGATGTCGATCCGGTAGGCGCGCGCGAGGTAGGCGCCGAGCCGTCCCCAGACGTCGACGGCGAGCCTGTTCTGGCCGGCTGCCATCTCCCGTAGGTACGTGCGGGCGCGTCGGGCGACGTCGTGTGGCGGCAGTTGCAGCCTGTCGGCCAGTTCCCTGATGCCGCACCGGTACCGGGTGCTTGCGGTGATCTCCTCGCACACCAGGAGCGGGATCTCGTCCTGCTCGCTGTTCACAGGATGCCTCGCGAGGTCCTGCGCCTGTGTCGTGCGCCTGTGCAGGAGGCCGGGGACCGTTTGGGGCCTGAGTGCGGCCAGGCGGTCTTCCAGCTTTCCGAGGTCGATGATCACAGGGCCTTCTCCCATGCTTTCCGCCAGGCGGCCAGGCTTCGGGGGGTGCTCTCGCCACCGAGGTGGAGGACCTCGTCGAGGCCGGCCTGCATGCACCGCAGGAACAGCTCGGGCTCGGTGACCGCGGCCGGGTCCGCGTTGATCCCGATGCAGCACGTACCGCAGTGGGACGCCAGGACGACCATGAGCGCGCACCCGGGGAGCGGCCCGAAGGGGAACATGCGCTCGATACGGGCGCCGGCGAGGTAGACCGGCACGGGTATTCCCCGGAAGTTGCTGGCTTGCAGGTCGAGGCGGGTGGACTGGCCGGCGTACCAGGTGGTGAGCAGCGGTGCCGGGATCCGGCTCAGTGCCGGTGCGAGCAGTCGGAGGGCATCGAGCGCGGGTTCGTCGCGCACGCCCAGGACGATCCCGTGGACCGCTGCGATCCGTTCGGCCGGGTCCGCGATACCGACCGGGGCCGCGAAACGGGCTCCGGTGAAACGGTTGCCGCCCATCGGGTTGCCCCCGGCTCGTATGCTCAACGGCATCGCCATCGGCAGCTGGTCGATGGGGCAGTCCAGCGCCTCGTGGTAGCGGCGAAGGCCGCCGAGAAGCGCCGCGATGTAGGCGTCGTTGAGGGAACCGCCGCCGGCCTTGCCCGCCCGTTTGAGGGCGTCCACCGTGGTCTCCAGCACCGAGAACCGGTAGGACAGGCTCCGGCCGCGCAACAGCGGCGAAGGCCGGCACGCGGGCGGGGCCAGCATGCGGTTCAGCGAGCGCAGGTATCGCAGCCCCGCTGCCGCGTGGGTGGGGCGGGTGACGAGGGGGGCCAGTGTCCGGGGCGCGTGCAGCACGGTGGCCGCCAGCCGGGCGGGTGCGGCGCGCACACCTCCGGCCACCTGCTCGCTCAGCGCACGCCACGGTCCGATCGGCTCACCCGCGGGGGGCTCGCTCTGCCACTTGTGCGCGATGTGCCTACGCCGACGACTGTGCAGCAGGGCCAGCATCTGCATGCCGCCGAGCCCGTCGGTGAGGCTGTGGTGCGTCTTCAGCAGGTAGACGGCCGGGCCGCCGTCCGGACCTTCGATCAGCAGCGCCTGCCACGGCGGTCGAGCCGGGTCGAAGGGCTCGCTGACGACCGTCTGGCACACCCGCAGAGCCTGTTCGAACGTCGAGGGTGACGGCAGGTGCTGCCGTCGTACGTGGAAGCTCAGGTCGAAGTTCGGGTCCACGGCCCACAGGGGGTTGCCCAGGTGCAGCGGCGTGTCCACGACGCGCATCCGGGTCCGCGGCAGGAGCCGGCTGGCCCACTCGTGCGCGGCCAGGAACCGGTCCCGGCCGGGAGTGCGGTCGAGGACTTCCAGCACGGCCACCGGGGACCGCAGCCGAGGATCGGCCTCCAGGCGCCACAGCATCGCCTCGAAGTCCGTCATCGTCCGCTCGACGCCCCACTCGACCGGCAGGCCCGTCTCCACCGCACTGGCCGGCACATCGTTGACGCTCATGTCAGCCGGCCTCCTCCTCCGTCGCAGGTGTGACGCGCAGCAGCCCGCGAAAGGCTTCTCCGGGGGCCCTTCCCCCGTTCACCACGGCATTGATCTCCCGGATGACGGGGGTGTCCACACCGAACGTCGCCGCGAGCTCGTACGCCGCCCGCGAGGCCCGAACGCCCTCCGTCACCATGCGCGATCCCTCAGTCACCTCCCTGACCTTCTTGCCCTGCGCGAGCTGGAACCCCAGGGCACGGTTGCGGCTGAGCGGGCTGATGCTGGTCGCGATGGCGTCACCGAGGCCGGTCAGGCCGGCGAACGTGGCCGGATTTCCGCCCATCGCGACCCCCAGGCGGGTCATCTCGGCAACCCCTCGGCTGATCACCAGAGCCCGTGTGTTGTCCCCGGTTCCCAGGCCGTCCGCCATCCCGGCAGCGATCGCCACGACGTTCTTGACGGCTCCACCGACCTCGACACCTGTCACGTCGTGGCCCGTGTACACGCGAAAGTGGCTGGTCCGCATCAGGCCCTGCAGGTACCGGGCGACAGCGGGATCGGGCATCGCGATGACAGCCGCGGCAGCCAGTCCGGCAAGGACCTCCTGCGCCAGGGTCGGCCCGGACAGGACGCCCGCGGGATGGCCGCAGAGCTCCTCCGCGACCACCTCGCTCATCCGCTTGTTGGTGCCTTCCTCGAAGCCCTTCGAGAGGCTCACCACCGGAACCCAGGGACGGACGTGCGGCGCCAGCTCCGCCAGGACCTGCCGGAAGGCGTGCGTCGGCACGGCCATGACGACCACGTCCGCGTGCTCGGCGGCCGCGGGTAGCGACGCCGTCGCCCGCAGCTCCGGATGCAACGGCCGGCCCGCCAGATAGTGCGGATTCTCGTGCGTGACACTGATCCGCTCAGCCAGTGCCGACTCGCGCGCCCACAGCAGGACCGGGGCGTTGCGGGCGACAAGTGACGCGATCGTCGTCCCCCAGGAACCAGCGCCGACGACCGTCATCCGCGGCGTGCGCATATCGCCAGGCTAAGTGGGCGACAGGGGCGGCTCAACCGGAGCCCGGGACGACCGCCCGAGGCTGCCGAGCAACGACGCGCGGACCAGCACAACCGACCGTTCGCCCCACGTGCGCCTCACCTGTGCGGGTGAAAGACTGGAACTCCCCGTACAAGGTCGAACGGCAGTCATCACCTCTGGGCGGGAGGTTCCACGTGCGCCCCGAACCCGACAGCGGTATGTCCCCGTCCGGGCTTCCGAGTGAGCAGGAGCTCGCCGAAGTCGATGCCCAGTGGCGTGCCGCGAACTACCTCGCGGTGGGACAGATCTACCTGATGTCCAATCCGCTGCTGCGCGAGCCGCTGCGTCCCGAACACGTCAAACCCCGGCTGCTCGGTCACTGGGGCACCTCGCCGGGGCTGAACCTCGTCTACACCCACCTCAACCGGGTGATCAAGGCCCGCGACCTGAACGCCATCTGCATCTGGGGCCCCGGCCACGGCGGCCCGGCCGTGCTCGCCGGCTCCTGGCTGGACGGCAGCTACACCCGGACCTACCCGGACATCACCCGCGACGAGGCCGGCATGGCGAAGCTGTTCCGCCAGTTCTCCTTTCCCGGCGGCGTACCCAGCCACGTTGCCCCCGAGACCCCCGGCTCGATCCACGAAGGCGGGGAGTTGGGCTACTCCCTCTCCCACGCCTACGGCGCCGCACTGGACAACCCCGGGCTGCTGGTCGCCTGCGTGATCGGCGACGGCGAGGCGGAGACCGGACCGCTGGCCGCCTCCTGGCACTCCAACAAGTTCCTCGACCCCGTCACCGACGGCGCCGTGCTGCCGATCCTGCAACTGAACGGCTACAAGATCGCCAACCCCGCCGTGCTCGCCCGCATCCCCCAGGCGGAACTCGACGAGCTGCTGCAGGGCTACGGCCACGAACCGATCCACGTCACCGGTGACGACCCCCGCGCGGTCCATCAGGACATGGCCGCCGCCATGGACAGGGCTCTCACCACGATCGCCGCCATCCAGCGCGCCGCCCGCACGGAAGGCCTCACCGCACGGCCGCGCTGGCCGGTGATCGTACTGCGAACCCCGAAGGGCTGGACGGGCCCGCACGAGGTGGACGGCGTGCCGGTGGAGGGAACGTGGCGCGCCCACCAAGTCCCGCTGGCGGAAGTGCGCGACAACCCCGAGCACTTGCGACTGCTGGACTCGTGGCTGCGCTCCTACGGCATCGAGGAGCTGTTCGACGAACACGGCCGCCCTCGGGAGCAGGTGCTCGCCTGCCTGCCCCGGGGCGAGCGCCGCCTCGGCGCCAACCCGCATGCCAACGGCGGACTGCTCACGCGCGACCTGCCGATACCGCCGCTGGAGGAGTACGCCGTCGACCTCGACAAGCCCGGCACCGGCCTGCACGAACCGACCCGTGTCCTCGGCGGTCTGCTGGAACGGGTCATGGCCGACACCGCCGAGCGCCGCGACTTTCGGCTCGTCGGCCCGGACGAGACCGCCTCCAACCGTCTGCAGGCCGTGTACGGGGCCACGGGAAAGGCCTGGCAGGCCGAGCTTCTCCCCACCGACGAGCACCTGGCACGCGACGGGCGGGTGATGGAGATCCTCTCCGAACACACCTGCCAGGGCTGGCTGGAGGGCTACCTGCTGACCGGCCGCCACGGCCTGTTCTCCTGCTACGAGGCCTTCGTCCACATCGTCGACTCCATGGTCAACCAGCACATCAAGTGGCTGCGCACCACCCGCCACCTGCCCTGGCGCGCCCCTGTCCCCTCCCTGAACTACCTGCTCACCTCGCACGTCTGGCGCCAGGACCACAACGGCTTCTCGCACCAGGACCCCGGCTTCGTCGACCACGTCCTCAACAAGAGCCCCGAGGCGGTGCGGGTCTACATGCCGCCGGACACCAACACCCTGCTGGCCACCGCCGAGCACGTGCTGCGCAGCCGCGACTACGTCAACGTCGTGGTCGCCGGCAAGCAGCCCTGCTTCGACTGGCTCACACTGGACGAGGCCAGGGCGCACTGCGCACGCGGCGCGGGAATCTGGGAGTGGGCCGGCACCGAGGACGGCACCCGGGAGCCGGACGTCGTGCTGGCCTGCGCCGGCGACGTGCCCACCCAGGAAACCCTGGCCGCCGCCGACCTGCTCCGACGCCATCTGCCCGACCTGACGGTACGGGTGGTCAACGTCGTCGACATCGCCCGCCTCCTGCCCGCCGAAGAGCACCCGCACGGCATGCCCGACCGCGAGTACGACGCCCTGTTCACCCGCGACAAGCCCGTCATCTTCGCCTACCACGGCTACCCCTGGCTGATCCACCGCCTCGCCTACCGGCGCGCCGACCACCCCCACCTGCACGTGCGCGGCTACAAGGAGGAAGGCACCACCACCACACCCTTCGACATGGTCGTCCGCAACGACCTCGACCGCTACCGCCTCGTCATGGACGTCATCGACCGCGTTCCCGGCCTCGCCGTACGCGCCGCGGCCGTCCGCCAGCAGATGACCGACGCGCGCACCCGCCACCACTCCTGGATCCGCGAACACGGCGTCGACCTGCCCGAGGTCGCCCAATGGACATGGCCGCACTGACCGTTCGCATCCGGCCCCCGCGACCCGGTCAGGCTCGACGAGAAGGACGACGACAACGACCCGTGGCAGCACACCGGCCCGGCGGAGAACGGAGCAGGGCGTGACCCGCAGCGTGTACATCACCGGCCTCGGACGCGGTGACGGCCGCGAGGTCGTCGACCTGGGGATGATGGAACTGCTGACCCGCCACGTGGCGCGGGTGGGCGTGTACCGCCCCTTGACGCGTGAGGGGCCGGACCACCTGTTCGACTTGCTGCGCTCGCGCTACCGGCTCTCCCAGGACCCGGCCACCGCCCATGGCATGAGCCACCCGGCCGGCGCATCGCTCCAGGCCGAGCGCGGCACCGACGAGCTGGTCTCCCGCCTGGTCGACCGCTTCCACGCCGTCGCCCGTGAGCACGAGGTCGTACTGGTCCTCGGCTCCGACTACCACGACACCCGACTGCCCACGGAACTGGCGCTCAACGCCCGCCTCGCGAACGAGTTCGGCGCCTGCGTGCTCACCGTCGTGGGAGGCAGGCACCAGAGCGCCGATTCGGTCGTCGACGAGGTGCACAACGCGCACCGCGCCCTCACTGCGCAGGACTGCGACGTCGTCGCCGTGATCGCCAACCGGATCGCCCCCGACCGCGCCGCACAAGTCGCCGAGCATCTGAAGGGCCGGCTGCCGGTGCCGGTCTACGTCCTGCCCGAGGACGCCTCACTCGCCGCTCCCACCGTGGCCCAGGTGGTCCAGGCACTCGATGGCGAGGTGCTCCTGGGCGACGACGCCGGACTCGCCCGCAGCGTACTCGACTACGTCTTCGGCGGCGCGACGCTGCCCACCCTGCTGCCCGCGCTGACCCCCGGCTGCCTCATGATCACCCCCGGCGACCGGTGCGACCTCGTCGTCGGAGCACTGGCCGCGCACTCGGCAGGTGCCCCCGCGATCGCCGGAGTACTGCTCACCCTGGGACAGCGGCCGGGACCCGACATCATGACACTCGCCGACCGGCTGGCACCCGGCACCCCGGTGATCTCGGTGGCCGGCCGTTCCTTCCCGACCGCCACCGCGCTGTCCACCCTGGAAGGCGAGCTGACCACGGCCACCCCGCACACGGCGGAGGTCGCGCTCGGCCTGTTCGAGACGCACGTCGACACCCGTGAACTCACTCGCCGCCTGTCCATGACCCGCGGCATCAGAGTCACGCCGATGATGTTCGAGCACCAGCTGACAGAGCGGGCCCGCGCCGACCGCCGCCACATCGTGCTACCCGAAGGCACCGAGGAGCGCATCCTGCGCGCCGCCGGAGTGCTGCTGCGCCGCAACGTCTGTGATCTCACCCTCCTCGGTGAGGAGAGCGCGGTTCGCAGGCGGGCCGCCGGCCTCGGCATCCACCTCGGCCCGGAGGCCGGGGACCACGAAGAGCGCGCCATCTGCCGGATCGTCGATCCGCACGACTCGCCACTGCGCGAGACCTTCGCACAGACCTACGCCGAACTCCGCGCCCACAAGGGCATCACCCTCGAAATGGCCCACGATCTGATCGTGGAAGGCTCGTACTTCGGCACGCTGATGGTGCACCAGGGCCTGGCCGACGGCATGGTGTCGGGGGCAGTGCACTCCACGGCAGCGACCATCCGGCCCGCATTCGAGGTCATCAGGACGGCGACGGGCGTCTCCAGCATCTCCTCGGTCTTCTTCATGTGCCTGCCCGATCAGGTGCTGGTCTACGGCGACTGTGCGATCAACCCGGATCCGGACGCGGAACAGCTGGCCGACATCGCCATCCAGTCGGCGCGGACCGCCACCCAGTTCCATGTCGAGCCGCGGGTGGCGATGCTGTCCTACTCCACCGGGACCTCCGGGGCAGGCGCGGACGTCGACAAGGTGCGAGACGCGACCGCGATCGTCCGCGAACGCTGTCCCCAACTGCCGGTCGAGGGCCCGATCCAGTACGACGCCGCGGTGGACCCCGGGGTCGCGGCCACCAAGTTGCCCGGCTCGAAGGTGGCGGGCCACGCCACCGTTCTCGTGTTCCCGGACCTCGACACGGGCAACAACACCTACAAGGCCGTCCAGCGCTCGGCAAACGCGATCGCCATCGGACCGGTGCTGCAAGGACTGCGCAAGCCGGTCAACGACCTGTCACGCGGCGCCCTCGTCCAGGACATCGTCAACACCGTTGCGATCACCGCGATCCAGGCACAGGGCGAAACCCGGAGCCCGGGCCATTGACACGGTGAGGCCCGCGGAACCGGGCCCCGGGCGCAGGCGTCCGTCCTTCATGACGGCGGCCGGTGATCACGGCTGTCGGCCGCCCCCTGGAAGGAGCACCGTGACGGACGGTACGTCGAAGAGCGCGTCGCCCGTCGGCAGAGGCCGTTGGCGCCTGGCCGCGCTGATCGGGTGCGGGGCGCTGCTGCTGGGCCCGGCAGCGCTCGCGCTGGTGCGGCTGCTCGGGTGGGACGACGGCACCGTGTGGGCCATGCCGATGGCCGGGCTGCCCTACGCGGCGCTGCTCAGCGTGCTGCTGCTGGCAGCGGTGGCGGTACTGCGCCAACGGTGGCTGACCGGGATCGCGGCCGCGCTGGCGGTGCTGCAACTGTGGTGGCTGATACCGCGGCTCGTCCCGGACGGGGCCGACGCGCCGGCCGACGCGCCCCGGCTGCGGGTGGCGACCAGCAACAACTTCATGGGGCAGGTCTCGCCGAAGTCCCTGGTCGACCTGGTACGCGACCAGCGGATCGACGTGCTCGCGGTCGAGGAGCAGAGCGACTCCGCCGCCGACGCGCTGGACGCGGCCGGCATCCGCGCCCTGCTGCCGCACCGCGAGCGGCCGGCCGGCACCGACACCGCGCTCTACACCCGGCTGCCCGTCAGCTCCGCCGCCGACCCGGCCTGGCCGACCACCAACCTGACCGTCGCTGTCGCCGGCCGCCCGGTGCAGCTGGTCGCCGTGCACACGTACTACCCGCTCGGCGACGCCCGCCGCTGGGCCGAGGGCCTGCACGACCTGCGCGCCGCCGCGCCCGGGCGCACCCACAACGCGGTCCTGCTGGGCGACTTCAACGCCACCCTCGACCACAAGCCGATGCGCGACCTGATCGACACCGGCCTGACCGACACCCACGAGGAACTCGGCGCGGGCCTCTTCCCGACCTGGCCCCAGGACCACCCCGACTACCGCGTCCCGGCCGTGATCCAGATCGACCACGTCCTGCACGGGCCCGCGCTGACCGCCGTCGACGTCTCCGAGCACGCCCTGCCGCTCAGCGACCACCGCGCCGTGGTGGCCGAACTCGCCGTCCTGCGCTGAACGCGGAACGCGGGCAGCCGGGGACGGCCCGCGCCAACGCTCATCAGGTACACGCCCATGCGGGGAAGCTACAGTCCGCGACCGACCTCGATCAGGGAGCCAGCAGGACCCGCTTCCGCCGGAGAGCGAGACCAGCGCAGCCGGTCGGCCACGACAACATCCCCGCCGGGCTCCCCCATCACGCCCGCGGCCCCCGCCGCCCACCCGTCACCTTCGGCATCACGTGATCACACCGGACCGCTCGAACGACGCCGCCCTGGTGCACCGGGCTGCCTAACCCGCCAGCCGGGCGATGTCATCGGCGATGGCGCCCAAGGGCCCGACCGTGCCGATCGAACGGAACCAGTCCCACAACTCGACCGCGTGGTACAGCCGGTAGAGTTCGAGCCGCTCGACGGCGTCGGCGGGAAGCGGCCCGTAGCCTTCGAACAGCGCGCTGCGTTCCGGCTCGCCACGGCCGAGGGAGTAGTAGTCGGTCTTGGCCAGGTCGATCAGCGGGTCCGCGGCGATCGCGTTCTCGACATCGATCACGCCGGTCACCTCCCAGCCGCCCGGACGCCGTGCGACGAGCACGTTGCCCTCGTGCAGGTCGTTGTGGCAGAGCACGGCGGTCTCGCAGTTGTCGAACAGCGCCCCATCACGCTCGACCCGCCGCGCGACCGCGTCGTGCAGCCGGCCGTCGCCGCCCAGAGCCTTGAACTCCCCGAGCTTCTTGGCGAACTGGCGCCGCATGTAGCTCCCGTTGTCGCAGCGCGGATCGAGGATGCGGTCGGTCACATACCCGTAGGCCTCCTGGCCGATCTGATGGATCGTGGCCAAGGCGGCGCCCATCTCCCGGTAGAACGACGGAATTCGCGCCGGGTCCAGATCCTTCGACGCCTCGGACAACGGGCGCCCCTCGAGCAGGCTCAGGATCGTGACGGCCCGGCCACCGGGCCCTCCCCCCGGCGTGTGGTGCAGCACGCTCGGCACCGGCAGGGATCCAAGGCTCGCGAGCATCCCGTAGACGCGAACCTCCTTTGCCTGCTTCCAGGCCCACTCGGGCGCATACACCTTGAAGATCGCGCAGTGGACAGGATCAGCACAACGCAACTCGTACACCGCGCTCAACTGGCCGCCCGTACGCGGCACCACTTCGATGACCTCGGCGTCGGGGAACACCTCCCGCAGCAGCCCTTCGGCCCATACGGTCCCGGGAGGCAACTGATCCGGCTGTGACATGCGTAGACCGTATGCACCGAGGTTCACCACGGCAATCGAATTGTCACGCGCTGTCCGCCGACAGACCCGGGCCCGTCCCATTGGCTCCACAGATGCAGGGTGAGACTCGGCGGCCCCGGCGGGGGCGCCGGTGGCCCTGCCGGCCGTCCCAGCGCCGCTTCCGCCCTCGTCAAGGCAGCGGAATGACAGGCCTGATGAGGGTGCCGCGTGTGTGCGGGCGCTGCGCGACGAAGTCGCCCTGTGCTTCGGGGGCCACCGCCTACCAGGCCTGGTCATCACCGGGTTCGGCCTGTTCGACTGATCCGCCCCGCCCGGCCGTCCCTACCGCAGCACGGACTCCAGGAAGTCGCTGCCGAGCCGGGTCACGACCGAGAGGTCGAGCTGGTTGAGGACGTAGCGGCCCCGGCGCCGGGTGATGAGCAGCCCGGCCTTCTTCAGAACGGCGAGGTGGCGGGAGACTTCGGGGGCGGTGATGCCGTACGCGTCGGCCAGTTCGTTCGTCGTGTACGCGCCGCGCGAGAGGTTGCGACACAGGTTCATCCGCATGGGATGGGTCAGCGCGTCCAGGCGCAGCTTGACCGTCTCCACGGGCTCGGTGCCGCCGACCTCGTGGGCGGCGGCCGGGTACTGGATCACGGGCTGCCAGCCCGGCCCGTACAGGGTGAAGAGGTGTGGCCAGCCGAACACGCTCGGCAGGAGCGTGACGGCGCTGCCGCGGGCGTCGGTGCGGCCGTGGAGCAGTTTGTCGACGACGATGCGGCTGCCGTGTTCGTCCTCCTCCAGGCTCAGCGCCGGTGACGCCGCTGTGAGTGCTTGCGCCAGGCCCTTGCGGCGCAGGAGCTCGGTCTTGTGCTGGGCGTCGGCGGCGAGCTGGACGCGGACGCGGCGCCAGGTGTCGGCGAAGAACGCCTGGTCGCAGTCCTCCAGAAGCCGTCGTATCCATGCGCGCGTGGCGGTGGGATCGGCGAGCATCCGCTCGACGAACGCCGCCTGGCGTGGGCCGCGGGCCGCCGCCAGGTCGAGCGCGCGGCGTCGCGACCAGTCGTCGACCAGCGGTGACGGCAGGCCCTTGGGGTAGTGGTTGGTGCTGCAGGAGATCTCCAGGGCCGTGCCGACGAACTTCTCGTCGTCCATGCGGTCGAGGTCGTCCAGCTCCTCGGCGAGGGTCTCCCGCGGCTGGGCCGGCATCAGGAAGTCGGAGCGCGTCGACCGCCACATGAAGTCGGCCTCCAGCAGTCGGTCGGCCAGCTCCGGCCCGAGCGCGGCGGAGGTCGTCGTCGTCCACGCGTGCACCCGGGCGTGGTGAGCGGGCTCGGCCAGCGCGTGCAGCGCGTTGCCGAGCTCGGCCAGTGGCGAGGGGCAGAAGGTGATCCGCTCGTGCGGCAGTCCGGTGATGTCGATGGTCACGCTCACCCCTCCATGGTGCCGGGCCCCGGTTGCACCCGGCCCGGCGGGGGGAGCCGCCGTGTCATTTGACGGGGGTCGTCAATCGGCGGGACGGACGGGGCGGCCGGGGTACATGGTGGGCGCATGAACGCCCTGCACCAGCACCTCCTCGACAGTTACCGGGCCGCCCAGCACGCCGAACCGGCCCCGCCCGCCCCCGGTACCCACGACGTCGCGGTGCTGCGGGCAGCCCGCGACCACCGCCGCTTCGAAGCCGTCCTCGCCGGCCGCCCGACCACGGGCCGCCTCCGCCTGGCCCTGCGCCGCTGGCTGAAAGCCGGGGCCTGTTAGTGTCGACGCGCTCGGCTTCCTGAAGGCGCTGCGTGAGGTCTTCCCCGCAACCCGCGAGCAAAGGTGCTGGGTTCACGAAACCTCCGATGTGATCGACTGCCTGCCCAAGTCCGCCGGGCCTGCGGCGAAGCAGGCCGTGCAGGAGATCTACAATGCCGAGGACCGCGAGCACGCGGCGCGGGCCGTTGAGGTGTTCGCCCGGCAGCACGGTGCGAAGTTCCCGAGGGCGGTCAAGACGATCACCGACGATGAGGACGAGGTGCTGGTGTTCCACGACTTCCCGGCCGAGCCGACCCCGGCGGTGGCTGCATGACGCGCCCCGTCACTGGGATGCTGCACCACGTCGAGATCTGGGTGCCCGACCTCGACCGGGCCGTCGTCTCTTTCGGCTGGCTGCTGGAAGCCCTCGGCTACACGCGGTTCCAGAGCTGGAACAACGGCCAGAGCTGGCGGCTCGGGACGACGTACCTGGTCTTCGAGCAGTCCCCGGCGCTCATCGCGGACCAGCACGACCGGTGCCGGCCCGGCCTGAACCATCTCGCATTCCACGTTGAGGGTCACCGCACCGTGGAGGCACTGGTCTCCGAGGCCGCGCGGCACGGCTGGACCCTGATGTTCCCCGACCGGCACCCTCACGCCGGCGGCGAACAGACCTACGCCGCCTATCTGGAGAACACCGATGGGTTCGAAGTCGAACTCGTCGCCATCGCCGCGACCGAGTCGGACTGACAACGATCGGCCCGTCCACAGGTCTTGACGATGGCTCCCCACCGGCGCTGCCGACGCCGACGCCAGGCCCGCACCAGCCACGACGAACGACGAGGCCACAGCCCGGGAGCCGAAGCCTCGTCGCGGCAAGCACCGTTGCAGTACTACTCCGCGCCCTCGTCGAGCGTGTGCTTGACGAGGGCGTTCGCGTGCCCGTGGCCGAGTCCGTGTTCCTCCTTCAGCCAGGCGACCAGCTCCATGTGCTTGGTCAGCGGCGAGGAGCGGATCAGTTCCTTCCAGTGGGAGATCGGCTGCCCGTGCTTCTTCTCGATGGACGGGAAGTAGCTGGCGGGGCCCTTGGCGGCGGGGGTCTGCGTGTTCGTCATGCTCATAGGACCGGCGGCGGGCCGGAAACTCATCGGCCGTCACATGTGAGCCGCATCACACTCTGACGCGGGGCCCGCTGCCGCCCACCCGCCGCCGGCCGACCCCGCGGCCTTCAGGGCCGGAGATGCAGATCGGCCACTCCACGCGGCCTGCAGGCCTGGGCGGCCGCGGGCGGACCTCCCGGCTTGTGATCCGACGGACCTCCCGCACCCGCACGTCGCACCACCCCGGCCCGAAGCGTCGCAGGTCAGCCACGCGGGGGCGCGGTGGGCGCGAGGTGGCCGAAACTGTCGTGCCATATGACCTGTGACATTGTTCTGACCTCCGGTCGGTGACAGGATCCACGCCAAATCTCCTTCCTTCAGCCTGACTCCATGTCGGGCTGCCCCCACTCGAAGAAGGACTCGGCGTGCTCCTGCGCACAAGACTCTCCACACTCGCAGCCGGCGTCGTCGCCTGTTGCGCCACGGCCACCGCCGTGCTGCCGGCCCAGGCCTTCGCGGCACCCGCTGCCGTCACCGCCGCCCCGGCCCCGGCCGTGGCGCCCGCTGCGCCCACCGCCGCGAAGACGGCCGGCCCGTCCGCCACCGGAACGACGACGGGCTCCGAGGAACCCGCCGCGCCCGCGGTCCCGCTGCCCCCGGCGCTGATCGGCGAGCGCCTCATGGGCGGGCCGGCCGCCATGGCCGCGACGGGGGCCCACGCCCAGCCCAAGTCCCTTGCCGCGCGGGCCCCGTCCGGCGCGGACGCGGCCGCCGCCGCACAGGCCTGCACCCCGGCCGACTTCGCCGGCCGCACCGGGACCGACCTGGTCGCGTTCATCAAGAGCTCGACCCCGGAGTGCATCCGGGGTCTGTACAGCAGCGGCGGCACCGACCCGAGCATCTTCCAGCAGTCCCGGATGCTGTCCGTCGCGGGCGCCTTCAAGGACCTGGCGGCCGGCTACACCGGCGACAACTCGACCGGCATCCTCCAGCTGGCGCTCTACCTTCAGGTGGGCTACTACATCCAGTTCTACTATCCCGACGCGGCCGGCCCGTACACCGGCGAGCTCACCACCGCCGTCAGGGCCGCCCTGGACACGTTCTTCGCCGGCGCCCGCTGGCACGACGTCACCGAGAGCAACGGCATCGTGCTCCGGGACGTGGTGTGGCTCACCGACAGCGCCAACGTCCAGGCCGGCTACCTGGGCGTCTACAAGCGGATACTGGACGACTACAACAACTCCTACAACGCGGTCCCGAAGATGGTCGGCGCGGTCAACTCCGTTCTGCAGTTCCCGCTCTGGCGGGGCAACTCGAACCCGGACTTCGTCAAGGCGGTCGCCGCCGACCCGAGCCTCGCCCACTCCCTCGCCGACTTCGCGATCAACCACAAGGACCTGCTCAGCGGGCCCAACGCCGTCCTCGACACCAACGCGGGCAACGACCTGGCCCGGATGGCCGGGAGCGGCCCCGCCGTCGAGGCAGCGGTCAAGCCGCTGGTCAGGAAGGTGCTGGACTCCGCGCCGCTGCTGACGCCCGCGGCACCGTTGTACGTGCACACGGCCGTCCAGGCGGCGTACTACAACGGCGGCCAGTGCTCGTACTACGACATCTGCAACCTGCCCGCCAAGCTCACCTCGGTGGTCCTGCCGAACCAGCTGGTCTGCGACAATCGCACCCTCCAGGCCCAGGCGCTGTCGGCCGACGAGCTGGCCACCGTCTGCGCCAGTCTGCGCAACCAGGACGCGTTCTTCCACAACGTGGTCAAGGACAACGGGCCGATCCCGAACCAGTACGCCAAGAACGTCACCTTCGGGATCTTCGCCAACAAGACCGACTACACCACCTACTCGTGGGCGATCTTCGGCAACGACACCGACAACGGCGGCCAGACCGTCATGGACGCGTCCGACCCGAACGCGCGGGCCGCGACCGTGATGTACCAGAAGACCTGGAACAACAACGACCCCGCCCGGGTGTGGAACCTCAACCACGAGTACACCCACTACCTCGACAGCGTCCACGACCTGAAGGGCAACTACCCCACCCAGATGTCCGTCCCAGACATCTGGTGGGTCGAGGGCCTCGCCGAGTACGTCTCGCACAGCTACCGCGGCGCCACCGACACCGACGCGATGGGCCGGAACTGCTCGCGCAGCGGCCGCGCCGCGACCGCCGGCAACCTGGACTACCTGTACGTCTACCTGCCGGCCGGAACCACCACCCTGAAGGTCACCACCTCCGGCGGCACCGGCACCGCGCACCTGTACTACAACCCCGGCATCTGGGCCTCGCCGAGCGCCTACACCGCCTCCTCCACCAACGCCGGCACCACCCAGTCCCTCACCATCACCAACCCCACCGCCGGTTACCGGTACCTCAGCCTGTACGCCGTGACCGACTTCAGCGGCGTCACGATCAGCACCGAGTTCTGATCCCCGATCCACCGCAGGACAGCACGCCACGCGCTCGGCCGGGGTTCCCGGCCGAGCGTCGTGCGTGGGCGGCGCCGTCCGACGGCGGGGACGGGCATGAGCCGGCCCCACCGGATGATGCCGCGGAGCAGTGGCAACTGCGGCTCTGTTCAGCCGAGTTCGGCGAGCAGCGAGATGTAGGTGCGTACGGCAGTGATCGCTACCGGGTCGCGGATGACACACTCCCGGCCGGTGGACCAGTGGTCGTCTTTCGATGCGCGCTTGCCGACGACCATCTGCTCGGTGCCGTCGTCCAGGCGCTCGAAGATGAGCGAGGCTCCTTCTTTGTCTCTGGCGTGTTTGCTGTGGTTATTTGTGTTCAGTGCTCTCAGGTGCAATGGTGTCCGCCATGAAGATCACGATCACGGTGGAGAATCCGACCCCCGAGGCACTCGAGAAACTGCTCGCCCTCGCCACCATGCCGGCTGCCGTCGTGACCACGGTGCCCGACGACCGCTGGACCCCGGAGCGGGCCCGCTCGTACTACGACCGCCTGCCGCCCCGCGCGCAACAGATCCTGCTCCAGGTCGTCGATGGCGAAGGCGAGTGCGCCGCAGACGAGTTGAAGGCAAACGGCCGAAGCCTGCGGGGATCCACCGGAGCGTTCCGCCGGGTGCTCTCGGAGGGCAAGCGGACCGGCCTCTGGCCGGACGCACTGCCTGTACCGCTGGTGTCCCACATCGTCGGCGGACAGCTCAAGAAGCTTGAGATGCCGGGGCGCGGCACCGAGCCGTACCCACTCCCGGCCTTTGAGGAAGGCCTGTGTGACCTTCGGAGTGGTGACTGACGAAAAGTCCGGTCGATCCCCGCGGCCCACCCGGCGCGGCAGGCGGGTCACTCGCACGCCTGAGGGCCCGGTGGGAAGCCGATTCGGGCCGAGGAGGGTCAGGAGAGGTGGACCGCCACCCCGCACAGGCCGAGCCCGTTCTCGGCGGCGGCGCGCCACAGCCGCAGCGGGCCGTCAAGAACCGACTCCTCTCGGGGTGAGTAGTACAGCCAGTCCTGAGCCTCCGCAGCAGACCGTTCGGCACCGGTGAAGGCGAGGGCTCGCTCCACGCACGGCAGGGTCTCGCGGACCTGGGCGGAGGTGAGCAGGAGGTTGCCGCACCAGCCCGGCAGGAGGGCGGCACGGGCCGGGCCGATGGCATGGAAGAGCGACGAGACTGCGTATTCCTTGGAATTGACCGAGACGAAGATGCCCTCGGCTGGCTGGTCCGTCCACACATCGTCGACGACGTAGAAGTCCGGATCGGCCGTGCCGCAGCACATGTCGTCAACGTTGAGCCCTGGGGCGGTGAGTTCCCGAAACGACTCCACAGCGGCACCGTCCGCTGCCGTGAGCCCTGAACTCCCGTACCAAGTACGGCGGTCAGGCAGCGGAGCCTTCTGCCATCGCTCCCAGCGCTGCTGGGCGCGCGGCTCGGTCCGGTCCGCCTCCATCGCGGTCAGCAGGCGGGGAGACAGATCGGAGATGAAGGAGTCGGGGTGGCTGGTGATCGCCCAGGCGCTGGTGAAGCCCATGCTCCGGACGATACCGACCTCGGCTCGTCAGGGTGAACTTCTTCCCGAAGTCCCCGATCAGCTTGGTGTGGTGGCTGTATTCGGTGGTGTGTCAGAGGCTGTTGGCTTACCGGGGCCCCTCCGCGATGGCGCAGGCACTGTCCAGCACGCCGACCGTGAGGAGCGCGGCCTCCACGTCGTGCAGCCGATCCCAGACCTCCTGCGCGGGGGCGTCGATGGTGATCTGTTCCTCAAGCCTGCTCATCGCGAACCTCGCCTCCTGGCCCGGTACACCGGATCTCTTGGGTTCTTCCAGCCTGGGCCCGGACACACGCTCGGCAACCAGGGGCAAAAAGCGGCTTCACGACCATCCGTATCCGCCGCCGTCACGACCGGTTTGATCCCCGCGCCACCGAGGCGGATCACACGCGGTAAATCGCCGACGACAGCCGGGCGTTGGATCGAGCCACCGCGGTGCCGGCCCCTGGCCGGCGCGCCCGCGCGAGCGTGGCCGGCGCTCCGTCCACGTTCATCCCGACGCGTGTCCGGCGCCTTCGACCTCAGCCCGTGCGGAGTCCGCCGACACGAGCCGCCCCAGCACCGTCGCCGCGTCGCCGCCGGCTAGCCGCGCTCGGGTTCGTCGTGGATGGTCAATGCTCCGGCGAGGTCGAGATCGGCGACAGTGCCGTGCGCCCCGGCGCGGACGAGCAGCACTGCGCCGAGCGCGGTGCTCCAGAACGTCCTGACCTCCACGTCGAGCGGTCGACGGACCCTCCAGCCGCGACCGTCGACGAGCTGGCTCACGAAGCGCCCGGATTGCCGGAACAGCAACTGGAGGTGCCGGTCGACCACGGGGGCGAGTTCGGGCTTGGAGATCCCGGCGGCGAGTGCTCGCGCGACCGATGGGAGCGAGGGCATGGCCAGTACGGCGCGGGCGATGTTGCGCCGAAACGTCGCCGCATCGGGGGCTTGGCGACCGATGCGCTCGATCCGTCGGGCGTCGTGCAGCAGGCCGAGGAAGGCGGCGTGCACGAGCAGCGAATCCTTGGAGCCGAAGTAGTAGGTGACCTGATTGGGGAAGACGCCTGCCGCGTTCGCGATCTCCGCGACGCTCACCTCGGCGCCGGGCCGCTCCTTGCAGAGCCGTGCGGTCACCTCGATCAGCTGGCGTCTCGTCGCGCGACCGCGGTCACGCGACCGGGCCGGCGTCGATCGGGCTTCGGTTCGCTTCTTCTCCACACCCGAATTGTATGTGATACAACTAGGCCCGTTCGCTTGTATCGCATACAAGAAAGGCGGAAGGGCATGCACCGGACTGGAGTCGTCGTGACCGGACTCGGCGCGATCACACCACTGGGCGGAGACGTGGAGTCCACCTGGAAAGCCCTGCTCGCCGGCGAGTCGGGCATCCGCGGCGGCGTCCTGCGCGGCCACGAGGACACCGGCCTCCCCGACACCGCCGCGGGGACGATGACGATCGACCCCGCCGAGTCGCTGCCGCCGGTGCAGGCCAGGCGGCTCGACCGCTCGCAGCAGGCAGCCCTCACCGCGGCGGCCGAAGCCTGGACCGATGCCGGTGCCCCGCGGGTGGACCCGGACCGGCTCGCATCAGCGATCGGCACGGGTATCGGGGGCGTACGGACGCTGCTGAAGGAAGACGACGTACTGGAAGCGGCCGGGACGCGGCGCGTCTCGCCGCGCACGGTACCGATGCTCATGCCCAATGCGGCGGCGGCGCTGATCAGCATCGAATACGGCGCACGGGCCGGGGTCTACACACCTGTCTC
The DNA here is from genome assembly GCF_040683915.1 of Kitasatospora sp. NPDC093102. Lineage (NCBI taxonomy): Bacteria > Bacillati > Actinomycetota > Actinomycetes > Kitasatosporales > Streptomycetaceae > Kitasatospora > Kitasatospora sp. NPDC093102. The sequence goes on along the minus strand of NZ_JBFBFA010000032.1, from coordinate 3,401 downwards.
GGCGTGTTCCTCCGGTGCCGAGGCGATCGCCCTGGGGGCCAGGCTCATCCGCGCCGGCGAGGCGGACGTGGTCATCGCGGGCGGGACCGAGGCCGCGATCACCCCGATCACCGTCGCCGGCTTCGCCCAGGCACAAGCACTGTCGCGGTACGCCGCCGAACCCGCTTCAGCGTCCCGGCCGTTCGCCGCGGACCGCAGCGGATTCGTCCTCAGTGAAGGCGCCGCCGTCGTGGTGCTCGAAAGCGCCGAGCATGCCGACGCCCGGGGTGCGCGCGTCCACGCGGTGCTCGCGGGAGCCGGCATCGCCGCCGACGCCCACCACATCACGGCACCCGCTCCCGACGGCTCCGGTCAGATCTCTGCCATGCGCAAGGCCCTTGCGCAAGCCGGTCTGGCTCCCGAGCGGATCAGCCACATCAACGCCCACGCCACCGGAACTCCGACCGGCGACGTCGCCGAGGCACACGCGATCAGGGAGGTCTTCGGCCGCGCCACCGTGACAGCCCCCAAGGCGGCACTCGGTCATCTCTTCGGCGCGGCCGGTGCGATCGAGGCGCTCATCGCCGTCCTCAGTGTGGAGCACGGCGTCATCCCGCCGACCCGTAACCTCACCGCGGCCGGCGTCGGGCCCGACATCGATCTCGATGTCGTCACAGCGCGACGAGACGTCCCCCAGGAGGCCGTGCTCAGCAATTCCTTCGGCTTCGGCGGACAGAACGTCTCACTCATCGTCACCGGCGCGGCTCGCTGACGAGAAGGCGGCCACTGCCGTCGCGTTCCCGCAGCGTTCAACGGCTCGGCACCGGTTTCCGGGAGAGCACGGGCGGGGTCCGCGTAGCGGACCCCGCCGCCCCGGCCAGTCGATCCTCTGCTCTTCCCGAAGACGGTCGGCCGGGTGCTGCCGCGGACCCGCACGATGAGCGCCGAGGTCCGATGACACCTCGGGCTCGGCCCCAAACCGGAGATCCTCCGCATCCTGACCGAGTTTCCGCTCGCGTACCGGGACGATGACGGCGAACTCGTCGTCGAGGACAATCCTCAGCCCCTTCTGGGCCATCACAGCGAGCCGTGACCGTCTGAACCGGCGTGTGCGTGCTCGTCCGGCGGCGCGGCCACGACGACCGGCCCGAAGGCGAACTCCATGCCCTCGACCGGCCCGGCTTCCAGATCTTCGAGACCGGCGTCGCACCGGACGGCCGCACCGCCGCCGGCGGCCTCACCTCAGGCCAGACGCCGGCGCCCCACCGGCGCCGTCTTGATGTCCATCGGGACGTTCCCTGGAAGAAATCTCCCGCGGGTTTCTCCGTGTCGCACCGGCCATCGGTCACCGGCGCCTTCCACCTGTGCTCCGACCAGGGAGGTTCCCAGGAAGCGGGTCTTCCTGGCACGGCGGCCCGCAGCCCATCGCCTCAGCCTGTTCAGATCGCCAGACATTGACTAATCTGGGACAATTTTCCCATAAGTCAAATAGCGGCATGGAGCCCGGTGCCGGCAATGCGGTATCCGCACTCGTCGACGGCCGAATGGATTCGGGCAACGAGGATTCGCTGCGGCACAACCGAACCGCCGTCCGGTCGCACCCGGCTCATTCACCTGCGCGATTCGGAGGTGCGACATGACTGTCACTGTTCCGTTTATCGTTACGACCTTAGGCGCGGCACCGGTCATCGGAGTGAGCGTCGCGTGGGACATCAACGAACGCGGCGACGTGGTGGGTGAGGGCGACGAGACGGGATTCGTGTGGCGTCCGACCACCCCCAACGGCACGACGGGGGCCGTGACGCGCTTGAGTCCGCTCTCGACGGGCGGAGCCCCCACCTCGGCAGCCGCGCTCGCGATCAACAGCGCGGGTGACGTCGTCGGCCGTTCCGAAGCGCTGGACGCCTTCGGGAACCCCGTCGACAGGCGAGCGGTCCTCTGGCCGGCAGGTGGCCTGCCCGTGGACCTCGGCACCCTCGTCCCGACCGGTTCACCCACGTCGCCGGGGTTCCTGGGAAACAGTGAGGCGCTGGACATCAACGACAACCGAGAGATAGTCGGCCAGTCGGACACCGCCACTTCGGGGACCGCGCACGCTTTTCTCTCGCTGCCCGGCCAGCCGATGGCCGACCTCGCGCTGACTCCGCTCGATATCCTGCCGCCGGGCACGACGGACTTCAGTCAGGCCAGCGGCATCGCCAACGGCGGGGGGATCGTCGGCGAGGGCACCGCGCTGGATGTACAGGGCAACGTCGCCAGCCGGGCATTCTTCTCATCGACCGCATCGCCTTTCACCAGAACCGCGCTCGGGACGCTCCAGAACGGTTCGGGTGGATTCCTGGGGGACAGCAGGGCCGTTGCCGTCGAGAACGCATTCGGGCGAATCGCCGGAGATTCGGTCCCACCGGCCGGGGGGACGGAACGGACACCGGTGATGTTCAAGCTCGGCCCGTTCGGCATCGGTCCGACCGGGCTCGCGGCGACGACCGGCAGCACGCGCGCATTCAGCGACGCCGGGGTGATCGTCGGGTTCGTGGGCGACTTCGGTGATCCCGGCCGTAGAGGCTTCGCCTTCGACACCTCGGATTCCACCCTCACCGACCTGACCGGCAACCTGGCGACGCCGGGGTTCACGATCCTCGAAGCGACAGGCGTCAACAACAGCGGCCAGATGTCCGCCATCGCGGCGGACGCCGCGGGGGTGGCCACGGCCGTGCTCCTCACACCCCAACCCTGATGGCGGAAGCGAACTCCCCCCGTGTGCCGCACCGCGGCGTACGGGGGGGCCTCACGGCCGTGCGAGCGCGAGCGCGATGGCACGCGCGATCGGCTGGCCGGTGCAGGACTCGTAGTAGCTGTAGGCCGGGCTGGGATTGACCTCGAAGCAGTAGACCTCGCCGTCGTCGGCCAGCATCAGGTCGATGCCGGCGAGGGACAGCCCCAGCCGGCCGGCCAGCTGTACGCAGCGCTCGGCCAGCTCATCCGGCAGCTGCCACGGGGAGAGGTCGGCCCGGCCGCCGTCGCGGTGGGCGTAGCGGTAGTCGACGCGGTCGGTGTCGATCCGCGTGGCGAAGACGTCCCCGGACACGGTGTGCACCCGGACGTTGGTGCCCTTGACGTACCGCTGGAACTGCACGGCGCAGCCACGGATGAGCGGGAGCCGCTCGATCGCGTCGGCGTCGAGGGGCTGGACGATCGACCGCAGGCAGCTGATCGACTTTTGACATCCTCGCCCACCTATAAGGAACCTAAGGGAGGGCGATTCCCGTCTGGTCGGCCGTTGTCGGGCGGGGCTCCGGGTGGGTTCCTGCTTCACCGCGCTGCGCCGGTACGAGTATCGGTCTTACCTGCGCTCCACAGGCTGATACCGCCAGTCCGGCGGCCTTGGCGACGTTGACCGCCGCGTTGGTGTCGCGGTCCAG
>NZ_JBFBFA010000031.1:0-86325 GCF_040683915.1 Kitasatospora sp. NPDC093102 | reverse complement strand
GCCGGGCCCGCTCCGCAGCCGCCGGCGGAGGGCGCGGCGGAGGGCGCGGCGAAGGAGTCCACCGCGGATTCCGCCGGGGCCCCGACAGCGGACGGCCTGACCATCGCCGGGCGGGCACGGCGAGGAGACCGTCCACCCCCGGCCGGGGACCCTTCGGCCGGGCCCCCGGCCGGGACCACGGCCGGGCACCCGGCCGACGACCACGGCCCGGGCCACGTACGAGCCGCGGGGACCTGATGACCCACCAGCCCGAACCACTCCTGCCCGGCGTCCTCGCCATCGATGCGGGAAACTCCAAGACCGACGTCGCCCTGATCGGCACCGACGGCAGCATCCTCGGCACCGCCCGCGGCGGCGGCTTCGAGCCGCACAGGATCGGCGGCGCGGCGGCCGTCGCCGGCCTCGCCCCACTGGTCGAGCAGGCCGCCGCGGCGGCCGGCCACCCGTCCTGGAGCGGCGTGCTCACCAGCCACGTCAGCGCCTGCCTGGCCAACGCCGACCTGCCGGTCGAGGAGGAGGCGCTGCTCAAGGCGCTGGAGTCCCACCCCTGGGGGGTCAGCACCACCGTCGCCAACGACACCTTCGGCCTGCTGCGGGCCGGCACCAACGGCCCGCGCGGGGTCGCGGTGGTCTGCGGCGCCGGGATCAACTGCGTCGGCCTGCTGCCGGACGGACGCACCGCGCGCTTCCCCGCCCTCGGCGAGCTCACCGGCGACTGGGGCGGCGGCTCGGGGCTCGCCATCGCCAGCATGTGGCACGCCGTCCGCGCGGAGGACGGGCGCGGCGGCCCGACCGGGCTCGCCCGGGCCATCGCCGAGCACTTCGGCCTGCCCAGCGCCGGCGCCGTCGCCGAGGCCGTCCACCTGGGGCACCTGCCGAACGCGCGGCTGCACGAGATCGCCCGGGTGCTCTTCGCGGTCGCCGCCGAGGGCGACGGGGTGGCGCTGGAACTGATCGACCGCCAGGCCGACGAGATCGTCCGGCTCGCCGTGGTGGCGCTCGGCCGCCTGGAGCTGCTGGACACCCCCACCCCGGTGGTGCTGGGCGGCGGCGTACTCGCCTCCCGGCAACCGCTGCTGCTGGACAACCTGACCGCCCGGCTCGCCGAGGCCGCGCCACTGGCCGAGCCGCGCGTCGTCGTCGCGCCGCCGGTACTGGGCGCGGCGCTGCTCGGCCTCGACCACCTGGCGGCGGGCGCCCAGGCGCAGGCCCGGCTGCGCGAGGCGTACGAGGCGGGCCGGCCGGTGGCGGCCTGACGCCCGCTCGACGAACCCCCTCCCCCGCCGGATCCGCACGTCCGTCGGGGGAGGGAACCGGCGGTCGCCGGGGGCGGGAACCATGGACCGGGCCCCGGTCGTGTTAGGCAGGTACCGACGACCGCCGCCGCCCGGGGAGACTTGTGCCATGGCCACGCCCCGCATCCTCCTCGCCGCCGTCCTGCTGGCCTGCGGCACCGCCGCGCTCGCCGGCTGCACGCCCGCCGACTCCCGCTCCACGGTGGCCGCCGCCTCCGCCGCCGCCGGCGCCGACGAGGGCGCGGACGACCTGCTGGACGACGATGACGGCCTCTTCTACGAGGACGAGGAGCCCTACTCCCCCGCGGCCGAACCCGCATGCGCCGCACCCACCGTGCGCCCCGGCCACGAGGTGCTCCTCGTCGTCTCCGCCGGCCCGGCCGAACTCACCGCCCAGCCCGCCCGCTTCAGCTGCGGCGCCGGCCGCTACGAGCCTGCCGGCAGCCCCGTCCACTACGGCTTCACGGCAGCAGGCGTGACGGCGACCCTGGCCGACGGCCCGCACGACGTCCCCCTCGACGAACTGATCGCCCACCTCGACGACTGCCTCGCCGAGCGCACCCCGGCCGGCCCCAGCGCCTGCCACGGCAGCACCTACGACGTGGTGCTGGACTCCCACGGCCGGATCATGCGCATCGCCGAGGTCGAGGGCCTCTGACCGCGGTCCGCCGGTGAATACGGTGTAGAAACGCCTCTCAACTGTTGACATTCGGCTGTGCTACGCGCATCGACCGTGCGTCGGCTGGGGGCTTTTGACGTTCGATACGTCCGCTGGGTCCTTCCTTGGGGCGGGTCTTACCTTTTCCGTCGTTGACCCGGTTTCGGCGGCTCTGCTTTGCTTCCGGCCGTCGGCGGTTACCGGCTCCCCCATCCCCACGTCGCTGACTGTTCATGGCGAACCGTCAGTGGTTCCGCGTTGCCGTCGCTGCTCCTCCCCATTTGTCCCCCACAGTGCCGCCGCGCCGTACCCGGGTGCGGCCGGCATCAGAGAGGAACCCTCACGATGGGCATCTCCCCCACCTCCCGTCGGATGCGACTGCGGGCCCTGACCGGGCTCAGCGCCCTGGCGCTGGCCGCCGCCGGCTTCGCGACCGCTCCGGTCGCCCAGGCCGCCCAGGACGACCGGCCGGCCGGCGAGTTCGCCGGGCAGCCCCACCCGTACCGGCACGGCATGCACCCGACCAAGGAGAACGCCGGCCAGTCGGCCAAGCCCGCGAGCAACAACCTGCGCTACGGCGGCGGCGTGGACGGCATCGGCGTCACCACCGGCGCGCCGAAGGTCTACCTGATCTTCTGGGGCACCCAGTGGGGCACCCAGGGCACCAACTCCGCCGGCTACACCACGCTCTCCGGCGACCCGAAGGGCGAGGCCGTCCGGGCGCAGCAGCTGTTCAAGGGCCTCGGCACCAACAACGAGACCTGGTCCGGCGTCATGACCCAGTACTGCGAGGGCGTCGCCACCGGCGCGACCAGCTGCCCGACCGGCTCCACCCACGTCGGCTACCCGACCGGCGGCGCGCTGGCCGGCGTCTGGGTCGACGAGTCCGCCGCCGCGCCCGGCCAGGCCAGCGGCTACCAGCTGGCCGCCGAGGCCGTGAAGGCCGCCGGGCACTTCGGCAACACCACGGCCGCGTCCAACCGCAACGCGCAGTACGTGGTGCTGTCGCCGACCGGCACCCACCCGGACGGCTTCAACACCCCCAACGGCGGCTTCTGCGCCTGGCACGACTGGAACGGCGACACCACCCTGACCGGCGGCGCCGCCCCCTCCCCGTACGGTGACGTGGCGTTCACCAACGACCCGTACGTGACCGACATGGGCACCTCCTGCGGCCAGAACTACGTCAACAGCGGCAGCGCGGGCACCCTGGACGGCGTGACCATGGTGTACGGCCACGAGTACTCGGAGACCATCACCGACCAGAACCCGGCGGGCGGCTGGACCGACTCCACCGGGTACGAGAACGCCGACAAGTGCTCCTGGAACGGCGTCGGCGGGACGGGCGGCTCGCAGAACGTGGCGTTCGCGACGGGCACCTTCGCCATGCAGGGCACCTGGTCCAACGGTGTCAGCGGGTGCCAGATCTCGCACGCGATCGTCCACTGACGATCTGATCGCCGGAGCGCCGGGGTGGGCCGTGCGGGCCCGCCCCGGCGCTCTTCCCCTTGCCGGGGGCTTACGGGCTGACCAGCCCGAACTCGTAGGCCTGGATGACCAGGTGGACCCGGTCGCGGGCGTCGAGCTTGGTGAACAGCCGGGCGACGTGGGCCTTGGCGGTGGCCACGCTGATGGTGAGCTCCTCGGCGATCTCCGCGTTGGACAGGCCCCGGCCGACCAGGGTGAGCACCTCGCGCTCGCGCTCGGTGACGGCCTCGGCGACGGGCCTGCGAGGCTGGGCGGGCTGGGCCGTTCCCTGCGGGCGGGCGGCGAACTCGCCGATCAGCCGGCGGGTGATGCCGGGGGCCAGCAGGGCGTCCCCGGCGGCGACCACCCGGATGCCGTCCAGGATGGTCTCCAGGGCGAGGTCCTTGACCAGGAAGCCGCTCGCCCCGGCCCGCAGCGCGCCGTACACGTAGTCGTCGTCGTCGAAGGTGGTGAGGACGAGGACGTGGGTGGGCAGGTCCGGGTCCGCGGCGATCCGGCGGGTGGCCTCGATGCCGTCCATACCGGGCATACGGATGTCCATCACGGCGACGTCGGGGCGCAGCCGGGTGACCAGCTCAACGGCCTCGGCGCCGTCGCCGGCCTCGCCGATGACCTCCAGGTCGGGGGCGTCGGCGATCAGCACGCGCAGGCCGGTGCGGATGAGGGGCTGGTCGTCGACCAGGACGACGCGGATCACGGTCCCACCTCCAGGGGGAGCTCGGCGGGGGTCTGCTCGGGGAGCGGCAGGCGGGCGGTGACCAGGAAGCCGCCCGCGGAGCGCGGGCCGGCGCTGAACTCGCCGTGCAGCAGGGCGACCCGCTCGCGCATGCCGGCCAGGCCGTAGCCGGTGCCGGGGGTGGCGGTGGGCACGCCCGCGCCCAGGTCGACGACGGTGACGTCGAGCTCCCGCGGGCCGTACTCGACGGTGACGTGGCAGTCGCGGGTGCCGGAGTGCTTGACCACGTTGGTGACCGCCTCCTGGACGATCCGGTAGGCGGCCAGGTCCACCTCGGGCGGCAGGGTACGGGCTTCGCCGCGGCGGGTGAGCGCGACCCGCACCCCGGCGCCCGCCGCCTTCTTCACCAGCCGGTCCAACTCGCCCAGCCCCGGTGTCACTTCGAGCGGCGCGGACTCCCCCTCGCCCTGCCGCAGCGCGCCGAGCATCCGGCGCAGGCCGGCCAGAGTCTCCCGGCTGGTGGCCTCGATCGCCTCCAGGGCGTGGCGGGTCTCGGCGGGCTGGGTGTCCATGACCCGGCTGCCCATGCCGGCCTGGATCGCGATGATGCCGATGTTGTGGGCCACCATGTCGTGCAGCTCGCGGGCGATCCGCAGCCGTTCGGCGGTGATGGCCTGTTCGGAGGCCCGGCCGCGCAGCGCCTCGGTGTGGGCGCGGCCCTGGTGGACGGTGTTGCCGACCAGCCAGGCGATCAGCACGGTCGCGGCGAAGCCGGCGTAGGCGAGCGGGTTGACGGGGTCGCCGTTGACGGCACCCCAGAGCAGCAGCCCGGCGAGGGTGGCGAGCGGCAGCGCCAGGGCGCTCAGCGAGACCCGGCGGGAGCGGACGGCCGCGCAGTAGCCGACCACCGCGTCGGCGATCAGGAACTGGAGCCCCGTGGTCTCCGGGACCTCCCACATCCCGAGCGCGAAGACGGCACCCGCGAGCGCCACCGCGATGGCCAGCAGCGGCAGCCGGACCAGCAGCGACGCGACCAGGGTGGTGACCACCGCGGTGACCACCATCGGCATGTCCTCGGGGTTGCCGTAGTAGTTGAACAGGTGGCGCAGCTCGTTCTCGCGCGTGAAGAAGCGGAACACCACCAGGGCCGTCCAGAGCGCCCCCACCCACACGCCCGCGGGCAGGCGCCTGAGCAGCGGCGGGCGGGGTTCGGTAGTGATCATGGCGCGATGGTAGCCGCGGCCCGGACGGCGCCACATCGGCCCGGGGGCGTAATCCCCGGGGCCAGTGCGGTGGCCCGCGGTTGTGGCCCGCGGCCCGATGCCCGGGCCGGGCTCCGACCGGCAGCGTTGTCCCCGTGATCGAGATCGAACGACTGACCAAGCGGTACGGCGCCACCACGGCCGTCGACCGGCTGACCTTCACCGTCCGGCCGGGCGCCGTGACCGGCTTCCTCGGCCCCAACGGTGCCGGCAAGTCCACCACCCTGCGGATGATCCTGGGCCTCAACACCCCCACCGAGGGCACCGTCACCGTGGCCGGGGCGCCCTTCGCCGGCCGGCCGCGCGGCCTGCGGCACGTCGGTGCCCTGCTGGACGCGGGCGACGTGCACGGCGGGCGCAGCGCCCGGGCGCACCTGTCGGCGCTGGCCCGCAGCAATCGCATCCCGCTCGGGCGGGTGGACGAGGTGCTGGCGGAGGTCGGCCTCGGCAAGGCCGCCGGGCGGCGGATCGGCGGCTACTCGCTGGGCATGAAGCAGCGCCTGGGCATCGCCGGCGCGCTGCTCGGCGACCCGCCGGTGCTGCTCTTCGACGAGCCGTTGAACGGGCTGGACCCGGAGGGCGTGCTCTGGGTGCGCGGGCTGTTCCGGCGGCTCGCGGACGAGGGGCGGACGGTGTTCGTCTCCAGCCACATGATGGCCGAGATGGAACACACCGCCGACCACCTGGTGGTGATCGGACGCGGCCGGCTGATCGCCGACCAGAGCCTCGCGGAGTTCTCGGCCCGCAACGCGGAGTCGAGCGTGGCCGTACGGGCGCCCGAACTCGCCACGCTGGCCGAGGTCCTGCGCGCCGAGGGCGCCGAGGTGCGGCTGACGCAGCCGCGGGCCGGGATCGTCACGGGCATGCCGGCCGAGCGGATCGGCGAACTCGCGCTGCGGCACGGCCTGGTGCTGCACGAGCTGGCCGCCCGGACGTCGTCGTTGGAGTCGGCGTTCATGTCCCTGACCGCCGACAGTGTCGAGTACCTGGCTGGAGACGCCCGATGAGCACCGCGACCCCTGCTTCCGCCGAACCCGCCCCCCGGTTCCTCGACCTGCTCGCCGCCGAGTGGATCAAACTGCGCTCGCTGCGCTCCACCTACTGGGTACTGGCGCTGGCCTCGCTGGTGGCGATCGCGGTCAACGTGAACGCCGTCCACACCGACCTGCCCTACATCGACCACCCGCGGCCGCGGATGCCCGGCCAACCGCCGTACACCTACGACCCGCTGTTCCACGGCCTCGGCAGCATCGGGAGCGATCTGATGGCGGTCGCGGCCGGCAGCCTCGGGGCGATCACCGTGTTCGGCGAGTACACCACCGGCCTGATCCGCACCACCTTCGCCGCCGTGCCGGACCGGCGGGGCGTGATCGCGGCCAAGGTGCTGCTGATCGGCGGGATCACCGCGCTCGCCGGGCTCGTGGTGTCGACGGTCTCCTTCTTCACGATCAACGCCATGCTGGCCTCCCGGCACGTCGGACTCTCCATCGCCGACGAGGGCTGTCTGCGGGCCGTGCTCGGATACGCGGCGATCGTGCCGGTCTGCGCGCTGATCGGGATGGCGCTGGGCGCGCTGCTGCGGCACGCCACCGCCTCCATCGTGTCGCTGGTGATGGTGATGTTCATCCTGCCGATGGTGTTCGGCGGGGACCGCTACCGGTGGCTGAAGGAGATCGGCACCCACCTGCCGCTGGCCACCGTGAGTCGCCTCACCATCAACCCCGGCTCCACGGCCACGATGGGGAAGTACGCCCCGAGCGTGCTGGACTCGTGGATCACCATGGGGGTGTGGGGCGTGGCCGCGGTGGTGGTGACGGTGGTCGTGGTGCGGCAGCGGGACGTGTGACCCGCCGCCTCGGCTCAGGCCACGGCCGCCTTGGCGCGGAAGGCGCCGAGGGTCGCCGCCGGGACACCACAACCGGGGAGGAAGGAGGCCGCGCCGCCGTGGTGGGTGTGGACGCGGTCGAGGAAGACCGACATGGCCTCGGCCGGGGCCTCCAGGAGGGGCGCCGGGATGGTGAGGTTGCGGCCCCGGGAATCGGTGACGCGGGAGGTGGTGCGGTCGTTGAGGGCGGTGCGGTGGCGTTCGGCGAGGCCGGCGAAGATCTGCGGGAGGGCGTCGGCGGTGCGGGTGTAGTCGGCGACGATCCGCTCGGCGGGGACGCCGAGGAGGTCCAGCAGGAGGGCGGTCAGCAGGCCGGTGCGGTCCTTGCCGGCGGCGCAGTGCAGCAGGACGGCGCCGGGGCGGACGGTGGCCTCGACGGCGGCGGCCATCGCCGCGGGCGCGGACTCGGCCAGCAGGACGTAGAAGTCGCCCAGGTCGGCGGCCGTGGCCATGGTGCTCATCCGGGCGGTGAGGGCGTCGGTGGCGGGGTTCACCGGGGCGGCGACGACGGCTATCCCGGCGGCTTCGACGGCGGCCCAGTCGGCGGGGTCGGTCTCGCGCGGGTCGCGCAGGTCCACGACGGTGCGGATGTCGCAGCCGCGCAGCTGGGCGACGGTGGCCTCGTCGGCGGCCGGGAACGGCTGGGCGGAGCGGTACAGCACACCGGGGCGGATCCGCCGGCCCTCGGGGTCGCCGAGGGCGGCGGCGTCGCGGAAGTTGACCAGGGACATGCGGGAGGCCTTTCGGTGGAGCCGCACCCGGGACGAGACGGGGACATCCGCAGGCGCGCGGCGAGACATCCAGATGTGTAACCCCTCCGGGGGCCGCCGGGCAAGCCTCGATCGGTGCATCCCTCCGTCCCGTTCCCGACGCCCCGGCCACGGCGCCCCGAAGGGCACGGCGACGGCGCGACGGCGCTGCCCGTGCGGCGAGGGACCGACGGCAGCAGCGCGCTTCGTCCCGCACCTGCGCGACCGGTGGCGCGGGGGCCGCCGCAGCGGTCCCCTCCGGGGGCGGCCCTGATAAATTCAGCGCCGAATGAGCAGGCTGCACGGGGGTTGGCAGGACACGGTGACCGAGGAGATCGAGTACGACATACCCGCCGAGCTGGCCGAGGTCTACCTCGTCCTGCTCGCCGACGTCTCCCGTACCGGCCGGCTGCTGCGCCGCGACGAGCTGGAGCGCCTGCGCACACTCGGCGAGCACTGCGCCGAGGCCGGCCACGGGCTGCGCGAGGTGGTGTCGCACTGTCTGGCCGCGGCCCGGCGGGCCTGGCAGACCCTGCCCGGAACGACGGCCGCGAGCAGCGTCACCGAGCTGCGCGCGATGGGCGACGCGGTGCTGGCCGCCACCCACGCCGCACTGGCCGCGCTGGGCGAGGGCCACGAGCGGGCGCAGCGCCTCGCCGTCCGCCAGGAGGAGGCGGCCCGGCGGGAGTTCATCGACGACCTGCTGTTCGGCCGCAGCGACCTCGGGCTGCTCGCCGAGCGCGCGGAGCGGTTCGGGCTGCGGCTGGCGGGCGCGTACACGGTGGCGGTCGCGGTGGGCGACGAACCGTTCGGGGACGTGCATCCGCTGGTGCACCGGGTGGAGCGGGAACTGGCCGGACGGTTCGGCGAGCGGGACGTGCTGCTGGCCAGCAAGGACGGCCGGCTGGTGTGCATCGCCCCGGACTCCGAGCGGGCCGTGCTGGAGGCCTTCGCCGAGCTGACGCTGCGCCCCGGCCCCGGTTACCGTCCGGTGCGCCGGGTGGCCACCGGCCGCCGGCACTCGGGACCGAGCGGGGTGCCGCGCAGCTACGAGGAGGCGCTGGGCGCGCTGGACTACGCGCACCGGCTGGACCTGCCGGCCCAGCAGCTGCGGGCCGAGGAGCTGCTGGTCTTCCCGGTGCTGATGCGCGACCGGGCGGCCATGGCCGACCTGGTGCGCAGCGTGCTCGGCCCGCTGACCGAGGCGCGCGGCGGCGCCCGTCCGCTGCTGGACACCATCGCCGTGCAGGCGGAGGCCGCGTACGTGAACGCGGAGGCGGCGCGCCGGCTGGGCCTGAGCGTGCGCACCCTGAGCTACCGGCTGGAGCGGATCAAGGCGCTCACCGGGTACGACCCGGCGGACGCGCTCCACCGCTTCACCCTGGAGACGGCGGCCATGGGGGCACGGCTGCTGAACTGGCCGGAGCGACCGCTGTAGTCCCGCCGCGCCGAACCTGCGGGGCGCCGCCACGACCGTCCGGCGGCCGTCCTGTTGCCGAGCTGTTGCAGTGTCACGCGGGCCGCGCGTACCAGGGTGTCAAGAGGGCGTAAAGATTGCCGGATCCTGGCAATGTGCCGCGGGCCCCGGCACTGCCATGATCTCCCCGGTGCCGAAGCACGGCGCCGGCGGAGAGACGGGGGGTGCGGCCGGGATGGGGGGATTCTTCGCGGCCGCGCTGGCCTTTCCGACGGCGCTGTTCAGCTTCGCGCTGGTGGTGGTGGTCGGGTACTGGTTGCTGATGCTGTTCGGCGGCCTGGTGCCCGGCGCCGTGCACGGGGGGCACGGCGGCGGGCACCAGGTGGACGTCGGGCACGGGGGGCATCACCTGGGTGCCGGGCACGGGGGGCACGGCGGAGATCCGGGGCACGGTGCCGGGGGGCACGGAGGCGACGGGGGGTCCGACCGGCACGGTGCCGGCCACCGCACGGGCGTGCTGGACGCGCTGGGGCTGGGCGGGGTGCCCGTGACGGTGGCGGTGTCGCTGCTGGTCGCGCTCGCCTGGTTCGTCAGCCTGGCCGGCACCGTCCTCACCTCGGGGGCACCGGCGCGCGGCGGTGTGTTCGCCGTCGCGCTGGTCGCCTCCTGGGCGGGCACCCGGGTGCTCGTCCGGCCGCTGTCTCGGCTGTTCCCGCAGGACCGGCCGGCCACCCGGGGGGACTTCGTCGGCCGGGTCTGCGTGATCCGGACCGGCCGGGTGACGGCCGACTTCGGGCAGGCCGAGGTCACCGCGGAGGACGGCTCCACCGCGACCGTCCAGGTCCGCACGGCGGAGCCCGAACCGGGCCTGACGGCCGGACGGACCGCCCTGATCTTCGACTACGACGCCGAGGGCGAGCACTTCCTGGTGGCGCCCTTCGACCCGCCGTCCGAACTGATCTGACATTTCGTCAATTCCTTCACCGCACTTCTCTTTCGCACCAACTCGCCATCTCGTCAAAGGACTCCGTGATGGACACCATCGCCGTGGGTTTCGGCGTGCTCGTCGCCGTCGTGCTGCTCATCCTGCTCGCCATGCTGCTGTTCGTGGGCCGCCTGTTCCAGAAGGTCGAGCAGGGCAAGGCACTGATCGTCTCCCGGACGAAGAAGGTGGACGTGACCTTCACCGGCGCGATCGTCCTCCCGGTGCTCCACAAGGCCGAGTTGATGGACATCACCGCGAAGACGGTGGAGATCCACCGGGCCGGCCGGGACGGTCTGATCTGCCGGGACAACATCCGCGCGGACATCCGGATCTCGTTCTTCGTCCGGGTGAACAAGACCGTCGAGGACGTCATCAAGGTCGCGCAGTCGATCGGCACCGCCCGGGCCAGCGACCCGCAGGCGATCCAGGAGTTCTTCGCCGTCAAGTTCGCCGAGGCGCTCAAGACCGTCGGCAAGCAGCTGGACTTCACCGACCTGTACACCCACCGGCACGAGTTCCGGGACCAGATCATCGCGGTCATCGGCACCGACCTCAACGGCTACACCCTTGAGGACGCGGCCATCGACCACCTGGAACAGACCCCGATGAACCAGCTGGACGCCGACAACATCCTGGACGCCCAGGGCATCCGCAAGATCACCGAGCTGACCGCGATCGAGCACGTGCGCACCAACGAGTACCAGCGCACCGAGCAGAAGGAGATCACCCGGCAGAACGTGGACGCCCGGGAGGCCGTCCTGGAGCTGGAGCGCCGGCAGGCCGACGCCGAGATCCGCCAGCGCCGCGAGATCGAGACCCTGCGCGCCAAGGAGGACGCGGTGATCGCCCGGGTGCAGGAGGAGGAGCGGCTGAACGCCCAGACCGCCTTCCTGCGCACCGAGGAGCTGCTCGGGGTGCAGCGGGAGAACCAGGCCCGCGAGGTCGCGGTGGCGCAGAAGAACCGCGAACGGGTGATCGCGGTGGAGAACGAGCGGATCGAGAAGGACCGCCTGCTGGAGGTCGTCGGCCGCGAGCGGGAGACCCAGCTCGCCGCGATCGCCAAGGAGAAGGAGGTCGAGTCCGCCAGGCGCGAGGTTGCCGACGTGGTCCGCGAGCGGGTCGCGGTGGACCGCACTGTCGCCGAGCAGGAGGAGGCCGTCAAGACGCTGCGCGCCACCGAGGAGGCCGAGCGGGTCCGCAAGGCCGTCGTGATCCAGGCCGAGGCCGAGGCGCAGGAGAAGCTGGTCAAGGACATCAAGGCCGCCGAGGCCGCCGAGCAGGCCGCCGCGCACAAGGCCCGCGAGGCGCTGGTGCTGGCCGAGGCCCGTCAGCAGGCCGCCGAGCTGGACGCGGCCGCCAAGATCCGGATGGCCGAGGGCATCCGGGCGGAGGCCGCCGCCGAGGGCCTGGCCCGGGTCCAGGTCCGCGAGCAGGAGGCCGCGGCGGTGGAGAAGGTCGGCCGCGCCGAGGCCGCCGTCCAGGCCGAGAAGGCCAAGGCCGCCGCACTGGAGGTCGGCGCCAAGCTGAAGGCCGAGGCCGAGGGCCTGACCGAGAAGGCCGCGGCGATGGCCAAGCTGGACGAGGCCTCGCGCGGGCACGAGGAGTACCGCCTGCGGCTGGCCGCCGAGAAGGACGTCCGGCTGGCCGGGCTGGACGCCCAGCGGCAGATCGCCGAGGCCCAGGCTGCGCTGGTCGCGACCGGGCTGGAGAAGGCGAAGATCGACATCGTCGGCGGGGACTCGGCGTTCTTCGACAGGCTGGTGCAGTCGGTGTCGGCCGGCAAGAGCCTGGACGCCTTCGTCGGCCACTCGCAGACCGCGCAGACCCTGGCCGGGCCCTGGCTGGACGGGCGGGCCAGCTTCACCGAGGACCTCACCAGGGTGCTCTCCTCGGTCTCCACGGCCGACGTGCAGAACCTGACGGTGTCCGCCCTGCTGATGAAGCTGATCGGCTCGGGGGCCGGCGACCAGGCCGGTCAGCTGCGCCAGCTGCTGGATTCGGCACGGCAGCTGGGCGTCGCGGAGACCCCGATCGGAGCGCCGGCCGGTGGCCTCGCCGCCGTGAACGGCTCCAAGTGATCTGCCGTCCGCCGAGCAGCCGAGTCGACCGATTCAACTGAGTCAACTGAGGAACGTGACCGTGACCGTGGACGCCCTCGACGCCCGGCTCGACGCCGGAACCTACGAGGTCCTGCGCGACCGGCTCGCCCGAGCCGCCGCCGAACTCGCCGACCGGGCCCAGGCGTTGAACGCCCGCCGGGTCGCCGAGTTCGGCGGCGGGGAGCTGCGGCTGGCCGGCACCGGACGGCTCACCACCGCCCGGGCCTGCCTGCCCCAGGACCTCACCGCCGCCGGCGGGCTGCTGCTGCTCGGCACCCGTGCGGCCGAACCCGCCGCCGACGCCGGGGACTTCACCGACGTCCTCGGCCTGCACCACCCCGACCTCTCCCCCGCTCCCGCCGAGGGCACCCTGCTGGACGACCCGCGGCTGCGCCAGGACCTCACCGACCTGCGGCGCTACTTCCGCGACGCCCGGCTGGAGCGGCTGCGCCCGGTGGACGGCCGGCTGCTCGCCGTCTTCCGCACCGGCCCGGCCGCCGCCGACGTCCGGGTGCTGCGCTGGCGCCTGGACGACGCCCGGCCCGGCTACCTGGACGGGCGGGGCGAACGCGACCACACCCCCGCCGACGGCCGGCAGCTGCCCTGGACCACCCTCACCCGGGACGACCAGCTGCCCGCCGGCCCCGGACGCCCGCCCCGCGCCGACCTGGCCGGCGAACTGCTGGTCGGCGTCGACGGCGGCCGGCTGACCATCGCCGCCCCGGACGGCCGTGAGCTGCACCGGGAACCGCTGGTCGAGGCCCTCCAGACCCTCGCCGACGCCCGGATCGCCCACGCCCGGCTCGGCACCCTGCTGCTGGTGCGCGTGCGCCCGTACCAGGAGGAGACCGAGCGGCACCTGGTGGTCCACCTGCCCACCGGCACGGTCACCCGGATCGACGCGCTCGGCCAGGCCTGCCTGCGGCTGCCCGCCGACCAGGGCGTGGCCTTCCCCGGCGGCTGCCACCTGGTGGACGGCACCGTGCGCACCTTCGACCAGCCGGTCGACGGCCTGGTGTACGAGCGCACCCTCCTGTCGCCCAACGGCGAGGACGTGCTGTACGAGTTCCGCTCCCCCGCCGACGGCCGCGCCCTGCTCCAGCCGTACAACAGCGTCCGTCAGGAGGCCTCCGCCCCGCTGCCCTGCCAGGGCTACGCGCTGCTCGCCGACGGCACCCTCGTCGCCCTGCGCCCGGCCGAGGACGGGCCCACCCGGCTGCACCCCGTCCAGCTCTGGCAGACCCCGTTCACCAGCGAACGCTTCGCCGCCGAACAGCCGCCCGGCAGCGGGCCGTTGGCCCGGATCGGCAACGCCGACCTGGTCCGCGGCCTCGCCGACTGCCTGGCCCTGGCCCGGCTGGCCGCGGCCGGCGCCGACACCCCGGCCGGCCACCAGGCCGTCCTCGCCGCCTGCACCCGCACCGCCGACCGGCACCACTGGCTCGGCCAGAGCGGCCTCGGCGACCTCGCCGCGCCGCTCGCCGAGATCCGCGACACCGCCCGGCAGGTCATCGCCGAGTACGAGGCCGTCGCCCAGCTCACCGCGCACGCCACCCGGCAGACCGACGAGGCCGCCGAGCACGTCGAGGGACTGCTGCGCACCGCCCGCGGCGAAACCCTGCCCGACGCCACCGAGTGGGTCGACCGGCTGGCCGGGCTGCGCCGCGCCCAGGGCCGCGTCGAGGCGCTGCGCGACCTGCCGCGCGCCGACACGGAACGGATCGACGCGCTCGCCGTACACCTCGCCGAGGGCCTGGCCGAGGCCGCCGACCGCGCCGTCGGCCGGCTCGCCGAACCGACCGCCTTCGCGCCGCACCGGCAGCGGGCCGGTGAGCTGGCCGAGCGGTGCGCCGCCATCGCCACCGCCGCCGAGGCGGAGCCGCTGGGTGTCGAACTGGTCGCCCAGAGCGAGGCGCTGCAGACCGTCTCGGAGCTGGTCGGCACCCTCGACCTGGCCGACGCCACCACCCGCACCGCGATCCTCGACCGGCTCGCCGACGTGCTGGGGCTGCTCAACCGGGCCCGGGCCGCGCTGACCGTGCGTCGCCGGGAGCTGCGCACCCGAGAGGCCGCCGCCGAGTTCGCCGCCGAGACCGCCCTGCTCGGCCAGGCCACCACCGCCGCGCTCGCCGCCGCCGACACCCCCGAGGCCTGCGACGAGCAGCTCGGCCGGCTGCTGCTGCGGATCGAGCAGCTGGAGACCCGCTTCGCCGACGCCGACCCGGCCCTCGGCGAGCAGCTCGGCCACCGGCGCACCGAGATCCACGACGCGCTCACCGCCCGCCGCCAGCAGCTGCTGGAGGAGCGGGCCCGGCGCGCCGACCGGCTGGCCGCCTCCGCCGGGCGCATCCTCGACACCCTGCACCGCCGGCTGGCCGCGCTGGACACCGCCGCCGAGATCGACGCGGCCCTCGCCGCCGACCCGACGGCCGTCAAACTCCGCGACCTGGCCGGGCAGTTGACCACGCTCGGCGACCGGGTCCGGGCCGAGGAACTGACCGGACGGCTGCGCGCCGCCCGCGGCCGCGCCCACCGGGCGCTGCGCGACCGCGCCGAACTCGCCGGGGACGGCCCCGGCACCCTGCGGCTGGGCCGGCACCTGTTCGCCGTCACCACCCAGCGCCCCGAACTCGCCCTGGTGCCCTGGCGCGGCCGCCCCGCCTTCACCCTCACCGGCACCGACTACCGCTCCCCCGTCACCGACCCGGCCTTCGCCGCCACCGAGCGGTACTGGGACCGCCCGCTGCCCTCGGAGACCCCGCAGCTGTACCGCGCCGAGTACCTCGCGGCCAGTCTGCTGCCGGCCGCCGAGGCGGGGTCGCTGTCCGCGGACGGCGACCTGCTGGAGTACGTCCGGCGCGCCGCCGAGCAGCGGCCGGACGAGGGCTACCAGCGCGGCGTGCACGACCACGACGCGGCGCTGCTGCTCCGCGCGCTGCTCGAACTCGGCGCCGAGGCCGGGATGTTGCGGCATCCGGCGAGCGCCCGGGCGGCCGCGCAGCTGTACTGGGCGCACGGCGCCGACGAGCGGCAGCGGCTGCTCTGGCACACCCGGGCCCGCTCGCTGGGCCTGGCCCGGGACGCCTTCGGGGGCGCCCCGGCGCAGGCCGCGCTGGACGCGCTGGCCGCCGAACTCAGCGCCGCCGTCGCCGACTTCACCCCGGGCGCGGAGCCCGCCGGGCCCTACCTGGTGGCCGAACTGGCCGCCGCCACGCCCAGCTTCGCCCACTCGGCGGGCGCCGCCGCACTGCTCGACAAGTTCCGTGCCGCACCCGAGTCGGCCGGCCTCACCGAGGCGCTGGCCGCCCTGCCCGAGGAGCCCGCGCTCCTGCCCGTACGGCGCGAACTCGCCACCGCCTGGCTGGAGTCGGGCGCTGCCGACGCCGACCCGGCCGACCTCGCCGAGGCCGCCGCCGTGCTGCTCTGCCCGTCCCTGCCGCGCCGGCCCGCGGAGGGGGCGGTGGCCACCCGGATCACCGGGCTGCTCGGTGACCACCCGCGGCTCGCGGGCGGTGCACTCGACCTGCGGCTGGACGACCTGCTCGCCCGGGTCCGGGAGTTCGAGCAGGTCGAGGTGCCCGGCTACCGCGCCTACCAGCGGCTGCGCGGCGAACTGCTGGCCGCCGAGCACGCCCGGCTGCGGCTCGACCAGTACCGGCCCGCCCCGCTCAACGGCTTCGTCCGCAACCGGCTGATCGACCAGGTCTACCTGCCGCTGGTCGGTGACAACCTCGCCAAGCAGCTCGGCACGGCCGAGCCCGGCGGGCCGGTCGACCGCAGCGGCCTGCTGCTGCTGGTCTCCCCGCCCGGCTACGGCAAGACCACCCTGGTCGAGTACCTCGCCGAGCGGCTCGGCCTGCTGCTGGTCTCCGTCAGCGGCCCCGCGCTCGGCCACCGGGTCACCTCGCTGGACCCGGCCGAGGCCCCCGACGCCACCTCCCGGCGCGAGGTCGAGAAGCTCAACTTCGCCCTGCACGCGGGCGACAACGTGCTGCTCTACGTGGACGACGTCCAGCACACCTCGCCCGAGTTCCTCCAGCGCTTCATCCCGCTGTGCGACGCCCAGCGCCGGATCGACGGCGTCTGGGACGGCGAGGCCCGCGAGTGGGACCTGCGCGGCAAGCGCTTCGCCGTCGTCATGGCCGCCAACCCGTACACCGAGTCCGGCCGCCTCTTCCGGCTGCCCGACATGCTCGCCAACCGCGCCGACGTGTGGAACCTCGGCGACGCCGTCGCCGGGCGCGAGGACCTCTTCGCGCTCAGCTTCGTCGAGAACGCCCTGCCGGCCAGCCGCCACCTGGCCCCGCTCGCCACCGCCGAGCGCGCCGACCTCGACACCCTGCTCGCCCGCGCCGGCGGTCTGCCCGGCGGCGCCCTGGCCGGTTCCTGGCCCGCCGCCGAGGTCGAGCGGATGACCGCCGTCCTGGCCGGCCTGCTCCACCTTCGCTCCACCGTCCTGGCCGTCAACAGCGCCTACCTGGCCTCCGCCGCCCAGGACGACCGCACCCGCACCGAACCCCCCTTCCTGCTCCAGGGCTCCTACCGCAACATGGCCAAGCTCGCCCAGCGCCTCGACCCCGCCCTCACCCGCCCCGAACTCGACGCCCTGCTCACCGACCACTACCGCGCCGAGGCCCAGCCCCTGGGCGCCGACGCCGAGGCCCAGCTCCTCAAGCTCGCCGAACTCCGCGGCACCCTGACACCGGAGCAGACGGAACGCTGGGCGGAGCTGAGGCGCTCCTGGCGGGAGCGCGGGCACACCGCCGAACGCCCTTGACCTGAAGGGCGCTTGAGGTCCTGGCGTGGCCGCATGGTCTTCACCGAGCGCGAGCGCGCGTACCTCGCCGGCCGGCCGCTGGCCCGCCTGGCCACCATCGGCCCGGACGGCTCCCCGCAGGTCAGGCCGGTGGGCTTCCGCCTCAACGAGGACGGCACCATCGACATCGGCGGACCGGACAACGCCCGCAGCCGCAAGTACCGCAACGCCCGGGACCGTCCCGAGGTCTCCGTCCTGATCGACGACCTGGCCCCCGCTGACGATCCGGTCGCGGGCGGCTGGGGCCGTGGGGTGGAGATCCGCGGCCGGGCCGAGGTCCGCACCGTCGACGTCCCGCCGGTGGCGCCCGACCGGTTCAGCCGGGACGTCATCCGGGTGCACCCCCGGCGGGTCCTCACCTGGAACCTGGAGGCCCTGGGCACCACCGCCCGCGACGTCGGCTGACCGCCTGTTCCGCCGCTGGGCGCGGCGGCTCTACCCCGGGTTCCGCTCCGAGCCCGCCCCCGGGTTCCACTCCGAACCCCATGCCGGGCTCCGGCCCGGGCCGGACGCCGCCGGCTGAGCCCCGGCCGGTGCGGCCAGCGACTCCCAGACCGGATCGGGCAGCCCGGGGACGGAGCGCCCCTCGGCCTGCCAGCGCCGGGCCAGCTCGGCATAGATGGGCGCGTCCGGGCCGGGCGCCGTCCCGGGTGGACCGGGCGCCGAAGGCCGCTCCGCCCCGCTCGGGATGTCATGCAGGATCGTTTCCTCACCCGGCTGCCGGTCCGGTACCGGCAGCCTCCCAAAACCACTCACACCCACCCAACGCACCCGCCCGCACCGGGACACGGCCACGTCAACCCCCATGCCGCAGGTCAACCCCGTACGGGGAGCGGCCGGGTGCGCAGGAAGCCGGCCCACCCGACTTCCTGCGCACGTCCTGCCCTCCCCCGGTACCGCTACCGCCGCCGCCCCGCCGCCAGCAGCTCCGGCACGGTGGCGAGCTTCACCCGGGGCCGCCCCTCGGCCTCGCCCCGCTCGCGTTCCGCCCGGTCCACCGCCCGCAGCTCCCGCAGCCCGACCGCGTCCGGCCGCCGGTGCCGCACCAGCCGTTCGAAGTCCCTGCGACCCGGCCCCGGGACGGGCAGCGCGCGGGCGGCCGCATCGTCCAGCAGCGCGCCCACGGTCTCCCGCGCGCAGGCCCGGTTGGCGCCGATCCCGCCGGACGGCCCCCGCTTGGCCCAGCCCACCACGTACGTGCCCGGCAGCGGCCGGCCGGTCGCCGGGTCGACGACCCGCCCGTCCCGGTGCGCGACCGTCCCGGCCCGCTCGTCGAACGGCAGCCCGGGCAGCGGCACACCCCGGTGCCCGATGGAGCGCACCACCAGG
Source organism: Kitasatospora sp. NPDC093102 (assembly GCF_040683915.1). NCBI lineage: Bacteria > Bacillati > Actinomycetota > Actinomycetes > Kitasatosporales > Streptomycetaceae > Kitasatospora > Kitasatospora sp. NPDC093102. The sequence goes on along the minus strand of NZ_JBFBFA010000031.1, from coordinate 67,666 downwards.
CCGACCCGCAGCACGTCCTTCGCCCCGGTGCCCGCGACCCGGCCGTCCGCCGCCAGGGTGGTCCGCTCGACGGTCAGCGCCTCGACCCGACCGTCCCCGGACAGCTCGGCCGGCGCCGACAGGAACCGCAGCACGATCCGCCGCCCCGGTCCGGGCTCCGCGGCCCCGTCGTACGGCACCAGCGGCAGCCCCGCCAGCAGTGCCGCCCGCGAGTCCGGCCCGGCCTGCGTCCCCGGGCCCGCCGGCGACTGCGTGCGGGTTCCCGCCACCCCGATCGCCGCCCGCACCTCCGGGTGGTCCTCCACCACCACCTCGACGCCCGGCAGCTGCCGCAGCGCCAGGAACTCCGCCCTGGTCCACGCCGCCTGCTCGGGCCCGCGCCGGGCGAGCAGCACGACCTCCCGGACCCGGCTGCGGCGCAGCGCGGCCAGGGCGTGGTCGGCGATGTCGGTGGCGGCGAGCCGGTCGGGGTCGGTGAGCAGGATGCGGGCGATGTCCACCGCGACGTTGCCGTTGCCGACCACCACGACGCGCTCCGCCGACAGCTCCACCGCGTCGGCCGGTACGGTCGGTTCGGCGTTGTACCAGCCGACGAAGGCGGTCGCGGGCAGGCTGCCCGGCAGGTCCTCGCCGGGGATGCCGAGCCGGCGGTCGGCGGCCGCGCCGACCGCGTACACCACCGCGTGGTGGTGCGCGGCGAGCTCCTGGTGGGTGACGTCCGTGCCGATCTCCACGTTGAGGTGCATCCGCAGCCGCGGGTCGTGGAAGACGCTCGCGAAGCTCTCCGCGATCCTCTTGGTGGACTGGTGGTCGGGCGCGACGCCGTGCCGCAGCAGGCCTCCGGTGACCGGCAGCCGGTCGATCATGGTGATCTCGGCGCTGGTGCTGCGCAGCAGTTCCTGCGCCGTGTACCCGGCGGAGGGGCCGGTGCCGACGACGGCGATCCGCAGCGCGCCGAGTTCCCCCGGCAGGCTGCGCGGGAAGCTGGGTGCGCCCCAGGCGTGGTCGTTGGGGTGGTCGCGGAACCAGTCGCGGTTGAGGTCGCCGAACACGGTGTCCGGCCCGCGCAGCCGGTCGACCGGGAACACCGCGTCCACCGGGCAGGCGTCCGCGCAGGCGCCGCAGTCGATGCACGCCCGCGGGTCGATGTACAGCATGTCGGTGGTGCCGAACTCCGGTTCGTCCGGGGTCGGGTGGATGCAGTTGACCGGGCAGACGGACACGCACGAGGCGTCGTTGCAGCAGGTCTGGGTGATCGCGTAGGCCATGGCCGGGGTGGGGTCCTCGCTGCGCGTGGGGGATGGGGGACGGGCGGGTCGTGCCGGTCCGTCGGGACCGGTCGTGCCGGACCGTCAGAGCATGTGCACCCGGCGGTAGACGGCCGCCGAGCGGCTGGTGAGCAGCCCGGTCTCGGCGAGGAAGGCCATCAGGTGCCGGGAGCTGGTGCGCATCATCGCCTTGCAATGCTCGTTGGCCCGCACCTCGGCGAGCGCCCGCTGCACGTCGAGCCCGGCGGCCCTGTACACGCCCGGGTGCACCATGCTGGTGACGATGACGTACGCGCCGACGGCGATGCCGGTGGCCGAGGCGCGCCGGCGGGCCGGGCTCGCGTGGCGCATCCGCTCGCGGACCTCCTGCCGGGCGAACTTCATGTGCCGGGACTCCTCGACCACGTGGATCCGGGAGGTGCCGCGGACGATCTCCAGCACGTTCTCGCCGCGCATCCAGTCGCGCTGCATGACGTCGAGCACCTCTTCGGCCACCAGGATTCCGCCGTAGGCGAGTTCGCCCTTGGCGAGCGCCTTGAAGGCGCGCCCGGCCTGGGCGATCACCTTGTTCGGCCGGTACGCGGGGACGCCCATCTTCTCGCAGGCGCGGGCGAACATGATCGAGTGGCGGCACTCGTCGGCGATCTCGGTGAGCGCGAACCGGAACTCGGCGCTGGCGGGGTTCTTGAGGTACTGATCGCGCAGCACCATCTGCTGGAGGATCATCTCGAACCAGATGCCGGTGTTCATGATCGAGCAGACCTCGTGCCGGGTGAGCGTGACCCGCTGCCGCTCGGTCATCTCGTCCCACAGCCGGGTGCCGTAGAGGGTGCTCCACTCCGGGTTGAGGCCGTAGTGGTCCTCCGGGAGGGGGGCGTCCCAGTCGATCTCGGCCGAGGGGTCGAAGGAGAGGGTGGCGGCCGACTCCAGCAGCCGCTTCGAGACGTCGTCGTCAGCGTTGGTGTGGCCGCGCTCAGTCTGCCGGGTGAGAGCCATGGCTGCCTCCAGGTGCCTGCCCCTGCGGGTTCCCGCTCACCCGCTTATTAGACGGACAGTACAATAAGAGCCGGTCGCCGAGAACCCCCTGCGCAGCAGTGATCCGGCGCGCGGCCGTACGGCTCGCGCCCCTGCCCGCCCCACGACACGGCGAAGGGCGGGACCCGCCCGCAGGGTCCCGCCCCTCCGCTCCCGCCCCGCTCGTTACCCGCCGATCGCCTGCCGCAGCGCCTCCGCCGCCTCGGCCGTCGCCTCCCGGAAGCGGTGGCCGATGCCGATGTAGTTGGCGTACCCGTGGATGAGGTCCGGCTGCCGGCTCAGCCGCACCGCGACGCCCGCCTCCTCCAGCGCCCGCGCGTACGCCTCGCCCTCGTCGCGCAGCGGGTCGAAGCCCGCCGTGCCGATGTACGCGGGCGGCAGGCCGGTCAGGTCCTCGGCGAGCAGCGGCGACAGCCGCGGGTCGGTGCGGTCGGTGGGCGCGGGCGCGTACCGGTCGGCGAACCAGTCCATGTCCGCGCTGGTCAGGAAGAACCCGTCGGCGAACAGTCCGCGCGAGGGGCGCCGGGTCGAGGCGTCGGTCGCCGGGTACAGCAGCAGCTGGAACACCGGAGCGGGGCCGCCCCGCCGGACCGTCTCCCGGGCGACGACGGCGGCCAGGTTGCCGCCGGCGCTGTCCCCGCCGACCGCGATCCGTTCCGGGGCCGCGCCCAGGTCGGCCGCCTTCGCGTGGGCGTAGTCGAACGCGGCCAGCGCGTCCTCGGCCGCCGCCGGGAACACGTGCTCGGGCGCCAGCCGGTACTCCACGGACAGCACCCGCACCCGCGCCCGCCAGGCGAGGAAGCGGGCGACGTGGTCGTGGCTGGCCCGGCTGCCGACCACCCAGCCACCGCCGTGCAGGTAGACCAGCAGGCCGGAGCCCTCCGCCAGCCCGTCCGGGGCGTACAGCGTCGCGGGCAGCTCGCCGTGCTCCTGCGGGATGCCGACGCTCCGCACGGCCACCGCACGGTTCTCCGGCCCGCCCACCAGGTGCCGCGCGTGCTCCATCGCGGCCCGCGACGGCCCGACCCCGCCCGGCATCACCAGGGCCGCCTTGGACAGCCGCTGGAGCTTCAGTATCAACTGCGCGTCCAGCGCGAGCGTCTGCCCGTCGCGGACCACCGGCTTGCCCGCGATGGCCCGCCGCAGGCCCTCCGGCAGGGCGTACGCGGCACGGACGACGGCGGCCTGGATCCGAACGGGGGGTGGGATCGTCATCTCTTCTGCCTCCTGAGGGCGGCCCTGGAACGGTGTCGGGGCGGTTCTGCCGGGACCGGGAGCCCATGATGGGCCCCTCCCGCCGAACGCGGAAGCCTCCTGGACGCCGTCTGAACCCGCCCTCGACCCCGCCGCCTACCGGGTCGCCCCTCCGCTCCCCGCCTGCTCCACCCGCCGCGCCCGGGCCACCAGGTGACGGCGCTCCGGCGCACTGGCCGTACGGGCCGCTGCTTCCCGGTACGCGCGGGCGGCGCCCGCCGGGTCCGTGCCGAGCCGGTCGAGCAGGTGGGCCCGGACGGCGAGCAGCCGGTGGTGGCGGGCCAGGCGCTTGTCCGCGGCCAGCTCCGCGACGAGCCCGAGCCCGGCCGCCGGCCCGTGCACCATCGCCACCGCGACCGCCCGGTTGAGCGCGACCATCGGATTCGGGTCGAGGCGCAGCAGCAGGTCGTACAGCACCAGGACCTGCGGCCAGTCGGTCTCCCGTGCCGTCGCCGCCTCCCCGTGCACCGCGGCGATCGCGGCCTGCACCTGGTACGGCCCGGCCTGCCCGCGCGGCAGCACCGAGGCGATCAACTCCATCCCCTCGTCCAGCAGTTCCCGGTCCCAGCGACCGCGGTCCTGCTCCTCCAGCGGCACCAGCCCGCCGTGCGCCCCGGTGCGGGCCGGCCGGCGGGCGTCGGTGAGCAGCATCAGCGCGAGCAGCCCTGCCGTCTCGGCGTCCCCGGGGGCGAGCCGCAGCAGCAACCGGGTCAGCCGGATCGCCTCGACGGACAGCCGCGGCGCGGTCAGCTCCTCGCCGCCGCTCACCGTGTAGCCCTCGTTGAACACCAGGTACAGCACGTGCCGCACCTCGCCCAGCCGCGCGGCGCCGCTCTCCCCCTCCGGCAGCGCCAGCCGTCCGCCGTCCGCCCCGGCCGCCGCCTTCAGCATCTGCTTCGCCCGGCTGATCCGTTGCGCCATCGTCGCCTCCGGCACCAGGAACGCGGCCGCGATCTGCGCGGTCGTCAGGCCGCCGACCGCACGCAGGGTCAGCGCGATCCGGCTCGGCACGGACAGCGCCGGGTGGCAGCAGAGGAACAGCAGCGCGAGCGAGTCGTCCGCCGCCGGATCGGGCGCGTCGGCCGCCGGGGCGAGCAGCGCCGAGTGCGGCGTGGCCAGTGCCAGCGCCTCCTCCCGGCGGCGGCGCGCCGACTCGCTGCGCACCTGGTCCACCAGCCGCCGGTCCGCGACCGTCACCAGCCAGCCCCGCGGGTTGGCCGGCACCCCGCCCTCCGGCCACTGCGTCGCGGCGGCCAGCAGCGCCTCCTGCACCGCGTCCTCGCACGCGTCGAACGCCCCGCCGTGCCGCCGCACCAGCACGCCGAGGACCTGCGGCGCCAGTTCGCGCAGCAGGCCCTCGACGGCACCGTCGGTCGTGCCGCTCACCCGCATGCCGGGAGGTCGCTCGCGGGGGACTCGTGCAGGATCGGCCACAGCTCCACCGGCTCCACGTCCGCGAACGGCATGTCCGCCGCGATCTGCTGGGCCCGCTCCAGGTTCTCGCAGTCCAGCAGGTAGAAGCTGGCCAGGTACTCCTTGGTCTCCAGGTACGGCCCGTCGGTGACCACCGGCACCCCCTCCGCCCGCCGCACCAGCTGCGCCGCCGCCGCGTCCGCCAGCCCGTACGCGCCGACCAGCTCCCCGCTCTCCCGGTACCGCGTGTTGAACGCCTCCTGCTTGGCGATCGCCTCCGGCCACGCCTCGGCCGGGAAGGAGTCCCACTTGGCCTGGTTGCCGTAGATCATCGCGACGTACTTCATCTCGGGTGTCCCCTCTGTCCCACGCGCCCCGTCGGCGCGCTGTCACCTCTCAGTCGGAGCGGCGGAACCCGGCCTCGACATCGGCCGGGACCTTTCCCGAAGAATTTTTCCGCGCCCCCGGAAGGCGCGGCCGATCGAGGTACGGCGCCGCGCCGGCCACCCGCGCTCAGGCTCCGCGCCGGTCCTGCGCGTCGAAGGAGGCCAGGGACCGCGCCCCCGGTTCGAGCGCCCGCCGCAGGGCGGCCAGGGCGGATCCCTCCAGCCCTCCCACGGCCTCGGCGAGTTCCTCCGCCACGTCCGTCGCGATCTCCTCCGCCACGGCTTCGACAGCGGTACGCGGTCCCAGCTTGCTGACGGCTGCCGCGGCCCTGGTGGGGGTGAGCAGGGCGGAGGCCTGGACGAGGAGCCAGGCGGGGACGCCGGCCGCGCCCTCCGGTGGGGGGAGGTAGGGGCGGGCGCCGTCGTAGCGGTCGTCCTCGGCGAAGGCCTGCTGTTTCACCTTCACCAGCGGACGGGCCGTTTCCGGCTCGTGCCACTCGCCGGCCGGCTTGAGGACGTACCCCTCGGCGAGGTTGTCCGGCAGTTCAGGCAGGCCGAACAGGGCGGGCACCCGGGTGGGGTAGCGCACCGGCAGGTCGTGCAGGGTGTTCAGGGGGCCGTGCCCGAGCAGGGGCACGCAGGTGAGCCCGGCGGCCCGGGCGGCCGTGCGCAGCGTGCGGTCGGCGATCCACCAACGGCCCTCGGGCGTCTCGACGGTGGCGTCGAACGGCAGCCAGCGCAGGCCGGGGGCGTACCAGACGCCGGTCTGGACCGGGTCGGCCCCGGGGACGGCGGGCACCTCGGGGTGCGGGTAGCGGCCGCCGGCCAGTTCGCCGTAGACCGTCACCACGGCCGTGGAGCCCCGTGGTGCGCGCACCGCGGCGGCGAACCGGGCCGCCGCGACGGACAGTTCGGGCCAGATCCGGCTCACGCCGAAGAAGCCGTCCAGTCCCTCGTCGTCCAGCAGTTCACGCCGTTTCGCGGCCCGTACCGAGCCGCCCTCGCAGACCACGGCGAAGTGCGCCCCGTGCACCTTCTCCGCCGCGGTCCACTCGCGGCTGCCGGGCCCGCCGGAGCGGCCGCGGGCGGGGATCTTGGGATAGGGCCGCAGCCCGGGCCCGTCGGGCACCGTCTCGAACACCGTCTCGGACACGAACGGCATCCTCGCCGCCGGGCCCACCGGCTGGCAACAGGGATTCCCGCCGCCCGGCAACGGGGATTCCCCACGGCGGGCCCGGGTGGGCCCGATCGGGCCCGCCGGGTCCGGCGGCCGGTCGCGTCCCATCGGTGCCATCGGTGCCGGGGTCACCCGGCCGGTCAGCAGCGCTCCCAGAGCCCGGCCAGGTGGGCGTGCAGGACCTCCTCCGCCTCCGCCACCGTCCGGTGCCCGACCAGGACGTGCGCGGTGAGCCCGTCGGCGAGGGCGAGCAGCGTACGGGCCTCGGTCCGCGCCGTCACCGCCCCGCCGGCGGCCTCACCGCCCATCACCGATCCGCCGATCACCGCCCCGCCCGCGGCCTCGGCGACCAGCCGCACCATCAGCTCCTCCAGCGCCGCGTAGCTGCTCCGCAGGGCCGCCGCCAGCGCCGGGTTGACGGCGGCCCCGGCGACGAAGGCGAGCCAGATCCTGGCCTCGGCCCGGTCCTCCTCGCGCAGCAGCGCCACCTCGCCCGCCACCAGCCCGAGTTCACTGGCCGCCGACTGCGCCGGGCCGGCCGTGAGCCGGCTGCGCACCCGCTCGGCGACCCGCTCGCCGACGTGCGTGAGCGCGAACAGGAGCATCTCCTCCTTGGTGCGGAAGCAACGCTGGACGGCCCCCATCGAGACCTCCGCCCGGGTGGCGACGTCCCGCAGGGTGACGCCCTCCAGCCCGTGCTCGTCCACCAGCAGGCAGACGGCCTCGGCGATCCGCCGGCGCCGGCCTTCGTGATCCACCTGCTTCGGCATCTCCGGTCTCCTCTTCGCCACGTCTTCCGATATTCCGATGCAAGCGTATCGGTTCCCGGGCTATGGTTCGGTTCCGATGCGACCGCATCGGAAGCAGGCCGAGGAGAACCGAGGAGACCCCCATGCCCCTGTGGAGCAAGCCCGCGAGCGCACTCGCCGCCGCCGTACGCACCGGCGAGGCGTCGGCCCTGGAGGTGGTGGACAGCCACCTGGCCCGGATCGCCGAGGTCAACCCCCACCTGAACGCCGTCACCCAGCTCCTCGCCGACCGCGCCCGCGAGGCCGCCCGGGACACCGACCGCCGCCGGGCCGCGGGCGAGGAACTGGGCCCGCTCGCGGGCGTGCCGTTCACCGTGAAGGAGAGCACCCCGATCGCCGGAGTGCCCACCACCTTCGGCACCCCGCACTTCCGCGACCACGTCGCCGCCGCCGACGCCGTCCCGGTGGCCCGGCTGCGCGCGGCCGGGGCGATCCCGATCGGCCACAGCAACATGCCGACCCTGATCGTCGCCGGGATGCACAGCCGCAGCGAGCTGTACGGCGACACCCGCAACCCCTGGGACGCCCGCCGCACCCCCGGCGGCAGCAGCGGCGGGGACGGCGCGGCCGTCGCCGCCGGGATGGCCCCGCTCGGGCTCGGCAACGACTCCGGCGGCTCGGTCCGCGTCCCCGCCTCCTTCTGCGGGGTCGCCGCCCTCAATCCGACCACCGGCCGGTTCCCCGCCGACCAGCGCGTGATCGGCCCGGACGACCCCGGCCCGGCCTCCCAAGGCCTGGTCACCGACGGCCCGATCGCCCGTACGGTCGCCGACCTGCGGCTCGCCTACGAGACCCTGGCGGGCACCGACCTCCGCGACCCGCGCGCCGTACCCGTCCCGCTGTACGGAGAGCCGCTCGACGGCCCGATCAGGGTCGCCGTCGTCGCCGACCCGGGCGGTCACGGTGTCCACCCCACCGTCCGCCGCGCCATCGCCGAGGCCGCCGACGCGCTGAGCGACGCCGGGTACGACGTCCGGGAGGTCCCCGACGTCCCGCGGATGGACGAGGCGTTCGACACCTACCACCGCCTCCCCGTCACCGAGTTCGCGCCGAACTGGCCCGCCGTCCGGCAGCTGCTCGGCGAGGGCGGCGACCGCTTCATCGAGCTGACGATGCACAGCGCCCCGCCCGCCGACGGCCCCGGCCTGATCCGCCTGATGAGCACCTGGATGGGTATCCGCCGCTCGTGGGCGGAGTTCCTGCATGAGTACCCGCTGCTGCTGGGCCCGGTGTTCACCGAGCCGCCGGTCGAACCCGGCCTGGAGTCGCGGGACCAGGCGGGCCGCGACCGGGTCGCCTCGGGCATGCGGCTCTGCTCGGTGAGCACCCTCGCCGGTGTCCCGGCCGTCGCCGTCCCCACCGGCCTCGACCCGGACGGCCTGCCCACCGGAGTCCAACTCGTCGGCCGGGCCTTCCGCGAGGACCTCTGCCTGGCCGCCGCCCAGGCGGTCGAGGACCGCCTCGGCGTGCTCACCCCGATCGACCCGAGGAGGTAGCGGACCAGGACGCGAACGGCTACCGGCGCCGGCGCAGACTCCGACGCACACAGGCGGCCCACGCGAGCGTGAGGCCGGCCAACAGGCCGCCTTCCGCCGTACGGAGCACCGACCCGACGTCGGAGTCCGCCGGCACCATCCCGTTCAGCACGAACACCGCGACCACGACCAGCACGAGGCCCAGCGTGGCCAGCCCGGCGCCGACGGCGCCTCCCCGCCGGCCTGCTCGGGCCGCCCGGGGCGAGTGGGTCTCACGGGTCATGGTCGCCTCCCCGACGGGTGCACGATCCTTCGACATCACGAGCCCACACGGTACGGCACGGCTTCCACCGTCGGAGCCCCGGCCCTTCGCCGACGCCCCTGGCCCGCTCCAGGGCGCTACGCCCCCGGCAGCCCCGGCACCACCAGCCCGCTCTCGTACGCGATCACCACCGCGTGGGTCCGGTTCTGCGCGCCGAGCTTGCTCAGCACGTTCCCCACGTGCGTCTTGACCGTCTCCTGGCTCACCGCGAGCGCCTGCGCGATCTCCGGGTTGGACAGCCCGGTGGCCATCAGCCGCAGCACGCCCTCCTCCCGCCCGGTCAGGCCCGCCCGGGGCAGCGCCTCGGCCGAGTCCAGCGGCCGGGCCGCGACCATCCGACGCAGCGCGGCGGGGAACAGCACCGCCTCCCCGGCCGCCACCACCCGCACCGCCTCGGCGATCTGCGGGACGGGCAGCCGCTTCAGCACGAAGCCGCTGGCACCGGCGCTCAGCGCGGCGGTGACGTAGCCGTCGTTCTCGAAGGTGGTGATCACCACGACCTTGGGCGGGTCGGCCTGCCCCCTCAGCAGTTCGCGGGTCGCCTCGATCCCGTTGCGGCGCGGCATCCGCACGTCCATCAGCACCACGTCCGGCCGCAACAACCCGACCTGCTCGACCACCTCGACCCCGTCGGCGGCCTGCCCGACCACCGCGAGGCCCGGCTGGGCACCCAGCAGGGTGCTCAGCCCGCTGCGGGTGACGGGGTCGTCGTCGGCGATCAGGACGGTGACGTCGGGCGGCGCGCCCGGGGCGGGGTCGGACGCGCCCGCGACGGGCCCGCTCACGCCGACCACCGCACCGGCAGCCGGACCGCCAGCCGCCACTGCCCCTCGCCGTACGGGCCGGCCTCGAACTCGCCGTGCAGCAGCCGCACCCGCTCGGCCAGGCCGGGCAGGCCGTGGCCGGAGGTCGGGAAGCCGCTCGAACCCGGCGCGGCCGTACCCGCCACCCCGTTGACCACGCTCAGCTCCAGTGCCTCCGGCCCCGCCGTCACCCGCAGCTCGATCGGCCCACCCGTGCCGTGCCGCAGGGCGTTGGTCAGCCCCTCCTGGACGATCCGGTAGGCGGCCCGGGAGAGCGTGCCCTGCACCTGGGCCAGGTCCCCGGTGGTCCGCGGCTCCACGACCGCGCCCGCGTGCCGCAGCCGGTCGATCAGTTCGGGCAGGTCAGTGAGGGTGCGGGTCGGGGCGGTGCCCGGCTGCTCCTCGCGCAGCGCGCCCAGCACGTAGTCGAGGTCCTCCAGCGCGGCCCGGGTCGACTCCTCGATGCTGCGCATGGCGGCCCGCGCCGCCACCGGATCGGCGGTCAGCACCTCGCCGGCGACGGCCGCCTGGATGGTGGCGGCGGTCAGGGTGTGCCCGATGGAGTCGTGCAACTCGTGGGCCAGCCGGTTGCGTTCGGCCAGCAGACGTTCCCGCTCGGCGGCCATCGCGAGCCGCTCGGCCGGCGAGGGGCCGAGCAGCCGGGGTGCCAGCCACCGCAGTGTGCCCGACACCCCCGCGAACAGCACCGCCGCGAGGGCCAGGCTGAGCGCCGCCACCACCCAGGTCCAGACGCCCGTCACCTCCGTACCCCAGCCGAAGAGGCTCACCCGCGCGGAGCCCTCCGCCCACCGCCCCGGCAGTGCCACCCCCGTCACGACGAGCGCACTGCCGCCGATCAGCACCGTCCACCCCAGCGCCACGTGCACCACCACGAAGGCCGGCGTCCGCCACCGCTCGGCCGCGGCCCCCTTCACCGGGGCGGGCACGGCGACGCCCAGCAGCCGCCGCGCCCCTGCCGCCAGCACCCGGCGCGCCACCGGGGGCAGTCCGGCCACCCCGAGCAGCACCGCCCACAGCGGCAGCGCCACCCAGACCGCGTCCGGCCGCCCCGACACCCCCAGCGTCATCCCGAGCGCCACCATCGCCACCGGCAGCCCCGCCAGGGCGCCGAGCACGGCGAACAGCACGCCCGTATACGTCGACCCGCGCAGCAGCAACCGCATTCCCTTGATCATGTTCGCCAGTATCGCCGGGCGTCCCGGGCGCGGTCCTCCCCCGATCGAGGGAGGATCTCCGGCACCCCCCGGGCGACCCGTCGGCAGCACGTCGGGGGCCGCCGCGAACTCGGCCGGATCACGACCACCCGTTCGCGTGAATACGAGTCGAAGCCGCCGCCAGGTCGCCGGAGTTCCAGACCATCGCATTAATGACGATCAATCAAAAGCTCTTCCGACAAGGCCTGTTGGCGACCGCATCCACCGTCGCGGCGCTGGCCGCGACGGCCTCCCAGGCCGCACCCGTCCAGCGGGACGACGGCCCGCACCGCTACAAGGTTTCCACCCGGACCACCGGGGCCTGGGCACTGCCCGCGGGCCTGGCTTCCTTCACCGTGCACGCCCGGGGTCCCGGCGGCGGCGCGGCCGGCCAGGACGGCCGGCCCGGCGACTACGGCACCGGCGGCGGCGACGGCCCGGCGGTCGCCGCCCGGTAGCGAAGCCGGCGCGCCGAGGGGCGGGGAGCAGTACGCCCCCGCCGCCTCGGCACACCCCGGCCGGCAGCACGCGCCGGGACCACCGCCCGAGTACCTGCCGCAGCCGCCCGGCACCGCTCCGGCCGCCACTCCGCAGACCGACCGAAAGGGGAACGATTCCGGCCGATTCGGCGATCGCCCTGCCGATGAACGGGCAATGGAGGGGACTTGGCCATCGCACCGGGGCTCACCCCCAGACAGCCCGGCCGGCCCGGCCATCGCGGCTCGGCCGCCGACCCGAGGGCGTCGCGCGGCCCACCCGCGGGATCCGCAGAACGGCAGCTCCGTCACCCTGGGCGGCTTCCGCCCGAACGACGACGGCCACCTGTGGTGCACGACCTCGGACGGTTCGGGGACCCTGCCGACCAACCACACGGACACCTCGGCGCACCTGGACCTCACCAAGAGCCCGATACCGGACGCGGCGGTGCTCAGCGGCCCCGACTCCCGCATCCCCAGGCTCCACTGGCTCCTCCGCGCGGCCGGCCAGTGACCCTCGCGGCCCGGTGAGCCCGGTGGCCGGTCGGTTCTCGGACCGACCGGCCGTCAGCCGCCGCCGGGCCGGTGCCTGCTCCGCCCGAACGACCTCGCAAGGTGATCACCCGATCGGCCATTTCCGCAGGTCGGAACGGTGTGTTTGACGGACCGTGAGGCCTGTTCGGATTGCGGCATCGATTGCGAGGGGTGGCGGCACATGTCTGGCTGGTTCCGGCGGGGCCGATCGGCGCCGCCACCTGCTACCTCGAACTCCACGGAGGAGACCATCATGCGTGCTGTCAAGCGTGTCCTGGCCGTCGGCGCAATCACCGCCCCGCTCGTGATCGGCTGTGCCGGCCTGGCCTCGGCCCAGGAGGGCCTGGACGCGTCCTTCGGCCAGGGCTACTTCACCGCCAACCAGAACGGCGCCGGCTTCGGCGCCAACCAGTCCTCCGTCAGCCCCGACGGCCTCTCCCACGCCACCGCCTGGACCTATGCCGACAACGAGGGCGTCACCGGCGGGTTCACCGGCGCGGGCGCCACTTGGCAGCAGGGCTGACCGAGCCCGCACCGCCGGAGGCGTGAGGCCCCCGCCGGCGCAGGGACGGGGCGGGCGCTGAAATCCGGTTCTCCGCAGGACGGAACGGCCGGTCGACCACGTGGTCGACCGGCCGTTCCCGTGGGCCCGGGAGCGGGCCCTGGTGGTCGCCCGAGCCGCCCTGATGTCCGGCGTACCGACCACCACCCATTCTTCCGTCATGTGCTGGGCTCTCGTGGTACTGCGGAGTGACGGAGCCGACGGGAGCCTGTGCCGGTGCACGGTGAGCCACGGACGCGCTGCCCACAGGGGCACCGCATCGTGCCCGTACACCCCTTACCCACAACCGCCGCACCAGGTATGTAGGAAGAGCACAGCGAAACTGCCGGCCCTACGAGCGGAGTTCCATGCACGCGCAAGAGCCGACGAAGAAGGAAAAGCAGCCGCAGCGCACCGCCGAGACCTCGGCCGCGCGGCCGGGGGAGGCTCCGAGCAGGCGGGTGCCCGATGCGCTTCTCGAACTGCAGCGCACCGCCGGCAACGCGGCCGTCGTCCGCATGCTCCAGCGGAACCGGCACCAGCACGGCGCGGGCCGGAACCACCACCAGCGCGCGGCGGGGCCGGTGCAACGGTCCGCCGTGCACGACGTGCTGCGCTCGCCGGGCAAGCCGCTGGACGAAGCGCTGCGCCGGGAAATGGAATCCCGCCTCGGCGCCGACTTCTCCGACGTCCGCCTGCACACCGACTCCGCGGCCCGCGACTCCGCCGCCGAGGTGGGTGCCCGCGCCTACACCTCCGGCAGCCATGTCGTCATCGGCAACGGCGGCGCCGACAAGCACACCCTCGCCCATGAGCTGACCCACGTCATCCAGCAGCGCCAGGGTCCGGTGGCCGGCACGGACAACGGGTCGGGCCTGAGCGTCTCCGACCCCGGTGACCGCTTCGAGCGCGAGGCCGAGGCCAACGCGATCCGGGTGATGAGCCGGACGCCCGAGCAGAGCACCCGCGGCGACCACGGCCTCCGTGCCGCCCCCGTACAGCGGGTGGCCGACGCCATGGCCCGGGGCACGGCGCGCGGCACCGACGCAACGGCCCTCCAGCGATTTGCCCAGGTCACCACCGCGGAGTTGGGGCCCGCACGGGTCTCGCAGAACGGCCTCTACCTCATGACCGTCGATCCCGGGGCGGACACCACCGTCATCTGGGTCGCGCAGGGCGCCCCAGCGCCCCGGTACTGCACGCCGACCGGGGAGAGCGGGCAGATCGCGGGGCGCACGTACGCGGAGTACGAGCCGTCAACGGCCTTCCTCGCGGACTGTGCCCACACCGCCGAGGAGATCATGCACCAGCAGCGGCTGGCCCTGGGGCAGGACGCCAGCGAATTCGCCTTGGGCGGCCACCAGTTCGGCTTGGGCGACGAGGAGAACGCGCAGGGCGCCATGGCCTACGCGAATGCCAGGCCCGGCGGCCCGGGCTCGAACGGTGAGGAGCGGCCGAACCCCGGCCAGGCGTTCGCCATCGTGGAGACCGCATGGCACGGGGATTTCGAGCGGCCCGACAACACCAGCGGATGGCCCTACCACGTGGCGGCCGTGGTCGCCGAGGACGGCGATGACCGCATCACCGTGGAGCAGGCCGCGGACGGCAACGACGCACGGGCCCGCCAAGGGCACGAGGGCATCGTCGACATGTATACGGCGGGCACGGACCCGACCAACGGGCATGCGCTGCCGCACAGCTTCCACGGGCGAAACACCGGAGGTCCGGTGCAGCACTTCTCGGTCGGCGCGATCACCGTCATCCTCCAGCCGATCAACGTGGGCGGTCTCAAGAAGGAGACCGGCCGCCGGAAGCTCATGTGACTGCCAGGCGATCGACCGGCCGACGACCGGGGCTTCTCAGGCGCTCTCTAACCGCCGACGCCCGTGGTGCGGTTGCGGTCGGCCATCGCCTCCCAGAAACGGTGCAGCCTTCTGACGGGGGTGCCGACCCAGGGCGGCGTGTGGCGGCTCACCGCGACCAGCCGCCAGCGTGCCCTGGCGTGCAGGAGCGCCTCCTGCTGCCGGCAGAACGGTTCCTCGAGCTCGGCCTGCGGCTGACGGCTCCTGGGCGGGTAAGGGCACAGCCGGAAGGGGCAGTTGGGCAGACAGGTGCTGCCGGGCTCGTCGGCCTCCGCCTTGCCGACGGTGAACTCCGGGTGCAGCGGGCCGCGGTCCTGAGTGAGGCAGGGCGGGAGCCCCTCCTGGTTCGCCAGCCTCAGCCGTTCCTCCACCTCGTCGAACTTCCCGTTGCGCCCGGTGAGGTTGTTCATGATGAGGACGTCGGCGACCAGTCGCTGGGCACGGGGGTGGAGAATGCTCCATCCCACGGAGGGAGGGATCCACAGATTGTGCTTGCGGTAGCGGTCCGGATCGGCCGGCCGGGACCCCACGTTGTCCAGGGCCATCTTCTCGTCGATCCAGATGAAGAACTCCGGATGCCCCGTCTCCAGGGCCAGCGTCGCCAGATCGCCCGCTTCCGCCACGAAGGGGTGGAGGAGCCGGTCATGGTCGACGCCGCCCGCCGCCGCACGGTGTTCGGCGCCGATCAGGGAGAGCCAGTGCGCCACCGACCGTACGGGGTCGGCGGTGCCGTGCGTCACCTGGTCGTGACCGCTGGCTGAAGCCGCCTTGTGTGAGCGCTGCCGCGGTCGGTGCTCCGCCGCGACGGCACTGGCCTCCTGCCCCACGGCATCCGGCAGCTCCCAGAGACACAACGCTTGCAGCAGACTGAGCTGGGAGTACCAGTAGCGGCTACGGCCGAGCATCTTCTCGGCCCGATTGATCAGGAAGGTCCTGGTCTCCTCGGAGGTGCTGGCGTGCCGCCGCCTTCGGTTCGCGGCGTTCTTGAAGCCCTGGGCCAGTGCGTTCTCCAGGGAAAGCGGCAGGTCGGGCTTCCTGACGGCGGCGGGTCCGAGGTGTCCCAGCCAGAAATCGAGCCGCTCCTTCGCCTCGTCACGGTACTTCTCGCTGACCGAGCCCACGAGCGTGGGGCCTATCCAGGCTCGCATGACGAAATGACGGCAGAGTTCCTCTTTGGAGAGTTCCAGGTCCTTCACTCGGCTACGGAAGATCTCGTCCTGGAGCCGCTCGTTCCCCTGGCCGTCGACGGCGCTCAACCACTCCTGGTAGGCATCCGCCCACGCTCTCTGAAGCCTGCGCTTTTCCTGCAGAAACCGCGCCACGGGATCCTCGCCCGCGGGAAAGCCCTTGAGCACGGCCCGGTACGCGGCATCACCACCCGCACCCATCTCCTGGGCTATGGCCAGCCGAACGGGATACGACTCCTCGATGCAGCCGATCTCGAACAGCAGGTCGTAGGAGAGCTGCCTACCTGCCTCGCCTGCCTCCCGCAGCACCTCACCGTACCGGTACACCAGCCGCAGCTTCGCCTCCTCGACCGTCCGTTGATCGTCCAGGACCTCCTTCCAGGCTCTCTTCAGCTCCTCGGCGATGTCACCGCGCGCCAACAGATCCGGGCTCACGGCGCCGATCTCCAGGGCCGCGGCACAGAGATCCAAGGCCTTGGCGTCCCTGCGGCCGCCGGCGGCGTCACGCAGCATACGGGTCAGCGCCTCGGCGGCATCCGGACGTTGCCGTGACAGCAGAACCAGCGCTATCAGCAATTCCCGCCCGGGGCCCGGCGGTTCGAGCGCGGGCCCCACCATCCCGACAACCTTCTCAACGTCCATGCGGCTCAGCAGATAGAACCCCAGGAATGCCTGGATGATGCTGTGCGGGAAGCGCACCTTGTTCTCGTAGCTCACCGTCAGACCGAGCTGTTGCCCGAAGGCGGCGCACTTCGCCACCTGCCGGTGGATCTGATATTCGTCCTCGGCCACGGCCTCACCACTGACCGAGGCGATCGAATCCCGTGCCACCTCCTTGATCAGCTCCAACTGGCCTGCCGTCAGGACCAGTCGGGATGCCGAGCGGGCACCCGCCGCCGCGGCTTCCGAGCCTCGCCCGACGACATCATCGAAGACCACCTCAAGGCTGTCCTGCAGCATCCCTGCGCAAGCCAGCGCGGACACCGCTACGACGGTCTCCGCGCGCTCCCCCGGGGACAACACCAGCTCGCTCTCCAGACGCCCCTCGACCAGCGCCTGCCGCCATGTCTCCAGAAGCAGCAGCCGCAGCCTTGAGCAGTCATGGCTGCGGGTGTCCAGGTGGCCCGGGTGGCGACGCAGACCCAAGTGTTCCAGGCAGTCGTGCTGTTGCAGGATCCGGGCGATCCGCATGTAGATCGGCGAGTCCGAGACATTGGCGGTTTCCACGATCCAGTCCAGCCGCCGCTCATCCGCCTCCCGCGCGTCCTGCAACAGGTATTCCAGCACCGCCTCTTCGCTGAGTGGCTCCAGCTTCATGATCGCCGCCGGCGCGCTCTCCAGCGGAGTGTGCGGGCGGGACGCGATGACCAGCGGCAGCCCCTGCCGGTACGCGCGGTCGATGGCGCGACGGATGATGTTGTCGCGGTCGTCCCGGTGCTGCTCGTCCTGTACGGCCTCCTCCAGACCGTCCGCGAGGACAACCGCCTTGTCGTCCATGCGCAATTGCCGCCAGGTCCGTTCACCCTGCGCGCTGGAGGGAACGCTCTGGTCCGCCAGCTCCAGGAAGCGGCGTTTGGCTATCTCCTCGAAATCCAGCTCGCCGTTGCCGGACGCGTCGCGCAGCTGAATCGGCACCGGGACCGCCTGCTGCTCCGCCAGCACCCGCGTCAGCTCCACCAGGACGGCGGTCTTTCCGGTTCCCACCCCGCCGATCAGCAGATAGGGCTTGCGCGTTCTGCGGTCGCGGAGCGTCTCGGCGATGACCTGGGCGAGTTCCCGCCGCCCCACGATCTGGTCGACCATCGTCCCCGACGTGGGAACCAGTTCGTGCGGGTGCTTGCGGGCCTGTTCGACGATCGGCTTCCTGCTCTTTCGGTACCGGTAGAGCAGGAAGAACCCCAGGGAGGCGGCGGCCACCAGGAAGCTGATGAATCCACTGAGCACGTTGAGCCAGGGGAGCTTCTGCGGAACGGGCTTCTGCGAACTCGACCACCAGGTCGCCCCCACCCACAAGAGGAGCAGAAGCGTGCCCACGATGCTGACGACCCAGTGGAAGGACGGCCGCCGCCGGCGCCAACTGCGGTTGGGGACGATGCTGTGGCGCGCCTCCAACCTGGTCCAGAACGTGCGCCAGTGGTACCCCAGCCACTGTCCCAGGCGGGACAGCCACCGCTGTGGGTAGAGCGTGGCCCAGGGTGCGTTGTGCGGGCGCTTCTTGCCCTCCGGAGGCCGGACGACTTTGATCATCGCTACGCTCCCTCCTGTTCAGCACTGGGAGGGGCGGGAGCATCGCCGCGTAATTCCATGGAATCACGGCCGCCGCGGATCGCAACACGGCCGCACGGGCTCCTCGGGGGTATCCACCGGCAGCACCTTGATGCGGTCGGAGTTCGACAAGCCACCCCCAAGGGCCACCTCCCCCGGGCCACCCCGCCTGACCAACCAGAACGTGATTGGGCCCTCCGCAACCGCGGAGGGCCCAATCACGTTTCCGGAAAGCAGTGAGGCCGGCCGACCCGACATTCCGTCGGATCGACCGGCCACACTGGGTCGGTTGACCTTTGTGCGCGAGGGGGGAGTTGAACCCCCACGCCCTTTCGGGCACTGGAACCTGAATCCAGCGCGTCTGCCTATTCCGCCACCCGCGCATCTGGGTGATGAGGAAAACTATAGACCATCCGGAGGGGTGCTTCCGACCACCCCCGAGCGAACGGGCGGGCCTGCGGCGGCAGGCCGCAGCAGGCGGACCGGCGCGTCCGGGCCGTCCGCCCGGCTTGCGAGGTCAGGCCCGGAACTCGTCGATGACGACCACGCCGGTCGGCCCGTACGTCTCCAGGGACTCCAGCACTCCGCCCGCTTCGTGGAGGCCGACGGTGCGGGTCACGATCCGGCCGGGGTTGAGGCGGCCGGCCCCGATCATGTTGAGCATCGTGCCGAACCGCTGGCCCTGCATGCCGAAGGCGCCAAGGATCTCCAGTTCCTTGACCATCATCACGTCGATCGGCAGCGCGACGTCGCCCTTCTCCGCGCCGGTGGTGTGCCCGAGCTGGAGGTGGCGGCCGCGCGTCCGCAGGGAGAGCACGGACACCTGCCGACGACGAGTAGACCGGTCGAGCGGAACATGCCTCGGGGCGGGGCGCCGAGTGGCGCCCCGCCCCGAGGGCGGTGAGGAGTGGATCAGCCCTTGATCGGGAACTCGCCCGACCGAACGGCTTCGACGAAGGCGCCCCACGCGGAGTCGGCGAAGACGAGGGCCGGGCCCTGCGGGTCCTTGGAGTCACGCACCGGAACGAGGCCGGGGAATCCGGGGGCCACCTCGATGCAGTTGCCGCCGTTGTCGCCGCTGTAGCTGCTCTTCCGCCAGGCGGCCGCGGCGAGCTCGTTGCTCATCATCCTTGAAACCCTCCAGCGCCTCGGTGATCAGCCGAAGCGAGTCGAACTCTGACAGACATTCGGCGCGGAGCTGATCATAGCGACGCTGATGCCTGGCCACGACGTCAGAAGCATCACTCAGATGCCCGCGATCGAGGCTCTCCGAGTACACCGAACGCTGCCCATCCGGCAGCTCCAGCAACACCATAGCCGCGTTGAAGACGATCCGACGGCACGAGAACGGAGCCACCTGAACGACGATGTTCGGGAGCTGAGCCACTCGCAGCAAATGCTCCATCTGGCTTCTCATCACATCCGGCCCACCCACGACCGTTCGGATCGCGCTCTCGTCGAGAATGACGAGTAGCAGCGGCCCATCAGGTTCAAGGAACCGGCTCTGCCGACTGAGTCGGGCCCTGATCAGCTCCTCGATTTCCTCCGGCTTGCCGGCCCCAACGCCACTGGCAAACAGGGCCTGTGCGTACTGCCTGCACTGCAACAGGCCGTACATCATGCTGTCCTGGTACGCGCGCAGCCCGACCGCGATGGCCTCCTGGTCCACATATTCCTGGAACCAATCCGGGTGCTCGATCGAGGCGTTCCAGTCCACCCGGTTGTACAGCCGCATCAGCAGGTCACCGGTGTTCAGCAGCTGCCCGAGCTCCTCGACCTCCTCGACCGACGGCCGCCGTCGCCCGCTCTCGGTCCGCGAGATCACCGTCCGGTCGAGGTGGAGCAGCTTGCCCAGGTCCTCCTGGGTGTAGCCCGCCAACTCGCGTGCGTAGCGGACCTCTTCGCCGAACATGATCGCGGAGCTTGCCGTCGGTCCGCGCTTGATCTTCCGGTGTGCCATCGCTGCTCCCACCTGTGCGTCACGTGCCCAACACGTGGATCTGGGCGTCACCGTACCTCCGCGGACCGATCATTGATACCGGAACGCGATCATCTGCATGCACAGCGTGAATGCGCGCTCCCTTCGTACGCCCCCTCCCGCCCCCTGAGGTACTCCCCCATGCTCACGTCCCGTCGCCCCCGCACGTTCGTCGCGCGCCTCGACTCCCGGACCGAATCCACGCCCCTGGCCCGGTACTTGCTCCGCGCCTACCTCTCCGGCCTGTCCGCCGGGGAGCACTACTCCGACACCGCCGAGTTGCTCCTCGGCGAGCTGTTCGCCAACGCCGTCCAGCACTCCGACGCGCCCGCCGACCGCCACATCGAGATCCGCTTCGCCCTCGCCGGCGACCGTCTGCGCCTCGAAGTCCACGATGCCGGCACCGGCCACCCCTCCCTCCACACCCCGAGCGCCGACGACGAGCACGGCCGCGGCCTGTTCCTCGTCAACGAACTGGCCGAACGCTGGGGCTGCGCCTCCCGTCCGGGCGGGATCGGCAAGTTCGTCTGGGCCCTCGTCGCCCCCGCCCCCACTCCCACCCTCGTCACCGCCTGAAAGCCCGAACCCCCATGCACCTCGCCACCCTCGCCCGCCACGCCCTCTCCCGCGGCACCACCCCCGCCGCCACCTACGCCCTCCTCGCCCGCCGCACCCACAAGCCCCTGCCCTCCGCCCGCGCCGTCTGCCTCGCCCTCACCATCCCCCTCGCCGAAACCACCCGCCGCCTCGACGACTGCTACGACGCCCTCCTCGCCAACCCCCGCCCGAACTCCGAAACCGACACCGGCGAACTCCTCGAAGCCCTCGGCGTCTTCGACGTCCCCGCCTCCCTCACCGATACCGAACTCTCCGTCGTCGACCTCTTCCTGACCGCCGTCGACGCCATGGGCGGCATCCGCCCCGGCCACCAGCACGGCCTGAGCCGCTGGTTCACCACCGGCAACCTCACCACCGCCTACCTCTCCCTCGCCGCCGCCCAACCCCTCCCCCGCACCGGCGACCCCGCCCGCTACTGGACCACCCTCGTCACCGCAGGCGAACTCCTCACCACCACCCCCGGCCCCGACACCCGCATCAAACTCGCCCTCACCCACTGCCGCACCCAAGCAGCGAAGGGCCTTTCCGGGTAGTGCGGTGATCACTCACTGAGTACTGTGAGCCGTCGAACAGTTGGGCAGCTGTCGGCTGCCCTCGTGACTCCGCGCTCGACCGCGAGGTGGTTCGCGGCATCGGAGCGGGCAACGCGCGTGCCGCCGACGCCACGGAGGTCAGAAAGTGAGCAGACAGATGCAACCGACGTTCGTCCTGGTTCACGGAGCTTTCGCGAACTCCTTCTCCTTCGCGCCGCTCCAAGCCGAACTCGGCCTCCTCGGACACCGATCCGTCGCCGTCGACCTTCCGGGGCACGGCTTCGCCGCGACCTACCTGCGGGCCTACCAGGCGCCGCAGGACCTCGAAGGGCTCGCCACCGCGCCCGGGGCCATCAAGGGCGTCACGCTCGCCGACAACGTCGCGCACCTCATCGGGATACTGGAGCGGGCCAAGCGGAACGGGCCCGTCGTCCTCGTCTCCCACAGCCGCGGCGGCCTGACGGCCACCGTCGCGGCGAACCAGCGGCCCGACCTGATCGACCGCATCGTCTACGTATCCGCGTGGTGCCCCGTCAACCTCGACGTCGTCGCCTACTACGCCGAGCCCGAGATGGCCACGGCCGACGCCGCTGGACTGGCCTCGGGGATGGTCGGGAACCCCGCCGAACTCGGGCTGCTGCGCGTCAACTTCCGCACCGCCGACCCCGGTGTCCTCGCGACCTTCAAGGCGGCTTTCCTCGCCGACGGGACGGACGAGGAGTTCCTGGCGTTCCTCAACACCTTCCAGCCCGACGAGAACCTCGACGCCGGCACCAACGACGACCGGGCACAGGCCGACACCTGGGGGCGCATCCCCAAGACGTACGTCCGGCTGACCGAGGACGCCGGCATCCCGCTCGCCATGCAGGACCGGATGATCTGCGAGGGCGACGCGCTGACGCCGGAGAACCCCTATGACGTCCGCACGCTCCCCGGCAGCCACCTGAAGTGGCTGGTCGACCCGGCACCGGCCGCCCGGGTCCTGGGCGAACTCGCCGCACTCCTGCCCACCGAAGCCTGACCGGACCGTCACGGCTCCTGCGCCGAGGTGGCCGCACCCTGGCCTGAACCGGACTGGGTACGGCCACCTCGGCCCATGGCCCCGCACAGGAAGTCGGCCCCGCCGACTTCTGGTGTTCCGAAGGAATCGGCCCGGGACCTGTCCGGCCGTTCACAGACCGGATATGGCAGGTCATCGTGCCCTGCGCACGGCCTCACGGGCACCTCACTCCCGGCCGGCGCGCGCCACTGGGCAGCCACCTCCGCACGGCGGGGCGGACACGGCAAGGCCGCCTCCACCCGAGCAAGCGCGCTTACCAGCCCCGTCGCCCGACGTCATGGAGTCGGGCCGTGCCATGACCGGATCGAGTGACCTTCCAACGGATCACCTTGCGTGATCAACAGCCGACCCGGTGTGCTGGCCGTGCGAGGCCGATGGCCGATCCCCGGCGAGGAGTCACTTCCATGAAGACACCGGTCAACACCGACATCACGGTCCGGGAGAAGTCCGCCTGGATCCGCTGGCTGCCGAACGCCCTGCCCGCCGCGGGCTACATCGGCCTGAAGAACTCCTCGGACGAACGCCTCGACATCACCAGGATCGCCAGCCCCGACTACCGGAGCATCGAGATCTGCCGGACCGTCACCGACGCCGGGGCCTCGAAGACGGTCAAGCACGACCGGGTCACCCTCTCCGCCAAGGGCGGGTTCGCCTTCGCGCCGGGCGGCTACCACCTCGCGCTGGAGAAGCCGACCCGCCTGATCACCCCCGGCGACAACGCCCGGATCGTCTTCTTCCTCGGCGACGGCAAGGTCTTCAAGGTCAGGATTCCCGTCCGCACCTCCCCCGAGCCGCACTGACCCGCGCCCGCGCCGCCACCAGGAGACCCGGACATGACCACGTACCACCTCGACCTCGGCGACAACCGGACCGAAGCACTCGCGTCCGTCAGCAAGCTCACCCTCGTCGACATCGAACTCGACATCGACGCCTGCCTCGCCGGCAACTACCAGGCCCCCGTGCCGCTGTGGGGCAGCGTGGTCCTCACACGCGGCGACCTCCGCGACGAGGCCACCACCGAGTGGGTCGAGGACCTCGGGAACACCAGCACCCGCCAGGACGCCATCCTCGTCGCGGGCGACCCCGCCGACCCCGCGTCCCCCCGCGTCCGGCTCGTCGGCGCCTGGGCCAGCGCCACCTACCACCTGGACGAGGACGACGACCCCGACGCCTTCGCCGTCAGTTTCGCCGACATCGCCGTCGAGAAGTAGCCCCCCGTGCACCCGGCCGCAGCCCTTCTCCCCGGCCCTGCGCTCGCACAGCCGACGGGTCCGCGCCCGCTCCTGGCGATCACGGGCGGAGCCGACCGGGCCGCACGCCTCGGCGCGACCCTCCAGGCCCTGGTGAACGAGGCCGATCACCTACTTCGCCAGCAGAGTCGACGGGCCTGCTTCCTGTGCGGCGAAGGGGAACGGGCCGTGGGGCGGCCCACCGGCCGGTGCCGGTGGGCCGCCCCGGGGCTTCGCCTTACCTCGGCTTGTGCATGATGGCCCCGTTGGCCTCGAAGAAGCCGGTGTAGTAGAGCACGGCCGCGATGGTGGCGACGGTGTGGCCCATGACGGAGATGGTCGCCGTGGACGGGTCGTTGCGGGCGTTGCGGATGAACTCGCTGATCTGCCCCCACTGGTTCTCGACGTTGGCGGCCAGGATGTTGCCGCGCTGCGGATCGAAGTAGTTCAGCGGCCGGTTTCGGCCGGGATCCTGGATGTTGCCCCGGACGACGTCGAAGACCACGCCGAAGCGTGACGCCTCCGAGAAGATCTGGATCGCCGTCAGCAGCGCCCGGCCCGTCGAGTCGTTGTACGCCGTCGCGCGGCCGAGGGTGCGCATGGCGTTGTAGATGTGCTCGGGGTTGAGGACGAGGCTTCCCCGCTCGTTGCCGCCCGGGATGTGGCTGTAGTTGCCGCTGGCGATGCGGTGGTTCCCGGGCACCGTCACGCCCAGCGCGCTCTGGAACTCGTTGATCCGGTCCTGGAACGCCCAGTGGGTGTTGCTCTGCGGGGCGTAGAAGCCGGCGACGTAGAGGTCGTTCGCCCAGAGGTAGACGGAGACGAGGTGGGCGTTGTTGGTGTCGAGGACGCGCACCTGGATCAGGCGGCCGTGTTCGGTGGTGGTCTCGGCGACGCCGTTGAGACCGGTCGGACTGCCGTAGGTGTACCGGTGGATGGCGTCGATCAGGTTCCAGTAGTTCTGCTGGTGGGAGTTTCCACCCGCGGTGATGTTCGAGATGCGCCAGTCGATCACCTGGTAGTTGGCCGCGGACGCGGTGCCGCTGAGCGTCGTGACCAGGCCCATGGAGATGGCCAGGGTCAGCAGGGCGGAGCAGAGTTTTTTCAGCACGGTTTCTTTCGGTCCCTCCGGATCGACGATGGAGCACTCCTGTCGCGGCACGAGGCTAGGAGCCACCGGGCGGGCGAAGTCGGCTGTCCGCGCATCGTCATGTGTCCGAGAGCGCACGGGCCGTTCGCCTGCAACTGGCTGGACGTGACACGGCCTCAGCGGTGGTGCGGGCGATCGGAGGTCGAGTGGTCGTCGGCCGGGACGCGCGGGAAGTCGCCCCGCCGACTTCCTGCGCACCACCCCTGCCTGCTGCGCCGTCTACAGCGCCGCCCGGTACGCCTCCAGCCGCTCGGCCAGCTCCTTCGGGTGACCGAGCATGGGGCAGTGGTCGCCCGGCATCTCGTCCGGCCGGAAGCCGAGCCGCTCCTCGACGTGCCGCCGCAGGAACGCGGCCGGGAAGAACCGGTCGCCGGAGGACATCAGGAACCTGGTCGGCACCTGCGGCCAGGCGGCCGCCGGCCACGGCGTCCCGAACGGAGCCGGCGACTGCTGCCGCTGGTGCTCCGCGATGAACTCCTCTGCCAGTGCGGCCGGAGTGTCGTGCACGACCAGGGAGCGCACGTCCTCCTCCGTGCCCTCCGCCACGCCCCGGGCGGCGTCGGCCTCCCTCCGGTCCGCCCAGTAGCCGGTGTTCTCCCACCACGCGCCCGGCGACTCCCCGGGAGCCGGCACCTGGGCCTGGAGCATGACCAGCAGGTCCACCGGCAGCCGCTCGCACACCAGCGGGCCCGTGAAGCCACCGAACGAGTGGGCGACCAGCACGAGCCGGCCCGTCCGCTCGCCGATCGCCGCCACCACCGCGTCCGCGTACTCGGCGAGGCCGGCCGCCTCGTCCTCGCACGGCAGGTCCGGCGCGACCACCTCATGGCCCCGCTCCCGCAGCTCGGCCGCCAGCGGCCCCCAGTACCAGGCGTCGACAGCCGCGGCATGGATCAGAACGTACGTCGCCATGATCAGTCCCCCTCAGGAATCGGTCACTCCCCGCACCGCGCCCGAGCCTACCGGCCGGTCCGCGCCCGAACCTCCGGGCGGCACCCGCATACTCATCCCAATGACCATCCGTGAACGGCCCGTTGGGGGAAGTCCTTGTTCCGCGACACCCGCCCGCGCAGCATCCGCATACCGACCCACCGCGAGACGGCCGAGGAGTGGGGCGAGCAGATCGCCGTCCTCCGCGCCGCTCCGCCCGGGTGGTTCTTCCTGCTCGGGCGGCTGTCCTCCGACGGCTACCTCTGCCACCTGGACCTCAACTACCACCTGGACGGCGAGCTCGTCGCCGTCGTCCAGACCTCGCGGCCCGTTCCGGCCGGCCACCGGGTGGGCTCCCTCACCACCCCGCAGTCCCAACTCTCCACCTTCCTGGCCAATTCGGACCGTCTCGACCCCCGAACCCACCTGGCCCCGCTCGACGGCCCGCCCACCCCGGGCGAGGTGCTGCTCCACGGCGTCCCCACCCCCGTCGAGGTCCACGACAGCCACGGTTGCCGCAGCGCCCTGATCCCCCGACTCCCCTCCCAGCAGGGCTACGCGATCGTCACCGCCGGCGCCACGCACTGGGCCACCGTCACCGACCTCGCCCTCCGACCCCCGGCGGCGTTCTGAGCGGGCCGCTCCGGACTCCCCGTGATTCACTCGAACGGGGCGGCGCGGGGGGCGCCCTGATCTGAATAACCGTCATGAATGCGCCGGTAGAGGAGCGTTCGCGCCAACCATGCACGGGGAAACCCCAGCACGACGGCGAGGTCGGGGTTAGCCTGTGGTCATGGTTGCAAACTACAAGGAAGAAGTAGCCATGTCCGACGCGGAGTTCGTCAGCGGTCCCGCCCTGATCCTCCGGTCCCTCGCCTCCGACCCCTCCCGGCGGGCCATCACCTCCGCCGACGGCGTCGAGATCACCGCCGGCGACTTCGCCGCCACCACCTACCGCCTCGCCCACGAGCTGATCGCCCGGGGCGTCACCGTCGGCAGCACCGTGACCCTGCTGACCGGCAACACCCCCGAGGCCCTGAGCGCCCGGTACGCCGCGGGCCTCGCGGGCGCCCGGGTGGTGAACCTGTACGACGGCATGAGCACCCCGATCCTCGCCGAGATCACGGCGAGCGTCGACACCACCGTGCTGCTCGTGGACGCCGAACGCTACGCCGCCGCGGCCGAGTTGCTCCCGCTGATCGACGTGCCGACCGTCCTCACCCTCGGCCCCGGGCCCGGCGGCGACCCCGACGCCGTCGGCGCGGACGCGATCGCCGCCTCCACCCACCGCCCCGCCGAACCGCCGGCCGTCCGGATCGGCCCCGACGACGACCTCGGCATCCGACACACCGGCGGCACCACCGGCATCCCGAAGGGCATCCTCAGCCTGCACGGGCCCCACCGCCGCGTCTTCGACGCCCCGATCGGCAGCGACCCCGCCGACGGCACACCCCGGCTCCTCGCCGCCACCCCGCTCGCCCACCTCGCGGGCATCATGTGCGACCTGACGCTCTACCACGGCGGCGCGGTGGTCCTCCAGCGCTCCTTCGAGCCCGGCGCGGTGCTCGCCGCCATCGAGCGCGAACGCATCACCGACCTCTGGCTGCTGCCGCCGCTGCTCTACCAGCTGCTCGACCACCCGGCGATCGGCCGCACCGACCTGTCCAGCCTGCGGCAGATCGCGTACGGGGGCTGCGCCGCCTCGCCGACCCGGATCCGCGAGGCGCTCAAGGTGTTCGGGCCGGTCCTGATGGGCGCCTACGGGATGTCGGAGGCGCAGATGATCTCCGTGCTCACCCCGCAGGAGCACGACCGGATCGGCCCGGGCAGCACCCAGGTCCCGGTCGGCCGGCCCGCCCCGGGCGTCGAGGTGGCGATCCGCTCGCCCGACGGCACCGACCTGCCGGCCGGCGAGCAGGGCGAGATCCACCTGCGCTCCGACACCGTCATGGCCGGGTACTGGAAGCGGCCCGACCTCACCGCCGCGGTACTGCGGGACGGCTGGCTGGACACCGGCGACGTCGGCTACTTCGACAAGGACGGCTACCTCTACCTCTCCGACCGGGTCAAGGACCTGATCATCGTGGTCGGCGGGCACGTCTACCCCTCCGAGGTGGAGGACCTCCTCCTCACCCACCCGGCGGTCGCCCGCTGCGCCGTCTTCGGGGTCCGCGACGACCAGGAGACGGAGCACGTCCACGTCGCCGTCGTCCCCGCCCCGGGACAGCGGCCGGAGCTGGACGAACTCCGCGCCTTCGTCACCGAGCGCAAGGGGCGGATCTACGCCCCCGAGGCGCTGCACCTCGTGGACGAGATCCCGCTGACGCCCGTCGGCAAGCCGGACAGGAAGCGCCTGCGCGAGGTCGCCGCGGGCTGAGGGCACCAGGGGTGGCGGTGCCCGGTCCACTTCCGCCCCTCGCCTCCCGACTTCACCCCAAGGTGGGGTTTGGCTCAACGGACCACGGCCCCCGTGCCGAGAAGCCAACGGGGTGGCGGCGCTGAGGGCCGCCACCCCGCCCCACCAGTCCGCCGCCGGCTGATTCTCCCGCCGGGCCGGGCCGTCGGGTGCGATCGAGATCGTGGTGGCGCTTCCCGTCGGAGCGGTGGTCCACGCTCAGCCCTCCTCCCGGCCCCGGAAGGCCCGGCGGTACTCCCTCGGCGCGACGCCGACCCGGGCCACGAAGACCGGCCGCAGCGAGACCGCCGAGGCGAAGCCGCAGTGGGTGGCGACGGTGTCGACGGGCAGGTCGGTCTCCTCCAGGAGGCGCTGGGCGGTGAGGATGCGCTGGTCGAGGAGCCAGCGCATCGGGGTGGTGCCGGTGGTGGCGGTGAAGTGGCGGGCGAAGGTGCGTTCGGACATCAGGGCGGCGGCGGCCATCCGGCGCACCGTCCAGGGGGTGCCGAGGGAGGCCAGAACCTCCGCACGCAGCCGGGCGAGCGAGTCGTCGTCGGCGGCGGCGTCCGGGACCGGAGAGGGGATGAACTGGGCCTGGCCGCCCGCCCGGAAGGGGGCGGTGACCATGGCCCGGGCGATGGTGGCGGCGGCCTGCTGGCCGTGGGCGGTGCGGACGAGGTGGAGGCAGAGGTCGATGCCCGCCGCGACGCCGGCCGAGGTCCACAGGCCCTCGCCGCCGGTGAAGAGCACCTCGGGCCGGACCGTCACCGCCGGGAAGCGGCGGGCGAGTTCGGGGACGAGCGCCCAGTGGGTGGTGGCCTCGCGGCCGTCCAGCAGGCCGGCCTCGGCGAGGACGAAGGCGCCCGCGCAGAGCGAGGCGATCGGGACACCGGCGGCGGCGACGGCCCGCAGGGCCTCCAGGATCTCCGGGCTCCGCCGGGCGCCCGGGTCCTCGACGCCCGGCACCACCACCAGGTCGCACGCGGCCAGCGCCGCCGGCCCGTCGTCGGGTACCCGCTCCAGCCCGCCGCCCAGCCGCACCCGCGCGCCCTCCGGCCCGCAGACCCGCAGGTCGAAGGCGGGCAGGCCGAACCGGGCGGACCGGTCCGTCCACACCTCGCCGATCACGGCGTAGTCGAAGGCCCGGACACCGTCGAAGATCAGGCAACCCACCGTGCGCATGGCAGGAATCTATCGATAGCTGGCATCTCCGCCCATCACGCCCCACCGGTGGCGCCGACCACCATGGACGGCATGACGAACACCGATGCCTTCGACGCCCCGCTCACCCTCGACCCCGACGCCGTCCTGCTGCTCATCGACGTCCAGAAGGGCTTCGAGGCCCCGGACTTCGGCCCCCGCGACAACCCGCAGGCCGAGCAGCGGATGGCCGAGCTGATCGCCGTCTGGCAGGCCACCGGCCGTCCGATCGTCACCGTGCAGCACTCCGCCCCGGTCGGCCCGCTGGCCGAGGGCACCCCGGGGTACGAGCTGAAGGACTTCGTCGCCGAGCTCACCCCCGCGCTGCACATCACCAAGAGCGTCAACAGCGCCTTCTACGGCACCCCCGACCTGCACGCCTGGCTCCAGGAGCGCGGCGCCCGGCAGGTGGTGGTCACCGGGATCATCACCAACGTGTGCAACGAGACCACCGCCCGGATGGCCGGCAACCTCGGCTACGACGCGATCTTCCCCACCGACGCCATGCACTCCTTCGACATGACCGGCCCCGACGGCACCACCGTCCCGGCCGCCGAACTCGCCCGCGCCACGGCGACGACCCTGCACGCGATGCGCTTCGCCAAGGTGGTGACGACCAAGGACGTCACCACCGCCGCTACGGTCTGAACAGCGGCTCGTAGGCGGTTCCCTCCTCGGCGTTGAGCAGCACGTACGAGGCCCCGAGGCCCAGCGCGAGCTCCCGCAGCCGCGCCAGGGCCTCGGCGGCGGAGGGGACGTCGAGCCCGAGCGCGGCGGCCGCCGCGTCCCGCTCGGCGTGGAGCCCGGGCTCGTCCTCCAGGTGCTCCTCGGCCGCCTCCGCGCTCTCCTCGACCGTCAGCCGGGGGCAGTCCCGCCACCACGGCACCGCCAGCAGCAGCCGGACCAGCTCGGGCACCCCGACGGCCAGCAGGGCCGCGCCGCCCTCGGAGTCGGCGTACAGCACCGGCCGCTCCTCGCCGCCCTCGCCGCAGAGGAAGAAGGTGCCGCCCGCGCCGTCCTTGGCCACCGGCTCCAGGGCCGCGCCCGAGGCGAGCACCACCTCCTCCCCGTGCTCGTAGACGTCGAGGGAGAAGTCGCCCGGCCAGGCCAGGAAGTCGGCGGCGGCGGGCTCGGCGCGGATCGCATCGAGGAGGGACATGGCGGCCACCTTACGGACCGCCACGGACAGTCCTCAGGCCGCGGGCGCTCCGCCGGGTACGTCTCCCGGGCCCGCGCCACGCCACCGGTGACCGGCACGGGGGTTCCTCGTCGTGATCGTCTCCGATTCGTCCCGGGAAGGGAGTTGATCTCCCCGCCGCGGCCGTTGTTGGGTGGCTCCTGCTGCGCCCGGGAGCGGGGACGGAACGGGGTGGGAGGGCCGCGGCGCTCCCACCCCGTTCCACGCCCTGTGCCCTCGGCGGCACCATCGGCACCATCGGCGCACTCGGCGCCGTCAGCGCCCGATCGCGCCGTCCAGCTGCTCGCGGATGATGTCCGCGTGCCCGGCGTGCCGCCCGGTCTCCTCGATCATGTGGACCAGCACCCACCGCAGCGACGGCCCCTCGGCGTCGTCCGGCCGCAGCGAGCGCACGCCCGGCCGGTCCAGGTCCGGGGCGGCCGCGGCCACCGCGTCGGACCGCTCGACCGCCTCCCGGTAGGCGGCGAGTTCCCCGGCCACGGTCGCACCGTCCAGCGGCACCTCGTCCGACTCGCCCGGCTCCTCGCCCGCGCCCCGGTAGGCCCAGGTGAACCAGTTGTCCTCGACCACGGCGAGGTGTCGCACCAGCCACAGCAGGCTCGTGCCGGAGGCGACGCCGGGGCGCCGGGCGTCCTCGTCGGAGATCCCGTCGAGCTTGGCGATCACCGCCGCGCGCAGGTAGTCGAGGAAGGCCAGCAGGGTGGTCGGTTCGTCCGCGTTCGTGCTCGGCGGACGGACGTCGGAGAGCTTGGCCGGCTCGGTGTTCCTCTCGGTCACCGCGTCACCCCGGCCAGCACCCCGACACCCTGATGGGGCGTCACCATCCCTGTGCGGCCACCCAGGCCGCGAGGTGCCGGGCGCACTCGTCCACCGACTCCTTCCAGGTGTGCCCCGCGCCGTCCCCGGCCTCGTCGCTGACGTGCTTGACCAGTCGCACCGGCACTCCGGCCCGGTGCGCGACCGTGGCGACGGCGTAGCCCTCCATGTCCACCAGGTCGGCGTGCTCGGCGAGCCGGTCGCGGGCGGCCTCCTCGGAGACGAAGAGGTCACCGGTGGCCAGCACCGGGCCGTCGCCCTTGCCGATCACCAGTGGGGCGCCGTACTCCCGCCCGGTGAGCGCGTGCAGGGTGGCGGTGTCGAGGTCGTGCTGGATCACCTGGACCACGTGGTGGGTGCCCTCCCAGCCCGGGCGCAGCGCGCCGGCCGTGCCCAGGTTGATCACCTCGGAGGGCTTCTCGCCCTGCGCGAGGACGGTGGCCAGCGCGACGGCGGCGTTGACCTTCCCGATCCCGGTGAGCAGCACGGGCAGGCGGTCGTCCAGGTGGGCGGCCTCCTCGCGCACGGCGACGACGAGCAGCGGGCGGTCGGGCGAGATCGTTCCAAGCAGACGCATACCTCCATCGTACGGAGCCAGGGGGCGCCGCACCCGGGATTGCGCGCCCGCAAGCGGACCCCCGCGCTCCGCCGGTCGGGGGAACCGCGTAGGGTGCGGCCCGCGTCGGACGGTTCGCCACCTCCCGGGAGGAGCTGCACGGGCTGCACGAGCGGTACGGGCCGCACCAACGGCACGGACAGCACCGGCCGCACCAGCAGCACGAGCCGTCCCGGGGAGCGTGCACGACATGCTCAAGATCGGCGCAAGTCGGGTGTGGCCGGGGGGAGTCGCGGCCATACTGCTGCCATCGGTCGGGCCCCGGGGACGGGCCCGGCCCCAGGGGAGGATGAGGCGGGTGGCAACACCAGTAGGCAACGGCGCGTCCGGCGCCGCGTTCCCGGCACGGCCGAACCAGCCGCCGGGGACGCCGGGCGCACCGGTCGCGACGGCCGTACCGGCGACGACGGCCGGGACGGGGAGCCCGGCCGTCCCCGGAGCGGCCCCGCTCACGAAGCCCGGCGGCACTCCCCCGGCGCCCAGACCCGGCGGGGCGCCCGCGAAGCGCCCCCCGACGGCCGTCGCCACCGGCGGGCGCGCCCGGCTCGCGCAGGCCACCCGCACGCCGCCCGGCCGGCTGCGGCTGGCCGGAGTGGTGCTCGCGGTGCTCACCGTGGCCTTCGGCGGGCTCACCGCCTGGCAGTTGGAGAGCAGGGCGCAGGCCGCCGACCGGGTGGTCTCGTACAGCCAGCCGCTCAGCCGGGACGCCGCCGAGATCCACCGCAACCTGGCCGACGCCGCCACCACCGCGGCGAGCGGCTTCCTGCTGGCCGACGCCGAGCCCGACGAGGTCCGCAGCCGCTACGAGCAGGACATCGCCACTGCCGCCAAGCTGATCGCCCAGGCCGCCGCCCGGACCACGGCGACCTCCCCCGCACAGGGCTCGCTCGCCCGGCTGAACCAGCAACTCCCGGCGTACGCCGGGCTGGTGGAGACCGCGCGGGCCGACAACCGACAGGGCATCCCGCTCGGCGGCGCCTACCTGCGGTACGCATCCGAGCAGATGCAGACCGTACTGCTGCCGGCCGCCGCCGAACTGGCCGCCGCCGAGAACCGGGAGCTGGCCGACGACTACGCCGCCGCCCAGGCGGTGCCGTGGGGGGCGTACGGCCTGGCGGTGGTCACCCTGGCCGCGCTGGCCTGGGTGCAGCTGACGCTGTTCCGCCGCACCAACCGGGTGTTCAACATCGGGCTGCTGGGCGCCACCGCCGCCGTCCTGGCCGGCGCCCTGTGGCTGACCGTCGCCGGGCTGACCACCCGTTCGGCGCTCGAACAGAGCGCCCGCGAGGGCGCGACCCCGCTGCGGGCGCTCAACTCCGCCCGGGTGGACGTGCTGACCGCCCGGCTGGCGGAGAACCTGCACTTCGTCGCCCGCGGCTCGACCACCCGGTACGCCGACCAGTGGACGAAGGCCACCGAGCACCTGGCCGGCACCGAGGACCGGTCCGGCGGCTCGCTGCCGGAGGCCGTCCGGCTGGCGCCGGCGGCCGCCGGGCCGAGTCTCCAGGACGCCTCGAAGCAGTTCGACCAGTGGCGCCGGCAGCACGACGCCGCCCGGGCGCTGGAGGTCAACAACGCCGACTACCAGGGCGCGCTGGAGGCCACCGTGACGGCCAAGGGCGGTGCGAACACCGCCGACGCCGCCTTCAACGCCACCGACAAGGCGCTCGCGCAGGCCGCCGACATCGAACAGAACGGTTTCAAGCGGGCCGCCGGGGGCACCGGCGGGGACCTGCGCACCGCCGCCGTCGCCGCCGCGCTGCTCGGCCTGGCGGCCGCGGCCGCCGCGCTGCGGGGCCTGGGCCGGCGACTGGCCGAGTACCGGTAACGGGCAGAGGGGGAGACCGACCGATGCGCACCAGAGGTTTCAGGAGAAGGACCAGGCCCGCCGCCGCGCTGGCCCTGCTGGCGTCCGGCGCGGCCGTGCTCGCCGGGGGCGGCCCGGTCGGCGCCGCACCGGCGGCCGCGACCGCCGCGCCCCTGGCCGTACAGCAGGAGCAGCAGGAGCAGGCCGACGGCTGCGACGTCAACAAGAGCGTGCCGCCGAGCACCGAGGACGGCCCCGCCGTGAAGGCCATCAAAGCCAGGCACAGCCTGGTGATCGGGGTGGACCAGAACAGCTACCGCTGGGGCGCCCGCAACCCGAACACCGGCCAGATCGAGGGCTTCGACATCGACCTCGCCCGGGCGATCGGCGCGGCCGTCATGGGCGACCCGGAGAAGGTGGTGCTCAAGCCGGTGGCCACGGCCGACCGGATCGACGCCATCAAGAAGGGCCGGGTCGACCTGATCGTCCGCACCATGACGATCAACTGCAAGCGGATGGAGGACGTCGCCTTCTCCAAGCCGTACTTCAACATCAGCCAGCGCGTCCTGGTGCCGAAGTCGTCGTCGGCGAAGAACCTCGACGACGCGGTCAAGGACAGGGCGGTCTGCGCCGCCGACGGTTCCACCGCGCTGAACGTGGTCAAGGAGATGAAGACCGCCCGGCAGGTCGTCACGGTGGAGAACCAGCTGGACTGCCTGGTCCTGATGCAGCTCGGCAAGGTCGACGCCACCATGACCGACAACGGCCTGGCGGCCGGTCAGGCCGCGCAGGACCAGACCGTGCGGATCGTGGACGGCGAGGCCCAGCCGGAGGTGGTCGGCGTCGCCATGCTGAAGGACAGCACCGACCTGACCGCCCGGGTCAACCAGGTGCTGGCCGATTACTACGCGCGCGGCGACTGGGCCCGTTCTTACGACCGCTGGCTCAAGCCGTACATGCTCAACGAGGCCGACCGCTACTGGCCGGGCACGCACTGAGCCGGTCCGGGGGGTGACGGGGAGGACGGCGCGGGAGGGGTAGCGCACGGGCCGTCAGCGGGGCGTTGACGGCGCCTTGACGCCCCGCGCCCGCTCGGCCCGAACGGCCACCGGTTAGGGTTCGGGACGATCACCACGGGGAGACCGGTGGTGGACACGGGGGTTGTCGTGGGACCGCACGTCAGGCACGTCGGGATCGCACGTGAGGAAGGAAGGACACCGCGGTGGCGGCATCGGCTGGCCCGGTACTGAGCCGGGAGGAGGTGGACCGCGCGCTCGCCCGCCTCGGCGCGGAGCGGGACGCGGTCGAGTCGGCGCTGCTCGCCCTCCAGGACCACCCGGGCCTGCGGCTGCTGGACGGCGCCGAGCTGTCCGGGCGCACCCTGGAGCGCTGGTCCGTCGCCGGCCGGGGCCTGCCGCTGCTCTGGGCGCTGTTCGACCGCTACTCCGAGGCGCTGGCCTCCGCGCGTGCCGTCCGGGCCCGCAAGGCCAAGCCCGGCGCGCCCGAACTCGCCGAGCTGAGCGAACTGCTGACCGGCGACGCGGTGACCGTCCCGGGCAGCGCGGTGCCGGACGGCCCGCAGCTGCTCGGCGCGCCCGCCAAGCTGGTCGAGCGGATCAGCCTGGACGCGCTGATGGCCCGGATGAACTCCTGGTACGCCACCGTGCTGGAGGTGGTCAGCGCCGCCGACGCGGTCTGGTCGGCCCTGCCGGCCCGGATCGACCTGCTGCTGGCCGAGCTCCAGCGGGTGCGCACCCTGGCCGCCTCGCTCGGCGTGCGCACCGGCAACCACCCGCTGGGCGACGACCTGACCGGGATCGAGAAGGACCTCACCGAGCTGCGTACCGAGGTGCGCGGGGACCCGCTGGCGCTGTGGCGCCCGGCCCGGGTGCCCGCCCAGCGCGGCACGGTCCCGGAGGGCTCGGCCTTCGCCGGCCCGGCCGGGGTGGTGGACACCGAGCGGTTCGACCGGGCCGGGCGGGCGCTGGACGGCGTCCGGCTGGAGCTGGAGGACCTGCTGCGGCTGCGCGACGAGGCCGAGGAACGCCTCCAGGGCGTCGGCGACCTGCTCCAGCGGGCCGACGCCACCCTCGCCGAGGCCCGCCGGGCGCGCGGCGAGGTGCTGGCGAAGATAGCGTCCAGCGACGTCCCGGCGGTGCCCGGACCGGCCTCGGCGCTGCGCGAGCGGATCGTCGCGGCGCTGGACCTGCGCCAGGCCGGGCAGTGGGGCCGGCTGGCGCCGCTGCTGGACGCGCTGGAGGACGCCGCCGCCAAGGAGCTGGGCCGGGCCCGGCAGTCGCTCACCGAGGTGACCCAGCCGCTGGCCGTCCGGGCCGAACTGCGCGGCCGGCTGGACGCCTACAAGGCGATGGCGGCCCGGCTGCGGGTCTCCGAGGACCCGGAAGTGATCGAGCGGTACGAGAAGGCGCGCTGGCTGCTGTGGAGCGCGCCCTGCGACCTGCGGGCGGCGGCCGCCGCGGTGGCCCGGTTCCAGCAGTCGCTGCGGCCGGCCCACACCGAGGCCGAGGCCGGGCAGGATCAGGAGGGGGTCGGCCGGCCACCGGTCGACGGACAGGTCCAGGGGGGCTGAGGGTGATGGGCGAGACGTGCGAACGGCCGGAGTGCTCCGGCAGCGGCAGGATCGACGCCGACGGCTACTGCGACGAGTGCGGGCTGGCCCCGGCGGGCAGGACCACCGCGACGCCCGCGGCCTCCGGGGCCTCCGCCCCCTCGGCCACGGCGGCCGGCCCCGGCTCGCCCTGCCCGCGCGACTGCTCCGGCACCATCGACCCGGACGGCTACTGCGACGAGTGCGGGCTGACCCCGCCCACCGGCGACACCGGCGTCACCCAGCCCTACGTCCCCTCCGCCCGGGTCTCCGCCGGCTCCGGCCACAACGGCTCCGACCACAACGGCTCCGGCCGAAGCGGCTCGGCCCGCTCGCTGTCGGCCCGCACCGGTTCGGCCCGTTCGATGTCCGGCCGCTCCCGCTCGCACCGCTCCACCCGCACCGGCAGCAGCCGCTCGCTCTCGGTCCGCTCCACCCGGGGCGGCGTCACCGCGGGCACCCGCAGCCGGCTGGGCGCCGGCCTGGTCACCGTGCCGACCGTCGAGGCGGCCGACCCGGCCCGGGCGGTGCTGGCCGACCCCGAGGTGCCCGAGCGCAAGCGCTTCTGCTCCAAGTGCGAGGCCCCGGTGGGCCGGGAGAAGAACGGCCGCCCGGGCCGCCCGGACGGCTTCTGCACCAAGTGCGGCACGCCGTACTCGTTCACGCCCAAGCTGCGCCGCGGCGACCTGGTCGGCGGGCAGTACGAGGTGGTGGGCTGCCTGGCGCACGGCGGGCTCGGCTGGATCTACCTGGCGGTGGACCGGCGGGTCAACGACAAGTGGGTGGTGCTCAAGGGCCTGCTGGACACCGGGGACGAGGACGCGCTCGCGGCGGCCGTCGCCGAGCGGCGCTTCCTGGCCGAGGTGGACCACCCGAACATCGTCCGGATCATCAACTTCGCCGAGCACCCGGACCTGCGCACCGGCGCCACCGACGGCTACATCGTGATGGAGTACGTCGGCGGGAAGTCGCTCAAGGACATCGCCAACGAGCGCCGCACCCCGGACGGCCGGCGCGAGCCGCTGCCGGTCGAGCAGGCGATCGCGTACGCGCTGGAGGCGCTGCCGGCCCTGGGCTACCTGCACGGCCGGGGCCTGGTGTACTGCGACTTCAAGATCGACAACGTGATACAGAGCGGCGACGCGCTCAAGGTCATAGACATGGGCGCGGTCCGTCGGCTCGACGACGACGGCCCGATCTACGGCACCATCGGCTACCAGGCCCCGGAGATCGCCACCGACGGCCCCTCCGTCGTCTCCGACCTGTACACCGTGGCCCGCACCCTCGCAGTGCTCACCTTCGACTTCCAGGGCTACAGCGGCACCTACCGCCACTCGCTGCCCGGCCCCGAGCAGGTCGAGGCCTTCGCCAGGTACGAGTCGTACTACCGCTTCCTGGTCCGCGCCACCGACCCGGACCCGGCCCGCCGCTTCGCCTCCGCCGAGGAGATGGCCGACCAGCTCACCGGCGTGCTGCGCGAGGTCCTCGCCCTCCAGGACGACCGGCCCCGGCCCGCACCGTCCACCCTGTTCGGCCCCGAACTGCGCGTCGTGGACACCGAGTTGGTGCTGCCCACCGAGCAGGCCGGGCTGCTCCGGGTGGCCCCCCTGGACGCGGCCGCCGCCGCCCTCGCGCTGCCTGTCCCGCGGGTCGACCCCGGCGACCCCAACGCCGGCTTCCTGGCCGTCCTGGTCACCCCCGACCCCGAGGAGACGCTCGCCGCACTGGCCGCCGCGCCCGCCGTCTCGGTCGAGAGCCGGCTGCGCGAGCTGCGCGCCCTGCTCGAACTCGGCCGCCACGGGGACGCCGCGAGCCGCCTCGCCGAGCTGGAGCAGGACCATCCGGACGACTGGCGGGTGGTCTGGTACCGCGGCCTGACCGCGCTGGTCGGCGCGCCCCGGGCCGAAGGGCCCGCCGGTGCCGGAAGCGTGGGCCCCTCCGGCCCGGGGGCGGGCGAGGAGGGCGAGCGGGCAAGCGCCGAAGGAGCGCCGGAGCGACGACCGTCGGCACCGGGTCAGGAGCCCCCGGAGGCGGGCGGGCGAGCCACGTCCGGCCTGCGGGCCGCCGCGGAGGCCTTCGACGCGGTCTACGACGCGTTCCCCGGCGAGGCCGCCCCCAAGCTGGCCCTCGCCATCTGCGCCGAACTGCTCGGCGACGGCGGCGACGCGGCCGAGTTCTACCGGCTGGTGTGGGCCACCGACCACGCCTACCTGAGCGCCGCCTTCGGGCTGGCCCGGGTCCGGCTGGCCGAGGAGGACCGGACCGGCGCGGTCCGCGTCCTGGAGACCGTCCCGGCCGCCTCCAGCCACTACACCGCCGCCCGGATCGCCGCCGTCCGGGCCCGGCTGCGCGAGCGCCGGCCCACCGACGACCTGGCCGCCGACCTCGGCGCGAGCTCCGCGCAGCTGACCGCGCTGCGGCTGGACGCCCGCCGCCGCGAGGAACTCGCCGTCGAGGTGCTCGACGCGGCCCTCGGCTGGGTCGGCGCCGAGGCGGCCGCCGGCCGGCGGGCCACCGATCTGGTGGTACTGGGACGTCCCGCACAGGAGCGGGAACTGCGCTTCGCCCTGGAACAGTCCTACCGGGTACTCGCCCGGTTGGCCGACCGGGCGGAGACCAGGATCGAGATGGTGGAACGGGCCAACCGTGCCCGTCCCAGGACGTGGGTGTAGCAGATGCCGCAGCAGACCGAGTGCCCGAGCTGTTCGGAGCCGATGGACCCGGAGGACGCCTACTGCGGCTCCTGCGGGACCGGCCGGGACGGCCGGGCGGCCCCCGGCGCGATGCCGGCGAGCTGGGCCGCCGCGCACGGCGAGGCCGTACCGTCGCCGCGCGGGCCGGTCTGCGTGCACTGCGGGCAGCCGCAGGTCGCCGCGGACGGCTACTGCGAGGGCTGCGGCGGCGCCCAGCCGCGCCCGCGCGACCACATGGAGAAGGCGCTCGGGGGCGTCGCCGGGGTCAGCGACCGCGGCGTGCGCCACCACCGCAACGAGGACTCCTTCACCGTCGCCGCGACCTCGCTGCCCGGCGGCGAGCCGGTCGTGGTCGCCGTGGTGTGCGACGGCGTCTCCTCCTCCGACCGCCCGGACGAGGCCTCCGAGACCGCCGTGGACGCCGCCTCCGAGTCGCTGCTGACCGCCCTGGAGGCCGGCCGGGACCCGAACCAGGCGATGCGCCAGGCCATCGCCGACGCCGCCAAGGCCGTCGCCGACCTCGCCGGCCCCACCCGGCCCGACCTCAACGCGCCCGCCTGCACCTACGTCAGCGCGATAGCCGCTGGCGGCCGGGTCACCATCGGGTGGGTCGGCGACACCCGGGCGTACTGGATCCCGGACGACCGCGCGGCCGCCGAGCCGTTCCGGCTCACCCAGGACGACTCCTGGGCCGCCCGGATGGTCGAGGCCGGGCTGATGGGCGAGGCCGAGGCCTACGCCGACCCGCGCGCGCACGCGATCACCGGCTGGCTCGGCGCCGACGCCGAGGAGGTCCTGCCGCACACCCTCGACTTCACCCCGCACGTCCCCGGGGTGGTGCTGATCTGCACCGACGGGCTGTGGAACTACGCCGAGGCGGCCACCGACCTGGCGTACTACGTGCGCCCGGACGCCCGCACCGAGCCGCTCGCCACGGCGCAGACCCTGGTGAAGTTCGCGGTCGCGGCCGGCGGCCACGACAACATCACCGTCGCCGTGCTGCCGATCGACCCGCCGGCCGCCGTCGAGGAGGCCGACCAGACCCCGACCGCGCTGGACCTGCCGCTGGTCACTGCGCGGCCCGCCGGCCGATCGGCCGCGCAGGAGGACGAGGACCACGAACCGACCCTGCCGGACATCCCGGTGATCGGCTCGCCCGCAGCCCCGCTGCCTCCGGCCCCGCCCGCGCGCCCGGAGGTCCCGCCGGCGCCGTCCGTCCCGTCCACCGTCCCGCCGCAGCCGCCGCACCCGCCGACGGCCTGACCGACCGCCCGCCGGACGCCCCGGCGCCACGGCCCGCCGGCCCGCCCGGCGGGCCCCGCCCGACCGTCCCGAGCACGTCCACCCCTCACCCGACGGGAGCCGACCGCCCCATGGCAACACTGGCGAAGCCGAACCTGCCCAGGTTCAACGTGGAGATCTTCCAGAACGAGTACCTGGCCGACGGCGCCCGCGAGGTCAACGCCATCGTCACCGTCACCGCGACCGGCGGCGGCACCTCCGGCGGCCGGCCGCTCGGCTTCGCCGACGCCACTCCGGCGGGCACCGACAGCGCGTCGGCCGTGGTCATCCTGGTGGACTGCTCGGGCTCGATGGACTACCCCAAGACCAAGATCAACGGCGCCCGCGAGGCCACCGCCGCCGCCATCGACGCGCTGCGCGACGGCACCGCCTTCGCCGTGGTCGCCGGCACCCACGAGGCCCGCGACATCTACCCCGGCGACGGCACCCTCGCCACCGCATCCGCCACCACCCGCGAGCAGGCCAAGGAGTCGCTGCGCCGGCTCACCGCGGCCGGCGGCACCGCGATGGGCACCTGGCTGACCAAGGCCGACACGCTCTTCCTCACCCGCCGCGACATCGCCATCCGGCACGCCATCCTGCTCACCGACGGGAACAACGAGCACGAGTCGGCCGAGGAACTGGCCCGCAACATCGAGCGGGTGACCGGCCACTTCACCGCCGACTGCCGCGGTGTGGGCACCGACTGGCGGATCGACGAGCTGCGCAGGATCTCCTCGGCGCTGCTCGGCACCACCGACATCGTCGCCGAACCCTCCGGCCTGGCCCAGGACTTCCGCGCGATGATGGCCGGCGCGATGGGCAAGCAGGTCGCCGACGTCGCCCTGCGGATCTGGACCCCGGCCAACGCCACGGTCAGGTTCGTCAAGCAGGTCGCCCCCACGGTCGAGGACCTGACCTCCCGCCGCACCGAGGCCGGCCCCCGGGCCGGCGACTACCCCACCGGTTCCTGGGGCGACGAGAGCCGCGACTACCACGTCTGCGTCGAGGTGCCGGCCGCCTCGGTCGGCAACGAGATGCTCGCCGCCCGGGTCAGCCTGGTGCTGCCCGAGAAGGTCGCCGGCGGCACCTCGGAGGTGCTCACCCAGGGCCTGGTCAAGGCGGTCTGGACCGACGACCTGGCCTCCTCCACCCGGATCAGCCCGCAGGTCGCCCACTACACCGGGCAGGCCGAGCTCGCCTCCTCCATCCAGGAGGGCCTGGAGGCCCACCGGGCCGGGGACGTCGACCGCGCGACCTCCAAGCTGGGCGCCGCCGTCCGGATCGCACACGCGACCGGGAACGAGGGCACCTACAAGCTGCTCCAGAAGGTGGTGGACGTGGTGGACCCGAAGGAGGGTACGGTTCGGTTCCGTAAGAACGTGAGCGAGGCCGACTCGATGACCCTTGAGACCCGGTCGACCAAGACGGTACGTGTGAAGAAGTGACCGCTGAAGACGTGACCGGGCCGGCACCCCGGCGCGACACCGCACCGAGCCGGCCCGAAACGAGGGGGACCTGATGCCGATCTGCCCGAGGGGCCACGAGTCGCAGGCCGAGGACTGGTGCGACTTCTGCGGCTTCCCGATGACTCCGCCGGCCCCCACACCCGGGGCGCACGGAGGCTACCCGGGGGCGCACGCAGCCAACCCCGCGCCCGGCACGCACGCCGGGCACCCGGGGCACGGCGCGCCCTTCGGTGCGCCGCCGCCTCCGCCGCCGATGTCCCCGGGGGCCGTCCCGCCGCCCGGGGCACCCCTGCCGCCCCCCGGCATGGTGCCCCCGCCTCCGGGCACGGTGTCCCCGCCTCCGCACGGGGCCATGCCCCCGCACGGGGCCGTCCCGCCGCAGGCCGGGCCGCAGGGCCTCACCGCGGGCCTGACGGTCTGCCCGATCTGCCGCAGCCCGCAGACCGGACGGTTCTGCGAGGAGTGCGGCTACGACTACGAGCTCTCCACGCCCTCGCGCCGCCAGGTGCCCGGCGCCGGCCACACCCCGCCCGGCCCGGCCCAGCAGCCGCCGCTGAACATCCCGGCGTCCTACGGCGGCACCCCACCGCCGGCCCCGACCGGCCAGGACCCGTACGGTCACGCCCCGGTCGGTCAGCCGCCGCTCGGCCAGCCTCCGCTCGGACAGCCTCCGCTCGGACAGCCTCCGGCGGCCCAGCAGGCCGTCGCCCCGCCCGCCCCGCAGCAGCCGCACACCTACGGCTACCCTCCGCCGGAGGGCGCGTTCCCCGACACCTCGGTGCGGGAGGACTCCGGCCCGGTGTACGCCCATCCGGCCGGCCCCGGCCCGAACAGCCGCGGCGGCGACTTCGGCACCTCCTTCAACCTGGCCCCGCCGCAGCCGCAGCAGCCCCAGGAACCCGCCCCGGCCGAGCCGGTACGGACCAACTGGATCGCCGTGGTGTCGGCCGACCGGGACTACTTCACCGAGATGATGGCCCGCAGCGGTCCCGAGGCGGCCGGCCTGTTCTTCCCGCCGTACTGCCCCGAGCGCCGGATCCCGCTGACCGGCCGCGGCCAGCTGCGGATCGGGCGGCGCAGCCAGCACCGCGGCACGGTGCCGGAGATCGACCTGTCCGTACCGCCGGAGGACCCGGGCGCCTCGCACCAGCACGCGCTGCTCGCCGAACAGGCGGACGGCAGCTGGGTCCTGGTGGACCAGGACTCGACCAACGGCACCACCATGAACGGCGGCGCGGAGCCGATCGCCCCGCACACCGCCGTGCCGCTGAACGACGGCGACCGGATCCACATCGGCGCCTGGACCACCATCACCGTGCACCGCGGCTGAACGACGGCCGACCGTCAGCTGAAAGTCCATCGGGCAATTCGCCCGATGGACCGCCGGTGACAACTCCGGCCGGGCCGGGCGGAATTCGACATCCGCCCGGCCCGGCTTTGTTTGCCCCCCTCCTCAAAATATCCGCAAATTCGCTGTCCCGGATGTGCACAAGAGCCTTCACAACCCCTAGGCTCAGGGCACATGACTGCTGCTATATCCGCTGACGGCATCCGCCAGCGGTACGGGGATGTGCAGGCCGTCGACGGGGTGTCCTTCACCGTCGAGGCCGGCGAGTTCTACGGGATCCTGGGCCCCAACGGCGCCGGGAAGACCACCACGATGGAGATCCTGGAGGGCGTCCGGAAACCGGACGAGGGCCGGGTCCAGCTCCTGGGCATGGAGCCCTGGCCGCGCAATCCGAAACTGCTCCCGCGAATCGGCGTGCAGTTCCAGGCGTCCGCTTTCTTCCGGAAACTGACGGCCCGGGAGACCATCCGCACCTTCGCGTC
Organism: Kitasatospora sp. NPDC093102; assembly: GCF_040683915.1. Classification (NCBI taxonomy): domain Bacteria; kingdom Bacillati; phylum Actinomycetota; class Actinomycetes; order Kitasatosporales; family Streptomycetaceae; genus Kitasatospora; species Kitasatospora sp. NPDC093102. The sequence continues at coordinate 24,234 of NZ_JBFBFA010000031.1, read as the reverse complement.
GTTCTACGGGGTCGGCCCCAAGCAGGCCGACGCGATGCTGGAGCGGGTCGGCCTCTCGGACAAGGCCGAGACCCTGACCGACCAGATGTCCGGCGGCCAGGCCCAGCGCCTGTCGATCGCCTGCGCACTGGCCCACGACCCGGAGCTCGTCTTCCTGGACGAGCCCACCACCGGCCTGGACCCGCAGTCCCGGCGCAATCTCTGGGACCTCCTGCGGGACATCAACGCCGAGGGCCGCACGGTCGTGCTGACCACGCACTACCTGGACGAGGCCGAGGTGCTCTGCGACCGGGTCTCGATCATGGACCACGGCAAGATCCTGCACACCGGCGCCCCGGCGGCGCTGATCCGCGAGATCGACGACACCGTCCGGATCAGCGTGGCCTCCGGCCAGCTCCCGCTCGACCGGGCCCGGGAGCTGCTGACCGCGGCCGGCGCCGACATCGCCACCCTGGAGGACGACACCGTCTCGCTCTCCGTCTCCACCCGCCTTCCCGCCCCGGTGCTCAGCGTCCTGGCCGAGCAGAACGCGCTGCGCGGCCTGGAAGTGCGCGGCGCCACCCTGGAGGACGTCTTCCTCCAGCTGACCGGACGGGAGTTCCGCGCATGACCGCCACCATCCCCACCGAGCCGCAGGCGTCCGGCCGGCGCGGCGGCCCGGCCGCCGGCGAGCGGGAGCGGGTCAGCGCGTTCTGGAGCCTGTCCCGCGCCATGCTGCTCGGGATGAAGCGCGACCGCACCGCGACCTTCTTCATCCTGCTGTTCCCGCTGGTGTTCCTGGTGTTCTTCGGCACCGTGACCAAGAGCTCCGGCAGCCCGCACGCCAAGGTGGCGCAGGTCGGCGCGGTGAAGCTGTTCGACTCGATCCAGGGCGACGAGCGGGCCGGACTGGACAAGGTCCTCACCGTCACGAAGACCGACGACGAGGCCGCCACGCTGGAGAAGGTCCGCAAGGGCGACTACGACGCGCTGATCAAGCAGGGCCCGGACGGCAAGGTCGAGCTGCGCTACACCGCCGCCGACCAGGTCCGCGCCGGCGCGCTCCAGGGCATCCTCAACTCGGTGGTCCAGAACGCCAACCAGGCGGCCACCGGTCAGAAGCCGGCCTTCGTGCTGGACTCCCAGCAGGTCGAGGACAAGTCGCTCAAGCCGATCCAGTTCCTCACCCCCGGCCTGCTCGGCTGGGCCGTCGCCACCGGCGCGGTGTTCGGTGCCGCGCTGACCCTGGTCAACTGGCGCAAGTCCAAGGTGCTGCGCCGGCTGCGGCTGGCCCCGATCAGCGCCGGCACCGTGGTCTCCTCCCGGGTCCTGGTCTCGCTGCTGACCGCGTTCCTGCAGACCGCCGTCTTCCTGGTGGTCGCGACCAGCTTCTTCGGGCTGAAGCTCACCGGCAACTGGTGGCTGGTCATCCCGCTGGTGGCCTGCGCGACCCTCGCCTTCATGTCGATCGGCCTGCTGGCCGGCTCGGTCGCCAAGACCGAGGAGGCCGCCAACGGCATCTCGCAGATCATCGTGCTGCCGATGTCCTTCCTGTCCGGCTCGTTCTTCCCGCTGGACGGCGCCCCGGGCTGGCTGAAGACCGTCTCCGAGGTCATGCCGCTGCACTACCTGGTCAACTCCGCCCAGTCGGTGCTCACCCGCGGCGGGGGCGTCATGGACGCCCTGCCGACGATGGGCGGCCTGCTGCTCTTCGCGGCCGTGCTGACCGGCATCTCCTGGAAGCTGTTCCGCTGGGAGGACTGACCCTCCCCGGTCGACATCCACCGATCCCGACGGGGTCGTACGCCTTTGGTCCCGGTGTACGACCCCGTCGGCGTCTGCGACCATGGTCGGGTGAGAGAGATCCGGCGAGGCACGTTGAGCGAGGAGACCTTCTACGACCAGGTCGGCGGTGAGCCGACCTTCCGGCGGCTGGCCCACCGGTTCTACGAAGGCATCGCCGAGGACGAGTTGCTGCGGCCGATGTACCCCGAGGAGGACCTCGGGCCGGCCGAGGAGCGGATGGCCCTCTTCCTGATGCAGTACTGGGGCGGCCCGCGCACCTACAGCGAGCGGCGCGGCCACCCGCGGCTGCGGATGCGGCACGTGCCGTTCAAGGTCGACAAGGCCGCGCACGACGCCTGGCTCACCCACATGCGGGCGGCCGCGGCGAGCCTGGAGCTGCCGGCCGAGCACGAGCAGCAGCTGCTCGAGTACCTGACCTACGCCGCCGCCTCGATGATCAACACCCCGGGCTGAGCCCGTTCCCGGAGCCCGTACGCCGTGCTGCCGGACCGGGGCTACCGGACCGGGGGCCAAGGGACCGGGGCTACCGGACCGGGGGCCAAGGGACCGGGGCTACCGGACCGGGCTGAGCCCCAGCCCAGCGCCCGGCGCGGCCACGGTGCGCACCGCCACCGAGCCCGCCGGGGCGCTCAGCCGCAGCCAGCCGCCCGCCCGGTGCACGGTCAGCGGGGCGCCGGGCTTCAGGAAGCCGATCACGTACGCGGCGTGCAGCGCGCGCAGCGGCAGCTCGGGCAGCACGGTCACCGGGCGGGACCAGATCTCGTCGGCCAGCGCGTCCAGCGCCGCTCGGCTCTGGTGGTGCGCCGGGACGGCCTCGCTGCGCTCGCGGAACTCCTGTACCCCGGCCATGAGTTCGGGGTACACCTCGGCCGCCGGCGGGGCGCCGACCGGGCGCCAGCCGGTGCGCGGCGGCAACAGCCCCGCCCAGGCCGGGCCGGTCACCGGCGCGGGCAGCACGACGGTGCCCGCCTCGGCGTCCACGCCGTCCAGCAGTTGGCCCGCCGAGACGGTCAGGTCCACCGGCTCGTCCAGGCCGCCCAGCCGCACGGTGCGGATCGCCAGCACGCCCGAACCGCCCAGCGGCAACCGTCCGAAGACCGCCAGCACGCCGTCCCCGTCGCCCGGTCCCACCGCCTGGAGCCGGACGGCCGCCGCCCGGTCGAAGCGCAGCAGGCGCAGCAGGAAGGCGGAGAGGTCGGCGGCCTCCCCGGTGTCGGCCAGGGCGAGACGGGCGGTGATGGTCACAGCGGTTCAGCTCGAATCGTCAGGTGGGGTCAGACGGCGGCGACGGCCGGCTCTTCGTCCATGAAGCGGCCGAGGAACTCCCGCTCCACCGGCGAGATCCGGCGCGGCCGGCCCTCGGCCAGATCGTAGGGGACGACCACGGTGGACGCCCGGACGTACACGACGTCGCTGCCGTCCTCGGCGACGTCCTTGATCTCGTACGAGACGGTCAGCGAGGCGCCGCCGATCTTCGTCACCCAGGTCTCGATGGTGACCGGCTCGGGCCGGTGCACCAGCGGACGCTTGTAGTCGATCTCGTGGCGCGCCACCACCGAGCCGCCCGCGAACTCCCCGGCGCCGGCCGCGGCGGCCTGGGTGAACATGAAGTCGATCCGGGCCTCCTCCAGGTAGCGCAGGAAGACCACGTTGTTGACGTGCCCGAAGGCGTCCATGTCGGACCAGCGCAGCGGGCAGGCGTAGATGTGGCGAGCCACGGGAGTTCTCCTCGGTGTCCGGTCACCCGCCGCCGTGCACCGCCGGTGCGGCGGACGGTGGCGACGGGCCGCGGCCCGGCAGGCCGCCCCGGAGGGCAGTCTGCCGGGCCGTCGTGACGGCTGGGTGTCAGCCTCGGGTCAGCTTCTTGTACGTGGCCCGGTGCGGGCGGGCGGCGTCGGCGCCGAGCCGCTCGATCTTGTTCTTCTCGTACGACTCGAAGTTGCCCTCGAACCAGAACCACTTGCTGTCGCCCTCGTAGGCGAGGATGTGGGTGGCCACTCGGTCCAGGAACCAGCGGTCGTGGGAGATGACCACGGCGCAGCCGGGGAACTCCAGCAGGGCGTTCTCCAGCGAGGAGAGCGTCTCGACGTCGAGGTCGTTGGTGGGCTCGTCGAGGAGCAGCAGGTTGCCGCCCTGCTTGAGGGTGAGCGCCAGGTTCAGGCGGTTGCGCTCACCACCGGAGAGCACACCGGCCGGCTTCTGCTGGTCCGGGCCCTTGAAGCCGAAGGCCGACACGTAGGCGCGGGACGGCATCTCGACCTGGCCGACGTTGATCCAGTCCAGACCGTCGGAGACGACCTCCCAGAGGGTCTTCTTCGGGTCGATGTTGGCGCGGGTCTGGTCGACGTAGCTGATCTTGACGGTGTCGCCGACCTTGACCGTGCCGCTGTCCGGGGTCTCCAGGTCCTGGAGCATCTTGAACAGGGTGGTCTTGCCGGCGCCGTTCGGGCCGATGATGCCGACGATGCCGTTGCGCGGCAGGGTGAAGCTCAGGTCGTCGATCAGGACCTTCTCACCGAAGGCCTTGTTGAGGTTCTCGACCTCGATGACGATGTTGCCCAGGCGCGGGCCCGGCGGGATCTGGATCTCCTCGAAGTCCAGCTTCCGCATCTTGTCCGCCTCGGCCGCCATCTCCTCGTAGCGGGCCAGACGGGCCTTGGACTTCGCCTGGCGCCCCTTGGCGTTGGAGCGGACCCACTCCAGCTCCTCCTTGAGGCGCTTGGCGCGCTTCGCGTCCTTCTGGCCCTCGACCTTCAGACGCGACTGCTTGGTCTCCAGGTAGGTGGAGTAGTTGCCCTCGTAGCCGATGGCGCGGCCGCGGTCGAGCTCCAGGATCCAGCCGGCCACGTTGTCCAGGAAGTACCGGTCGTGGGTGACGGCCACGACGGTGCCCTTGTACTTGGCCAGGTGCTGCTCCAGCCAGTTCACCGACTCGGCGTCCAGGTGGTTGGTGGGCTCGTCGAGCAGCAGCAGGTCCGGGGCCTCCAGCAGCAGCTTGCAGAGCGCGACGCGGCGCTTCTCGCCACCGGAGAGCTTGGTGACCGCCCAGTCGCCGGGCGGGCAGCCCAGGGCGTCCATGGCCTGCTCCAGCTGGGCGTCCAGGTCCCAGGCCTCGGCGTGGTCCAGCTCCTCCTGGAGCTTGCCCATCTCCTCCAGCAGGGCGTCCGAGTAGTCGGTCGCCATCAGCTCGGCGATCTCGTTGAAGCGGTCGAGCTTCCCCTTGATCTCCTTGACGCCGTCCTGGACGTTCTCCAGGACCGTCTTGGTCTCGTCCAGCGGCGGCTCCTGGAGCAGCATGCCGACGGTGAAGCCGGGCGAGAGGAAGGCGTCGCCGTTGGAGGGCTGCTCCAGGCCGGCCATCATCTTCAGCACGGTGGACTTACCGGCACCGTTGGGGCCCACGACGCCGATCTTCGCTCCGGGGAGGAAGCTGAGCGTCACGTCGTCAAGGATGACCTTGTCTCCGTGAGCCTTGCGCACCTTGCGCATCGTGTAGATGTATTCCGCCACGTGAGATCGCTCCGGCGTCGTCGGGAGTAATTCGGCTTGCAGCCTTCCATTGTGCCGCACCCGGCCCGGAGCCCCGAATCGCCCAGGTGACCCCACAGGGGTATCCGCAGCCGCTTCCCACCGGCGGGAGCCCGGCGGCCCGGCTCCCCCTCCGCCACTGCCGCCCCACATCCGGAAACACGACGGCCCGGTTCCGCCCCTCGGCCCCCTCACCACGGCCGGAGCCGCTCCCCGCCCCGCACAGCGCGACGGCCCGGCTCCCCGCAGCAGGTGCGGGGAGCCGGGCCGGTTGCCGCTCTCAGGGCCTCGGGAGGTCAGTGCCTCCCGGCCCGCTCGGGCGGTTCAGTCGGTTCAGGCGGCGCTGCGACCGTGGCGGCCGCGGCGGCGCAGGACGAAGACGGCGGCGCCACCGGCCACGACCAGGCCACCGGCGACGGCGGCGAGGATCGGGGTGGAGTCATTGGCACCGGTCTGGGCCAGGCCACCGGTGCCCGGGGCGGCACTGGTGGTCGCCGGGGCGGGCTGGCCGGCGCCGTTGCTCGGGGTGCCCGACGGGGCCGCGCTCGGGGTGCCCGACGGGGTGCCGGTCGCGGCCGGGGTGGTCGGGGCCGGGGTCGGGGTCACGCCGACCTTGCAGTCGAGGACGCCCGTGAACTGCTTGGAGTAGCCGTTCGGGCCGGTCACGGTGAAGTCGTAGCTGGTCTTCTCCTCGACCTTGACCAGCACGGTCTCGGTCTTGCCCGGCTGGACGGCGACCTGCTGCTTGCCGACCGTCACGGTGGCGGCCTCGTCACCGGTGTTGGTGACGGACACCCGCACGCCGCCGGCGGCGCACTCCTCCTTGGCGGAGCTGTCGATCAGCGCGCCCTTGCCCTGCTTCCAGGTGGCCTTGGCGCCGGCCGCGACGTTCACCTTGGTGGAGCCGGCCAGGATCATGGTCTGGCTGTGGCGGCCCTGGTTGTCCACCTTGCTCATGAAGACCCGGCCGCTGAGGACGTTGGCCTCGGCGGTGGCGTTGATGGCGGCCTTGCCGTCCGGGGTGCCGGCCGGCACGTCCAGGTACAGCGGGGTGTCCTTGCCGATCGGACCGGTCAGGCTGCCGTTGACCGGCTTGTTGTCCTTGTCCAGCAGCTTGATCTTGTCCGCGGCGTCACCGGTGACGCTCAGCTTGACCTCGTTCGCGCTGGAGTTCAGCAGGAACGGGCCGAGCTTGCCGCCCGACTTCCCGGAGACCGAGTCCGGAGCGAGGGTCAGCGAGGGCTTGGGCTCGGCCGCGACGCCCTTGTTGGCGTCGCCGACCAGGTAGTCGCGGAGCTTCTTGGCCTTGTCGTTGCGCGGGATGGCGTTCTTGTTGTCCGAGAACTTCCAGATCGCGGCCTGGGTGCCGGCGGCGGCGTCCGCGTCGCTCAGGCCGTCGACGTGGATGGCCGTGGCCAGGGAGGCCAGGCTCGCCTGCGGGTACGAGTTGTCCAGGATCCAGCGGATCTTGGGGGCGTTGGCGTTGCTGTTGAGGGAGCTCGCCGCCCAGTCCGCCTCGTGATACTTGGCGTTGCTGTCCAGGTAGACCGGGTTGTCGAAGTCGATGCAGTACGTCCGGAGCTTCTCGCCCGCGCCCGTCTTGAGGGTGAACAGGCCGCCGTCGACGGTCCGGCCGTCGACCTCGACCTTCTCGCCGAGCATCTCGTTCTGGACTTCCGCGGTCACGCCCGAGGCCGGGGTACCGGCCGCGGCCGCCGCACCGGCTGCGAACAGGCCACCGCCCAGCGCCAAGCTGGTCGTGAGCATGACAGTGGTTATCCGGGACAGACTCCGCCCCTGCCTCTGAAACATCTGGGATCCCTCCGGGCCCGGCCGCACCGAGTGGGCAGCCCGCCGACTTGCCGTTCCGCAAGTGCCCCCTGTGGCACAGCTGCGGTATGAACCAGACGATCCTATTGAGCCCCGGAGGCCTCGAAACCCCCATGCGAAATCAGGACGATTCCGTATCTGGATCGTTATCAATCCCCTCGGGTCCCACACAAGTTGACGGTCGGCCGGAAAACCGCCGGTCGTTTTCTGTTATCCGGCCGGATTGCGCGTGCGGGCGCAACAACCTTCTCGATCAACATATTTGTCGACAGGGAAGGTCACCGACCCGTCAGGTCAGGGCGCCTGCGGCGTCACCTCCCCGCTCCCTCTCGGCCACCTCGCCCGACTCCCCGGTGGCCACCCTCCCGCCCGGCGGCAGCGCCCGCACGACCGGCGCCGCGACCGCCGCCGGGGCTGCCGAGGAGGGCGACCCGGACGCCACCGCGGAGCTCCTGCGCGCCTCCACCGCGCTGACGATCCACTCCGGCACCGCCTCGCCCCCGGCCTCCGCCCCGGCCGGCCCGGCACCACCCGGCGGCTGCCCGCGCACCCCCGCCGCCCACCGGAACGCCGTGGTACCGCGGGTGAGGTCGTGTCCGACCGATCGGGCGTCGATCTCGGCCCGACTCCGCCTCACCTCTCCGTCCATCCACTCGCGCACCCGCAGCCGGCCGCTCACCAGCACCGGATCGCCCTTGGCCAGCGAGCCGATCAGGTTGACCGCCAGTGCCCGCCAGGCCGTCACCGCCACCCACTGCGTCTCGCCGTCCACCCAGCACTCGCGCTGCCGGTCGTACCGCCGCTCGGTGCAACCGAGCCGGAAGCTGGCCATCGGCACCCCGCCGCTCGTTTCGCCGTAGCTCACCTCCGTCGCCACATTGCCGATCACCGTCACGTGCGTCTCGCTCACGGCACACCCTCCGTTCTCACCGATGCACCGTACGGAATCGATCGGTGCGCCTTGAGCGTGCACTCGGGAAGAAATCCCGGCGACCGACTTCCGAAATCCTGTGGATAACTCGGGCCTGTGGAACTGTTGTCACTCGCGGGGGTGAATTTCAGCGTTCCGCCGCCGCTTCGACCCCCATCTCTTCGCGGCCATGACAACAAACCCGCTGCTCCTCGCCCCGCCGGCGCACCCGGGAGCCCGCCCCGGAACCCGCCCGGGAACGCTCTCCGGAACGCACCCCGGCAGGCGTCCGCGCACGTCATCCGACCGGCGCAACCGCGATTAAGGCCCCCACCCGCACCGTCGGCGACGCATTCTCCGTGCCGAATCCATAACGGGTGAGGAGGCAGCCCCGTAACGACTGCACAACGTCCGGCTCGGAACACTCCCAGACCGCTGCACTCACGGCCTTCACCTGCGATTATCGGACCGCCCCACCGAACCGACACACCGACGGCGGTGTCGTCACACCCGGCCTGGGAACTGGACACCCTTATCCTGTCCCCGACAGGGCGAGGGCCCACCACCCCCACCCCCACCCTCAGGCACGGGGCCGGACAGCGCGCGCCCCGGCGCTCGCCAGCCCGATCCCGGCCACGGTCGCGCCCGCCAGGGCGCCGCCCGTCCCGCCCCCATAGCTCAGCGGATAGAGCACCCGCCTTCTAAGCGGTAGGTCGCAGGTTCGAATCCTGCTGGGGGCACCACCCGCCAATTCCGCAGGCCACCACGCCGACGGACACTTTCCGTGCCCGTTCCGGACCAGTCGGTGATCCCGCGCACCAACCGCCTACGCACCCGCTGCACAGAACTCGCGACCATACGTGTCGTGGCCGCCGCGGAAGCGGGGCCGAAAACAGGGTCAACCGGAACAAGCGGAATTCCCGGCGAATCCCCACCCGAACGCACCGGTCCGCCCCGACCGGGCCGGGCCACCCCCGACCGGACCGCCCCGGCCTACGCCGCCAGCCCGGCCAGATAGGCGTCCAGCAGCTCCGCCTGGCGCTCCGCCGGGAAGTCCTCCGGGGCGAACAGCGCCTGGACCACCAGGCCCAGCACGAAGGCCTGCGCCCCCGCGGCGAGCGCGGCCGGGTCGGCCTGCGCCGGGAGCTCCCCCAGCCGCTGGGCGTCCGCGACGTGCTCCGTGAGCGCCGTGCGCGAGCGTGCGTAGCGGCCCGCGTGCGCGGCCGCCAGCTCCGGATCGGCCAGGGCGTGGTCCCAGGAGCCGACCCAGATCCGGTTGTCGGCCGCGGACTCGCCGTCCAGCGGCAGGACGTCCAGCAGCGACGCCCGCACCCGGGCCAGCCCGGCCGGCGGCAGGCTGCCGTCGGTGGGGGCGGTGCGCCGGGGCCGGCCCAGCGAGCGCCGGTCCAGCTCCTCCAGCGCATGGCTCAGCAGCGCCCGCTTGTTCGGGAAGTAGTGCGTCAACAGTCCGGTGGAGGCGCCCAGTTCGGCGGCCACCGCGCGCAGGGTCAGCCCCTCGAAGCCGCGGGTGGAGAGCACTCGCCACACCCCCTCGGAGACTTCCGAGCGGCGGGCGTCATGGTCTCCACGGGCCGGTGTCATGGGGGCTATCGTACATACCAAACGTTTGTTATGAATGATCCAGCCAACCTCAGCACCACCCGTGAAAGGCCGCCCGTGTTTGCCGTACCGCTCACCGAGAACGCCGAACTGCGCCCGCTGGAACCCTGGCAGGCCCCCGAGTTCCTGACCCACCTCGACCGCGCCCGCGCCCACACCGACCCGTGGATCCCCTGGGCCACCTTCTCGGTCGACCTCGACTCCGCCCGCGCCACCCTCCAGCGCTACGCCGACGGCCTGGCCGCCGACCAGAAGCGGATCTACGGCATCTGGCTGGACGGCACGCTGGTCGGCGGCGTGATGTTCGTGAGCTTCGACGCCCGGTCCGGCGTCTGCGAGATCGGCGCCTGGACCGAACCGGCCGGCGAGGGCCACGGGCTGATCACCGCCGCCGTCAAGCAGCTGCTCGACTACGCCTTCGTCACCCGCGGCATGCACCGCGCCGAGTGGTGGTGCTCCTCCGTCAACGCCCGCAGCCGGGCGGTCGCCGAGCGGCTCGGCATGACCCGCGACGGCGTGCTGCGCGAGTGGTACCCGTACAACGGGGTCCGCTACGACAAGGAGATCTGGGCCATCCTGGCGCCGGAGTGGACGGCCACCCGCCAGGGCTGAGCCACCCGCGAACACGGCGGGGCCCGGTGGACAACCCCGTTCCACCGGGCCCCGCCGCTCGAACCGCGCCGCTCAGGCCGCCCGGGCCCCCGCCACCGGTCGCTCCGCGGCCACGGCCCCCGGCTCGGCCGCCTCGCCTCCGTCCAGGGCCGCGCCACCGACCACCCGCAGCCGCCACACCAGCAACACCACCAGCACCAGCACCCCGCCGGCCGACAGGAAGACCACGTCCAAGGCGTCGGTGAAGCTGCGCACCGCGTGCTCACGCGCGGCCCCGGTGAGCGTCCGGACGGCGCCCAGCGGCGAGCCCTGCTCGCCGCCCGCGAAGACCCGGGCCAGCACGGTGCCGAACACCGCCGCACCCAGCGCGTTGCCGAGGTTCTGGAAGAACCGGATGCCGGTGGTCGCCACACCCAGCTGGTGCACCGGCGCGGCCTCCTGCACCACCACGATCAGCTGGCCGATCAGCTGGCCCAACCCGCAGCCCAGCAAGGCGAGTTCGACCAGCACCGTGGACAGCGCGGTGGTCGGCCCGCTCAGGCCGAGCAACAGCAGGGCGAGCGCCGCGCAGCCCGCGCCGGCCAGCAGCAGGACCCCGACCGAGCGGCCCCGGGCGAGCAGCCGGCCGGCGACCAGGCCGGAGGCCGTCATCCCGGCCGCCATCGGGATCAGATACAGGCTGGCCGAGGTCGGGGCGATGCCCCGGGCGAGCTGGAGGTAGAGCATCACGTGGACGATCGCGCCGATCATGCCCATCCCGACCAGGCCCTGGATCGCGAAGCCCAGCCGCACCACCGGAATCCGGAACAGTGACAGCGGCAGCACCGGCGCGGCGGCGACGGCCTGGCGCCACAGGAAGAGGCCGAACGCGGCAAGCGTGGTGGCGGCGAGCCCGAGGATCACCGGGGAGGTCCAGGCGTAGTCCCTGCCGCCCCACTCGGTGACCAGCAGCAGCCCGACCGCGAACGCGGCGGCCAGGGCGGAGCCGAGGAAGTCCAGGCCACCGCGGCCCGCCGCCCTCGGCAGCTTGATCACCAGGGCGACGCCGACCAGCACCACCAGGCAGAACGGCAGGTTGACGTAGAAGATCCAGCGCCAGCTGACGTGCTCGGTGAGCAGCGCCCCGACCAGCGGGCCGATCGCCATGCCCAGCCCCGCGACGATCCCGCCCATGGCGCCGCCCTTGGCGTCGGCGCGCCGGCCCGGCTCCTTGAACTGGGCGATGACGACCATGGTGACGCTCATCAGCCCGCCGCCGCCGATGCCCTGCACGGCCCGGAAGACGATCAGCTGGCTCATCGACTGCGCCGCCCCGCACAGCGCCGAGCCGAGCGCGAAGGTGGCAACCGCCCCGAGGAGCACGCGCTTGGCTCCGTAGGAGTCGCAGAGCCTGCCGTAGAGCGGCAGCAGCGCGGTGGCGGCCAGGGCGAACGCGCTGACCAGCCAGGGCAGCCGGTCGACGCCGTGGACGGGGTCCAGGTCCCGGACGATCGGCACCGTGGCCGCCGACACGATGTTCATGTCGAGCACCGCCAGCACGATCGTGACCAGGCAGAGCAGCATGCCCAGCCCGCGCTGGGCCTGGGTCATCAGGGCGGGTGCGGTCGGGTCGGGCGCGGTCTGCGCGGGTGCGCCCAAGGTCTCGGATGGCATCGGAAAGTCCCCCCGGAATCAGTGGAGTCGGGCCCGGGCCGGTGCGGTCGGCGGGCTCGGCACCACCATGGCAGGCTTTTTGTACTTGGTCAATTCTTCATCCAAGCCAATCATTCAGCTCGGTCAATCTTTGATCCTGGTACGGTTCCCCCATGGCGACCCGCACCGGCATGAACCTCAGCCGCGACATCGACCTCGACACGCTCCCGCTGCGCGAGCGCAAGAAGATCCAGACCGGCATCCGGATCTGGAGCACCGCGATCGCCCTGTTCGCCGAGCGCGGCTTCGACCAGGTCTCGGTGGCCGAGATCGCGGCCGCCGCCGAGGTGTCCAAGATGACCGTCTTCAACTACTTCCCGAGCAAGGAAGACCTGGTCATGGGCCCCATGGAGCAGCACCTCGACGAGCCGGCCCAGGTGGTGCGCGAGCGCGCCCCGGGCATCTCGGCGGTGACGGCGCTGCGCGAGCAGTACCTGTCCGCGCTGGAACGGTTCGACCCCGCCACCGGCCTGAGCGACCAGCAGGTCGTACTCGACGTGATCCGGCTGATCCACCACACCCCCGCCCTGCTGATGCGCGCCACGGCGGGCTTCGACCACCAGGCGCAGTCCCTGCTGACGGCCGAACTCCTCGCCCAGGACCCGGACCGCGACGAGCTGACCGCGCGGATCGCCGCCGCTCAGCTGCTGGCCACCCGCCTGGCGCTGACCGGCGAGAACCAGCGCCGGATGCTCGCCGGCGAGAGCGCCGCGGACGCCCTGTCCGCCGCACTGGAGGGGGCCCGCCGCGCCTTCGCCCTGGTCGAACACGGCCTCGGCGACTACTGCGCCCGCGCCGCCTGAGAGAGTTGGCGCACCACGACCGACCGGAGGTGCGCATGGACCAGCCGCTGCTCACGCGGAACCGCTCCACCCTGCCCGCCCAGGCCGAGGGCCTCAACGCGTACGTCGGCGAGGACGGCGTCGCGGTCCTGGAGTTCGCCCGCCCGCACCGCCGCAACGCGGTGACCCTGGCGATCTGGCAGGCGCTGCCCAAGGTGCTGGAGCAGCTGGCCGGCCACGATGGCGTGCGCGTCCTGCTGCTCACCGGCGCCGGCAACACCTTCAGCGCGGGCGCGGACATCGCCGAACTCTCCGAGGTGTATGGCGATCCGGACCGTGCGGAGGCCTACCACGCGACCAACGTCGCCGCCGAGGAGGCGCTGGCGGCCTTCCCCCACCCGACGCTCGCCGTGGTGCACGGCGCCTGCGTCGGCGGCGGCTGCCAGCTGGCCGTCGCCTGCGACCTGCGGTTCGTCGCCGAGGACGCCCGGCTCGGGATCACCCCGGCCAAGCTCGGCGTGGTCTACTCGGCGGTGCCGACCGTACGGCTGGCCCGGCTGATCGGCCCGGCCCGGGCCAAGTACCTGCTGTTCTCCGGCGAGTTGGTGACCGGCCGGGACGCGCTGCCGCTGGGTCTGGCCGAACGCGTCCTGCCGGAGGCCGAACTGGACGCCGCCGCGCTGGACTTCGCCCGGCTGCTGACCCGCCGCTCGACCCACACCATCGGCGCGGCCAAGGCCGTCCTGGACGCCCCGCCCGAGCAGGCCGACGAGGTCCTGGCCCCCTGGCTGCTCCGCTCCCGGGAGGGCTCGGACGTCCGCGAGGGACTGGCCGCCTTCCTGGAGGGCCGCCCCGCCCGGTTCTGAGCCGAGCCCGCCACCGGGCCCGGGTCGCCGGCGGACGGGGCCGCACCGGCACCCGTACGATCATCCGACCGAAATCCGTCCGCCCCTTCACGCCCCCGGAGCACCCACCCCGATGACGACCGAGGCCGAGGCCGCGCCCGCCCCCACCCCCCGGACGATCTGGGCCCGCCGCATCACCGACGGCCTCGAACCGAAGAACGTGATCATCGCGCTGCTCCCGGTGCTGGGCGGCCTCCGCTACGGCTGGCCGGGCATCGGCTGGGCGGCGTTCGCCGTGCTGTTCGCCGCCGTCGTCCCGACCCTGTTCATCCGGCGCGGCATGCGCCGGGGCACGGTGGCGGACCGTCACGTCGGCCACCGGCAGCACCGGCTGACCGTCCTCCCGCTCATCATGGGCTCGGTGCTGCTCAGCTTCGCGGTGATGATCGGACTGGACGCCCCGGCCGACCTCACCGCGCTGGTGCTGGCGATGTTCGCCTCGCTGGTCCCGATCCTGGTGATCACCGCCTGGTGGAAGGTCTCCGTGCACACCGCCGTGGCCACCGGCGCGGTGGTCTGCCTCGCCATCGCGCTCGGCCCGCTCTGGCTGCTGCTCGGACCGCTGGTCCCGGCGATCGGGTGGTCCCGGGTGGTCCTGCGGGACCACACCACCGCGCAGACGATCGTCGGCGCGGTGGTGGGCGCGCTCACCGCCGGGCTCACCTTCTGGGCCGCCCGATAACGGGCCGCCCACTGACGGTCCGGCCGGTGACGGGCCGCCCACTGACGGTCCGGCCGGTGACGGGCCGCCCACCGACGGTCCGGCCGGTGACGGGCCGCCCACCGGACTGTCCACTGCTGGACCGACCGGCTAGCGGATCGGCATCCCCGAGATCGCCCGGGCGATCACCAGCCGCTGGATCTCGCTGGTCCCCTCGAAGATCGAGTAGATCGCGCTGTCCCGGTGCATCCGCTCCACCTGGTACTCCCGGGTGAAGCCGTTGCCGCCGAGGATCTGCATCGCCTGCGCGGTCACGTACTTGGCGGTCTCGCCCGCGTAGAGCTTGGACATCGACCCCTCGGCCGCGGTGAACGGCTGGTTGTTGACCGCCATCCAGGAGGCCCGCCACACCAACAGCCGGGCCGCGTCGATCCGGGTCCTCATGTCGGCGAGCTGGAAGGCCACGCCCTGGTTGTCGATGATCGGCCGGCCGAACTGCTCCCGGGTCCTGGCGTAGTCCAGCGCCACCTCGTACGCGGCCCGGGCGATGCCGATCGCCTGCGCGCCGACGGCCGGGCGGGAGGCCTCGAAGGTGGCCATCGCCGCGTTGCCCTTGCCGCCCGGGCGCTTGACGCCCTCGCGGGCCCGGGCCAGCCGCTCGTCCAGCTTGTCCTTGCCGCCGAGCAGGCAGCTGCCGGGCACCCGGACGCCGTCCAGCACCACCTCGGCGGTGTGCGAGGCGCGGATGCCGTGCTTCTTGAACTTCTGGCCCTGGCTCAGCCCCGGGGTGCCCGGCGGGACGACGAAGGAGGCCTGGCCCTTCGCGCCGAGCTCCGGGTCGACGGTGGCGACCACCACGTGCACGGCGGCGATCCCGCCGTTGGTGGCCCAGGTCTTGGTGCCGTTGAGCACCCACTCGTCCTTCGCCTCGTCGTACACCGCCCGGGTGCGCAGCGCCGAGACGTCGGAGCCGGCGTCCGGCTCGGAGGAGCAGAAGGCGGCCACCTTGACGTCCTCCGGGGTGCCGAACATCTGCGGGGTCCAGGTGCCGATCTGCTCGTCGGTGCCGTTGGCCAGCACCGCGACGGCGGCCAGAGTGGTGCCGACGATGGACAGCCCGATGCCCGCGTCGCCCCAGAACAGCTCCTCCATGGCGATCGGGATGCCGACGCCGGAGGGGTCGAAGTACTGCTGGGCGTAGAAGTCCAGCGAGTAGATGCCCAGCTTGGCGGCCTCCTGGATGACCGGCCAGGGGGTCTCCTCGCGCTCGTCCCACTCGGCCGCGGCCGGTCGCATCACGTCGGCGGCGAAACCGTGCAGCCAGTCGCGTACGGCGAGCTGGTCCGCGCCCGGGTCCAGCGAGAACGTGCTGCTCATGGTGCTTGCCTCCGAAGACGTGTGCGGCCGACCAGGGTGTTACCTCCGGTAACATCGTGGGAGTCTGCTACTGATTGGTAACCGGTGTCAACGCCCAGGCAGACCCCGCCGAACCGATCCCGAGGAGCAGCGCATGTCCCGAGAGCCCCGCCGCGAGCAGCTGCTCAACGCCGCCGACCGGGTCATCCAGCGCGAGGGGCCGGGCGCCAGCATGAACGCCATCGCCGCCGAGGCCGGCATCACCAAGCCGATCCTCTACCGCCACTTCGGCGACCGGAACGGCCTCATCGGCGCCCTGACCGAGCGCCACACCAGCGGACTGCTGGCCGCCGTCCGGGCCGCCCTCGCCGAGCCGCTGGAGCGCCGCGACCGGGTCGAGCACGTGCTGGACACCTACCTCGCCGGCATCGAGGCCCGCCCCCAGGTCTACCGGCTGCTCACCCACCCCGAGCCGGGCGACCCGAACGGCGCCGGCAACGCGCTCGCCCCCGCGCTCAAGCAGATCGCCGAGGAGATCACCCGGGCCGTGCAGAGCCAGGTCGACCTCGGCGCCGACCGCGACCTGCTCGCCGAGGCCTGGGGCCGGGGCATCACCGGCATGGTGCTGGCCGCCGGGGACTGGTGGCTGGAGACCAGACCCTGCTCGCGCACCCGGATGGTGCAGGCGCTGGCGGACCTGCTCTGGGGCCGGCTGGCCGCCGCCGCGGACCTGCCGACCGCCGTCCTGCCGCCCGCGCCCGCCGAGTCCCCGGCCCAGGCCGCCGGCTGAACTCCCCCTGCACGCAAGGCCCTTGCCCGCACGAGCCTCGCGTGCACGACCCTTGTGCGGCGGGCGGCAGCACGGGCATCATCGGGCCCCACCCCCACCCCCGCCGTGTGAGGTCCCCGATGCGCCTGCGCCGCACCGCCGTCGCCCTGCTGCTCGCCGCCACCGCCGCCCTCACCGCCGTCCCGGCCTCGGCCCACGGCGGACGACCGGACCGCTTCCCCACCGGCACCGTCACCGCCGCCGACGGCCGCACCGCCCTCACCGACGCCGAGGGCCGCCACCTGCGACTGCGCGGCTTCAACCTCGACAAGTACGCCGAGGCCACCGCCGCCGACCTCGACGCCATCGCCGCCCAGGGCTTCACCCTGGTCCGGCTGCCGGTCTCCTGGACCAGGCTGGAGCCCGAGCGCGGCCGGCTCGACCCCACCGAGCTGCACCGCCTCCAGCGGCTCCTCGACCGGGCCGACCGGCTCGGCCTGCTGGTCCTGGTCGACTTCCACCAGGACGTCTACGGGCCGAAGTTCGGCGGCGGCACCAACGGCATCCCCGTCTGGGCCACCCGGGACGACGACCTGCCGTTCACCCCGGACCCGGACGACTGGTTCGCCGGATACTTCCAGCCCGCCGTCCAGGCCGCCTTCCGCCACCTCTACGACGACCCCGACCTGCGCGCCTGGCAGGCCGACTTCTACGCCCGGCTCGCCCGCGAACTGCGCGGCCACCGCTCGCTGCTGGGCTACGACCTGTTCAACGAGCCGTTCGGCCCGGTGGACGGCGACCCGAGCGACCCGGCCGTGCTGGCCGCCGCCTCCGCCGCCCTGGAGCAGGGCCGGCTCGCCGACATGTACCGCCGCCTGATCGCCGCCGTGCGCCGCTCCGACTCCCGCGCCTGGCTGTTCGTCGAGCCGACCGTGCTGGTCGGCCAGGGCGTGCCCACCCGGCTGCCCGGCTTCGCCGACCCGCGCCCCGGCGCACCCCGGCTCGGCTACGCCCCGCACTTCTACGACACCGCGGTCGAGGGCGGCGCCGACTGGAACCCCGCCGACGGCTTCGTGGAGCAGTACACCGCCGCGATCACCGGCTACCCGGCCGCCCACCGCCTGCCCGTCCTGGTCGGCGAGTGGGGCCCGCCCGACTCCCGCACCCCGGGCAACTCCGAGCTGGTCCGCCGTCAGGTCGCCGCGATGGACGGCTTCGCCGAGGGCTGGACGATGTGGTACTGGTGCCGGGGCAACGGCGGCTACTGCGCGCTCGACCCGGCCGGACGCCCCGCCCCCGGCGACGAGCCCGCCTTCGGCCCCTACCCGGTGGCCGTCGCGGGCACCGACGTCCGCGCCGACGGCGGCACCGTGCGCTGGCGCGCCGACGGCACCGGGCGCGGCAGTGAACTCCTGCTGCCCCCGGCCGCGTTCCCGCACGGCGCCCGGATCGCCGTCTCCCCCGCCGACGCCCGGGTCGAGGTCGTGCAGCCGACGGACGGGCGTGCGGGAACCGTACGCATCCGGCTCCCGCACGCCCGCCCGGGCACGACCGTGACGGTCTCGCTCACCGCGCGTTAGGGCCCGTCCCGTCGATCGGCTCGGCCCCGGGAACGACCGGCAGGACGGGCCCCGGTCACACCAGCCCGCGGCGGGCCAGCAGCGGCCCGGTCTCGGGTGCCCGGCCGACCACCGCGCGGAAGGACTCCAGCGGGTCCCGGCTGAACCCGCGCGCCAGCAGCTCGCGCCGGAACAGCTCACCGCTCTCCCGCACCGGGCGCCCGTTGCCCTCGAACCACTGCACGGTGTCGGCGTCCAGCACCTCCGACCAGATGTACGCGTAGTACGCCGCGCTGTAGCCGCTGGAGAAGATGTGCTGGAAGTACCCCGTCCGGTAGCGCGGCGGGATCGCGTCCACCGCGATCCCGGCCGCCGCGAGCGCCCGCGCCTCGAACTCCTCGGCGTCCGTGATCTCCCCGCCCTGCGGCACGGTGTGCCACGCCCAGTCCAGCAGGGTGGCCGCCAGGTACTCCACCGTCCGGAAGCCCTGCCCGAAACCCTCGGCCGCCGTCATCCGCTCGACCAGCTCGGCCGGCAGCGGCTCCCCGGTCGCGTGGTGGCGGGCGTAGTTGGCCAGCACCTCCGGCCGGACCATCCACATCTCGTTGACCTGCGAGGGGAACTCGACGAAGTCCCGGGGCACCGAGGTGCCCCAGAACAGCGGGTAGCGCACGTCCGAGAACAGCCCGTGCAGCGCGTGCCCGAACTCGTGGAACAGCGTGCGCACCTCGTCCCAGTCCATCAGCGCCGGCTCACCGGGCGCCGGACGCGGGATGTTGAGGTTGTTCAGCACCACCGGCCGCTGCCCGGTCAGCCGGGACTGGGCGACCAGCTCGGACATCCACGCGCCGCCGCGCTTGGACGCCCGGGCGTGGAAGTCGCCGATGAACAGGCCCAGCGGGCTGCCGTCCTCCTCGAACACCTCGTAGACCCGCGCGTCCGGGTGGTGGGCCGTCAGGTCCGGCCGCTCCGTGAAGCTCACCCCGTACGCCAGGTTGGCGGCGAAGAACACGCCGTCCCGCAGCACCCGCTCCAGCTCGAAGTACGGGCGCAGCACCGCCGCGTCCACCTGGTAGGAGCTCTGCCGGACCTTCTCCGAGTAGTACGCCCAGTCGTGCGCGGCGATCTCCCCGATCCCGTCCGCGGCGGCCTCCCGGGCCAGCTCCCCGGCCTCCCGGCGGGCCATCGCCACGGCCGGGCCGACCAGCCGGGACAGCAGCGCGGAGACCGCCTCGACGGTGCCGGCCGTCTCGTCCGCCACCACGTACGCGGCGTGGCTCGGGTACCCCAGCAGCGCGGCCCGCTCGGCGCGCAGCGCGGCCGTCCGGACCGCCAGCGGGCCGTTGACCTCGACGCCCCGGCCGATCGAGGCGGCCAGCAGCCGCTCGCGCACCGAGCGGTCGGTGAGTTGGGACAGCTCGGCCTGACCGGAGGTGTTCCGCACGCTCAGCACGTACTTCCCCTGGTGGCCGAGCACCCGGGCGTTCTCCGCGGCACCGGCGATCGCGCCCTCGGCCAGCCCGGCCAGCTCCTCGGCCGAGTCCAGGACCAGCGCCGCGGCCCGGGTGTCGGCGTTCACGTTCTGCTGGAACGTGGTGCCGAGCGCGGCGAGTTCGGCGTTCAGCTCGCGCAGCCGGGCCTGCTCGGCCGCGCCCAGCCGGGCGCCGGAGCGCACGAAGGCGGTGTACCGGCGCTCCAGCAGGCGCAGCGACTCCGGGTCCAGGCCGAGCCCGGCGCGCTCCTCGTACAGCGCCTCGATCCGGGCGAACAGCGCGAGGTCCAGGTGGATCGCGTCGTGGTGGGCGGCGAGCAGCGGGCTCACCTTCGCCTCCACCTCGTCCAGCACGTCGGTGGTGTCCGAGGAGGACTGGTTGAGGAACACCGCGTCGACCCGGCGCAGCAGCGCCCCGGAGCGCTCCAGGGCCACCAGGGTGTTCTCGAAGGTCGGCAGGCTCCGGTCGGCGGTGATCGCCGCGATCTCGGCCAGCTGCTCGGCCATCCCCCGCTCGTACGCGGGCAGGTAGTGCTCCTCGCGGATCTCGGCGAACGGCGGGAGCTCGTAGACCAGCGAGCTGGCCTGGAAGAACGGGTTCTCGGTCATTTCGCGAACCATACGCCGTGTCCCCCGCCCTGCCCACGCGCTTTCCCTCCCGTTGCAGATGCCTGCTCGCCGCCCGCCGTCGTACCCACCCGTTAACGTCGAGGCTGCGGACCCGTCGGTCGCGGGCCCGCGGCGCGCCCGCCCGCGGGCCCGCGCCCCGTACCCGTCCCCGCACGCCCGACCGCGCGCCGGAGAGGAGCAGCCCCCGTGGCACCCAGGACCGCCCTCGCGCCCGACCCGCACGGCCCCGGCGGCCGGCTCCAGCCGCTGGACGACGCGGGCGCCCCGCTCGGCCCGCCGGAGTCCGTCCGCGACCTCGCCGCCGCCGTCGCCGCCCGGGAGGCCGCCGGGAGCGACCGCCGGCCAGGGCCGCGCTGGGTCTGGGCCGCCGCCGACTCCGGGTACGCCCCGCTGCTGCCGTGCCTGCCCGACCGGCTCGCCCGCTGCCACGACCTGCGGCTGGTCGAGGCGTTGCTGCTGGCGCACGAGGGCCGGTTCGGCGCGCCCCGCTCGCTCGGCGCCGCCTGGTCCCGGCTGCGCGGCCTGCCCGTCCCGGAGGACCTGCCGGAGCCCGGCCTGGCCGAGGCGGACGGCGGCCAGGACACCCTGTTCGCCCCCGACCGGCTGCAACTGCCGCCCGGCGCCGACCCGCTGGCGGCCGTGGTCGCCGTCCACGCCGAACAGCAGCGCCGGATCGCCGCCATCGCCGACCCGGGCGCCCGGCAGCGGTTCCGGCTGCTGGTCGCCGCCGAGTCGGCCGGCGCCCTGGTGGCCGCCGAGATGGCCCACAACGGGCTGCCCTGGCGGGCCGACGTCCACGACCGGCTGCTGACCGAGCTGCTCGGCCCCCGCCCGGCCGTCCCCGGCACCCAGCCCAGGCTCCTCGCCGAACTCGCCGTCGACCTCCAGCAGGCCCTCGGCGCCAAGCCGTTCAACCCCGACTCGCACACCCAGGTGCTGCGCGCCGTCGCCGAGGCGGGCATCCAGCTGGGCTCCACCCGCTCCTGGGAGCTCAAGGGCGTCGACCACCCGGCCGCGCAGCTGCTGGTCCGCTACAAGGAGCTGTCCCGGATCCACGTCGCGCACGGCTGGGCCTGGCAGGACGCCTGGGCCCGCGGCGGCCGGTTCCGGCCCGAGTACGTGGTCGGCGGCGTGGTCTCCGGCCGCTGGGCCAGCCGCGGCGGCGGCGCCCTGCAGATCCCGCGCATCCTGCGCCGCGCCGTGGTCGCCGACCCGGGCTGGCTGCTGGTCGTCGCCGACGCCGCCCAGCTGGAACCGCGGGTGCTCGCCGCGCTCTCCCGGGACACCGGGCTGGCCCGCACCGCCGCCGGCGGCGACCTGTACGAGGCGCTCGCCGCCCACGCCTTCCAGGGCGACCGGGACAAGGCCAAGCTCGGCCTGCTCGGCGCCATGTACGGGCAGACCAGCGGCGACATCGGCCCGCTGCTGAACACCCTGCACCGCCGCTACCCGGCCGCCATGGGCTACGTGGAGGCCGCCGCCCGCACCGGCGAGGACGGCGGCGTGGTCGCCTCCCGGCTCGGCCGGGTCTGCCCACCGGCCTCCGCCGACTTCCTCGACCTCACCGAGGCCGAGACCGCGGGCGAGGCCGGCGGCCGCACCGCCCGCGCACGCGGCCGCTTCACCCGCAACTTCGTCATCCAGGCCAGCGCCGCCGACTGGGCACTGGCCCTGCTCGCCGCGCTGCGCCGCCGGCTGAACGAACTGCCCGCGGCGAGCCCGGCGGACCGCCCGCACCTGGTGTTCTTCCAGCACGACGAGGTGATGGTGCACACCCCGGCCAACCTCGCCGACGAGGTGGCCGCCGCCGTCGCCGGGGCGGCCGACGAGGCCAGCCGGCTGGTGTTCGGCGACACTCCGGTGCGCTTCCCGCTCAGCACCGCGGTGGTGGACTGCTACGCCGACGCGAAGTAGCCGCTACAGCTTCCGGAAGGAACGCGCGTCCTCGGCCGCCGCGACCACCTCGGCCAGCCCCGCCCCGGTCGAGGCGGTGACGGCGGCGGCCACCGCGCCCTCCACGAACGGCGCGTCCACCAGCTTCACGTCCGGGCGCGGCTCGTCCTCCAGCACCGTGACGGCGGTGAGCACCGAGCTGCCGAGGTCCGGCAGCACGACCACGCCGGCCCCGGCGTCGGCCCGCTCGATCGCCCCGGCGATCAGGTCGTAGCTGGTGCCCAGCCCGCCGTCCTCGGTGCCGCCCGCGACGACCACCCGCACGCCGTCCGAGGCGAGTTCGCCGAGCAGCTCGCGCAGCCCCTCCGCGAGCCGGGCGCTGTGCGAGACCAGAACAATGCCCACGTTTCCGCTCATGTCCGCGACCCTACGACCGGATCCCGCTGCTCCGGGAGAGTGATCGGAATCCCGCGTGTCGCACCCCGTGCCCACCACCCCCGTCTGGCGTAGCGTCGGGGCAACGGCGTCGACCGCCGTGGCGTCCTCACCAAGGGAGCGAGAGCGTTGAAGAAGCTGATCAACACCCCGGAGAGCGTCCTGGAGGACGCACTGGCCGGAATCGCCGCCGCCCACCCGGAACTGACGGTGGACGTCCCCAACCGGGTGATCACCCGGGCCGCCCGCCCGACCCGGCCCAAGGTCGCGCTGATCTCCGGCGGCGGCTCCGGCCACGAACCGCTGCACGGCGGCTTCGTCGGCCCCGGCATGCTCGACGCCGCCTGCCCCGGCGAGGTGTTCACCTCGCCCGTCCCGGACCAGATGCTGGCCGCCGCCAAGGCCGTGGAGACCGGCGCCGGCGTGGTCTTCATCGTGAAGAACTACACCGGCGACGTGATGAACTTCGAGCTCGCCGCCGAGCTGGCCGCCGAGGAGGGCCTGGAGGTCCGCACCGTCCTGGTCAACGACGACGTCGCGGTCGAGGACTCCACCTGGACGGCCGGGCGCCGGGGCACCGGCGCGACCGTGCTGGTCGAGAAGACCGCCGGCGCGCTGGCCGAGCGCGGCGCCCCGCTGGACGAGGTGGCCGCCCTGGGCGAGCGGGTCAACGCCGCCTCCCGCTCCTTCGCCGTCGCGCTCACCGCGGCCACCGTCCCGGCCGCCGGCAAGCCCGGCTTCGACCTGCCCGAGGACGAGATCGAGGTCGGCGTGGGCATCCACGGCGAACCCGGCCGCCGCCGCGAGAAGCTCCGTCCGGCCCGTGAACTGGCCGCCGAGGTGGTCGAGACCATCCTGACCGACCACCACCTGACTCCGGGCGACGAGGTGATCGCCCTGCTCAACGGCCTCGGCGCGACCCCACTGCTGGAGCTGTACGTGGTCTACGGCGAGGTCGCCGCCAGGCTCGCCGAACGCGGCATCACGGTGGCCCGCAGCCTGGTCGGCAACTACGTCACCAGCCTGGACATGGCGGGCTTCTCGCTCACCCTCACCAAGGCCGACGCCCAGCTGCTGGAGCTCTGGGACGCCCCGGCCGACACGCCCGCCCTCAGGCGGGCCTAGAGGGCGGGCCTTCACCCGGCCCGACAGGACCCACAGGACGCGCCCCGATCCGCACCGAAGGAGACCGGATGGACCCCGACACCCCGCAGTTCGACATCCCACTGGCCGAGGCCTGGATCCGCGCGATCGCCGCCGCCGTCGAGAGGGAGCAGTCCCGGCTCACCGAGCTGGACTCCGCGATCGGCGACGGCGACCACGGCAGCAACCTCCAGCGTGGCTTCGCCGCCGCCCTGACCGCCCTGGACGGCCTCCAGCCGGCCGGGCCCGGCGCCGTCCTCACCAAGACCGGCACCACGCTCATCTCCAAGGTCGGCGGCGCCTCCGGCCCGCTCTACGGCAAGGCCTTCCGCGCCATCGGCGCCGCCCTGCCCGAAACGGCCGGTCCTGCCGACGTCGCCGAGGCCCTGTCGGCCGGCCTGGACGCCATCCGCCTGCTCGGCAAGGCCGAACCCGGCGACAAGACCATCGTGGACGCCTGGACCCCGGCCGTCGCCGCCTTCCGCACCGCGGCCGCCACCGGTGCCGGCCTCCCCGCGTCGGCGGCCGCGGCCCCCCCCGCCCCCGAACAGGGGGCCCCCGCCACCGACCCCCACCACGCCCGCAACGGGCGCGCCAGCAACCACCGCGAACGCAGCAAACGCCCCCACGAA
>NZ_JBFBFA010000030.1:0-88252 GCF_040683915.1 Kitasatospora sp. NPDC093102 | reverse complement strand
GAACGGCTCGCGCAACCGGCCATGCACCCACCGGGACCGAGAGGTCACAACCCTACCGAAGAGGGCTGCAGAAGGGATGGTCCTCTAATGAGCGCGCTCGGCTTCGCCTGCACCGGCGTGCGGTCCGATCCGTACGCGGCCGGGCCGACCCTGGTGTTCCGGCTGCGGATCACGGCCCCGGCCGACACCCGGGTGCACGCCCTGGCCCTCCAGTGCCAGCTGCGCATCGAACCGGGCCGACGGCCGTACGGCGACGGCGAGGGCGAGCGGCTGGCCGACCTGTTCGGCGGGCGGGAGCGCTGGGCGACCACGCTCAACCCGATCCAGTTCGCCACCGTGCCGCTGCTGGTGCCCGGCTTCACCGGGGGGACCGACATCGACCTCGTGGTGCCGTGCACCTACGACCAGGAGGTCGCCTCGGCCCGTTACTTCCGGGCGCTGGACGGCGGCGAGGTGCCGCTGCTGCTGCTCTTCTCCGGCACCGCCTTCGCCGGCCCCGGTGGCTTCCAGGTCAGCCCGGTGCCCTGGGACCGGGAGGCCCGGGTGCGGATGCCGGTGGGGGTCTGGCGGGAGGCGATGGACCGGCACTTTCCCGGCAGCGGCTGGCTGCGGCTGCCGGACGTGGTCATGGACGAGCTGCTGGCCTACCGTTCCCGGCGGGCCCTGCCCTCCTGGGAGGCGACGGTGCGCGAGCTGCTCGCGGCCGCGGCGGTCGAGGGGACGGTCCGGTGAGCGGCTTCCCGGAGCGGATCGAGCGCGGCTTCGCGGCCGCCCGGCAGATCGCCGACGCGGTGCTGCTGGAGGGCTACGTGCTCTACCCGTACCGCGCCTCGGCGGCCAAGAACCGGCTGCGCTGGCAGTTCGGCGTCCTGGTGCCGCCCGACTACACCGCGGAGGGCGGCGAGCACTCCCACCAGCGCACCGAGTGCCTGATGGAGGCGCGCGGCGGGGACCTGCTGGCGGTCGAGCTGCGCTTCCTGCGGGTCCAGCGGCGCGCCGTCGAACGGGCCACCGCCGCCGGCTTCGAGTCCGTGGAGCGGCTGGAGCTCGCCGACCGGGACCTCGTCGAATGGGACGAGGGCGTCGAGGAGAGGATCGAACTCCTGCTCCTGGTCGAGGAGTTGGACGATGGCGGAGTGCAGCGGCCGTTCCGGCTGCCGGGCGTCGGCGAGACCGCGCTGGTACACGAGGACGGCGCCGTCGTCGGCCGGCTGGTGCGGCGGCGCGAACAGGTCGACGGCCTGGTCCGGCTGCGGGCCGAGGAGGTGCCCGGCCCGTACCGGGCGCAGCGGCTGACCGTGGAGGTGGAGAACACCTCCCCCTGGACGCCGCCCGAGCGGGCCACCCGCGAGCAGGCACTGCCGCGCTCGCTGGTCTCCGCCCACCTGCTGCTCGGGCTGGAGCACGGCCGCTTCCTGTCCGTCACCGACCCGCCCGAGTGGGCCTGCCCCGCCGCCGAGCGGTGCCGCAACGAGCGCACCTGGCCGGTGCTGGTCGGTCCGGACGGCGATCGCGGCGTGGTGCTGTCCTCGCCGATCATCCTGGAGGACCACCCGCGGATCGCCCCGGAGAGCCTCGGCACCCTGTACGACGCCACCGAGATCGACGAGATCCTGGCGCTGCGGACGGCGGCCCTGACCGAGGAGGAGAAGCGGGAGGCCCGCGGCACCGACGAGCGGGCCGGCGCGGTGATCGACCTGGCCGAGTCCATGCCGCCCGAGGTGCTGGAGCGGCTGCACGGGGCGATCCGCGGGTTGCGCGAGGTCACCGATGGCGGTGCCGGCCGGCCGGAACAGCCCTGGTGGGACCCGGGCGACGACCCGGAGGTCGACCCCGAGCGGGACCGGGTGCTGATCGACGGCCGCGAGGTCGGCGCCGGCAGCCGGGTGGTCCTGCGGCCCGGGCGGCGGCGCACCGACGCCCAGGACCTCTTCCTGGACGGGCTGACCGGCGTCGTGGAGGCGGTGCTGCACGACCTCGACGGCTCGGTGCACCTGGCCGTCACGGTGGAGGACGACCCGGGCGCGGACCTGTGGCGGGCCCAAGGTCGCTTCCGGTACTTCCAGCCCGACGAGGTCACGCCGCTGGAGGAGTCATGACGGACCGGACGGTGCTGGTCGCCGGGGTCGGCAACATCTTCCTCGGCGACGACGGCTTCGGGGTCGAGACCGTCCGGAGGCTGTCCGCCCACCCGCTGCCGGAAGGCGTCGAGGTGGTCGACGTCGGCGTGCGCGGCGTGGACCTCGCGTACCGGCTGCTCGACGGCCACCGCACCGCCGTCCTGGTGGACGCCACCTGCCGGGGCGGGCCACCCGGCACCGTCTACCTGATCGAGGCGGACGCCGAACAGCCGCTGGAGGTACCGGTCCTGGACGGCCACCGGATGGGGCCGGACGCCGTACTGGCGCTGCTCGCCACGCTCGCCGCCAGCACCGGCGGCGAGCCGCCCGGCCGGGTGCTGGTGGTCGGCTGCGAGCCGGCCTCGCTGGAGGAGGGCATCGGGCTGAGCGAGCCCGTAGCCGCCGCCGTGGAGGAGGCGGTCCGAGTGGTCCTGCGCGTCGTGGACGAGGCCGCGCAGCCGGAGAAGGAGAGGACACCATGCTGAGGAAGCTGTTCTGCGTCGCCCTGCTGGCGGGGATCGGCGCACTGGTCTGGCAGAGCCTGCCGGACATCAAGCGGTACCTGCACATCTCCCGGATGTGAGGCGCGGATTGCTGCGAACGGTGCAGCCCCGCAGACGGTGGCGGCGCGGCTTCGGGCCGACGCCGCCACCCCGCCCTGTAATGGGGCGCGTTGCCGCCCGCGCAGGGAAGGGACCCATGCACGAGATGTCGATCGCCGAAGCCGTCGTCGAGCAGGTGGACGCGGCCGCGCGCGAACACGGGGCCCCCGGGGTGGCGCGGGTCCGCCTGCGGGTGGGCGAGTTGGCCGGCGTGGTGCCCGAGGCCCTCGACTTCTGCTTCGAACTGGCCTGCGCCGGAACGCTGGTGGCGGGCGCGGTGCTGGACACCGAGTCCGTCACGGCCCGGGCCCGATGCGCCCCCTGCGCGGTCGAGTGGGCGGTCGGCATGCCGCCGGACCTCGGCTGCCCGAGCTGCTCCGGAGGTGGCGGCGTGGAGCTGCTGTCCGGGCGTGAGCTTCAGATCCTGGACGTCGAGTGGGCCGAGCGCCCGGACGTCCGGGCCGAACAGAAAGGCTGATGCCGATGTGCCGCACGGTCGACCTCCGTCAGGCGGTCCTCGCCCGCAACGACGACAGCGCCCGCCGGCTGCGGGCGGCGCTGGCCGGGCGGGGGACGGTCGCGGTGAACCTGCTGTCCAGTCCCGGCAGCGGAAAGACCGCACTGCTGGAAGCCGAGTTGGGGCTGGCCCGGCGGCGCGGGGTGGCGGTCGCCGCGCTGACCGCCGACCTCGCCACCGAGAACGATGCGCGCCGGCTGGCCCGCTCGGGCGCTCCGGTGAAGCAGGTGCTCACCGACGGGCTCTGCCACCTGGAGGCGCGGATGCTCGCCGGGCACCTGGACGGGTGGCTCCCGGCGGAGTGCCGGCTGCTGTTCGTGGAGAACGTCGGCAACCTGGTCTGCCCGGCCTCCTACGACCTCGGCGAAACGCTCCGGGTGGTGCTGGCCTCGGTGACCGAGGGCGAGGACAAGCCGCTCAAGTACCCGACGGCCTTCGGGCTGGCCAACCTGGTGCTGGTCACCAAGGCGGACCTCGCCGCGGCGGCGGAGTTCGACGAGGCGGCGTTCCTGGCCAACGTCCAGCGGGTCAACCCCGGGGTCGAGGTGCTGAACACCTCGGCCCGGACGGGCGAGGGTGTCGGGGCGCTGCTGGACCGGGCGCTGGCCGTGCTGGACGGGGCGGAGCCCCACCGGCCGGTGATGTCGGCGACGGTGCCGCACGGGCACGGGCACGACCATGGGGACGACCACGACCACGGTCAGGACCATGGCCACGACCATGACCACGAGTACGGGCACGGCCACGGGCACTCCGCCGTGGGGGAGAGCGCGTGACGGCCGGTCACCCGGGGCTCGACCGCGAGCGGCGGCGGGTTGCCGTCCGCGGCCTGGTGCAGGGGGTCGGCTTCCGGCCGTTCGTCCACACGCTGGCCGGTGAACTCGGGCTGGCCGGCACCGTCACCAACACCGGCGAGGGCGTTCTGGTCGAGGTCGAGGGCAGCCGGGACGCCCTGGACGCCTTCTGCCGGCGGGTGGCCGGCGACGCGCCGCCGCTCGCCCAGGTGGACTCGGTGGAGCACACACCGCTCACCGTCACCGGCGCCACCGGCTTCCGCATCGCCCCGTCCCGCCCCGACGGCCCCCGCACCACCCTGATCCCGCCCGACACCGCGGTCTGCGCCGACTGCCTGGCCGAACTCGCCGACCCGGCCGACCGCCGCCACCGGCACCCCTTCATCAGCTGCACCAACTGCGGCCCCCGGCACACCATCGTCACCGGCCTGCCGTACGACCGGGCCAACACCACCATGGCCGGCTTCCCGATGTGCCCGGACTGCGCCCGGGAGTACGCGGACCCCGCCGACCGCCGGTTCCACGCCCAGCCCGTCGCCTGCCACGCCTGCGGGCCCAGGCTGGCGCTGACCGTGCCCGGGCGCCCCGAACTCGGCGGGGAGCAGGCCCTGACGGAGGCCCGGCGGCTGCTGGCCGACGGCGCGGTCCTCGCCGTCAAGGGCATCGGCGGCTACCACCTCGCCTGCGACGCGCGCGACGCCTCGGCCGTCGCCCTGCTGCGCCGGCGCAAGCGGCGCGGCGACAAGCCCTTCGCCGTGATGGCCCGCGACCTCGCCACCGTCGAGGGCCTGCTGCCGGTCGACCCGGTCGAGCGGGAACTGCTCACCGGGCCGGTACGGCCGATCGTCCTGCTCCGCCGCACGGGCCTCCCGGTGCCCGAGGCTGTGGCCCCGGGCAGCCCCGACCTCGGGGTGATGCTCCCCTACACGCCGCTGCACCACCTGCTGCTCGCCGCCCCCGGGCCGGACCTGCTGGTGATGACCAGCGCCAACCTCTCCGGCGAGCCCATCGTCACCGGGGACCGCGAGGCGCTGGACCGCCTCGCCCCGCTGGTCGACGGCTGGCTCACCCACGACCGGCCGATCCACGTCCCGTGCGAGGACTCGGTGGTGCGGGTGGTGGACGGCGAACAGCTGCCGCTGCGCCGCTCGCGCGGGTACGTGCCGCTGCCGATTCCGCTGCCGGTGCCCGTCCGCCCGGCGCTGGCGGTCGGCGGCGATCTGAAGAACACCTTCGCGCTGGCCCGGGACGGCTACGCCTGGCTGTCCGGCCACATCGGCGACATGGACGACCTGGCCACGCTACGGGCCTTCGACCGGGCGGTGGAGCAGCTCGGCACGGTCAGCGGGGTGCGGCCCGAACTGCTGGTCACCGACCGGCACCCCGGCTACCGCTCGGTCCGGCACGCCGAGCGGACCGCCGCCGGCCGGCCGGTGCGACGGGTGCAGCACCACCACGCCCACATCGCCGCGGTGATGGCCGAACACGGGCTGGACGGCGGCCGGCCGGTGCTCGGTGTGGCCTTCGACGGCACCGGCTACGGCGAGGACGGCGCGATCTGGGGCGGCGAGGTGCTGCTGGCCGACTACGACGGGTTCCGCCGCCTGGCCCACCTGCGGTACGTGCCGCTGCCGGGCGGGGACGCGGCCGTCGAGCGCCCGTACCGCACGGCGCTCGCCCACCTGCGCGCGGCCGGGCTTGCCTGGCTGCCCGGACTGCCGTCGGTCCTGGCCGCCGACTCGGAGGAACTGCGGCTACTGGAGCAGCAGTTGGAACGCGGGCTGAACTGCGTGCCGACCTCCGGCATGGGGCGGCTGTTCGATGCCGTGTCCTCGCTCGCCGGGGTCTGCCACCGGGCCGGGTACGAGGCCCAGGCCGCGATCGAACTGGAGGCGGCGGCCTGCGGGTTCGGCCGGGCGGACGGCTACGGGTTCGGCCTGTCGGCGCGGGCGGACGGCTGGACCGCCGACCCCGGGCCGGTACTGGCCGCCGTGGTGGCCGACGTGACCGCGGGCGCCCCCGCCGGGCTGGTCGCCGCCCGCTTCCACGGTGCGGTGGCCGACCTGGTCCGGCGGATCTGCGCGGCCGTCCGGGAACGGTACGGCACCACCACCGTGGCGCTCAGCGGCGGAGTCTTCGCCAATGCGCTGCTCTCCTCGGCCTGCGCGAGCGGCCTCGGGGAGGACGGCTTCACCGTGCTGCGGCACCGCCGGGTGCCGCCCAACGACGGAGGACTGGCGCTCGGCCAGTTGATGGTGGCCGCCCGGTCGTCGGCCATCCGGGAGGAGTGAGAGCGGATGTGCCTGGCGGTGCCCGGCAGGGTGACGGAGATCGGGGAGCGGGACGGGACCAGGATGGCGGTGATGGACTTCGGCGGCGTGGTCAAGGACGTGTGCCTGGAGTACCTGCCCGACCTGGCGGTGGGGGAGTATGCGATCGTCCACGTGGGCTTCGCGCTGCAGCGTCTGGACGAGGAGTCGGCCCGCCGTACCCTCGCCCTCTTCGAGGAACTCGGGCTGTTGCAGGAGGAGTTCGGCGACCCGTGGGAGGCGGCGGGGGCGGCGGGAGCAGTGGGCGAGACCGAGGAGGCCGGACGGTGAAGTACCTGGAGGAGTTCCGCAACCCCGAGCTGGCGGCCGGGCTGCTCGCCGACATCAGGAGCACGGTCACCCGGCCGTGGGCGCTGATGGAGGTCTGCGGCGGCCAGACGCACAGCATCATCCGGCACGCCATCGACCAACTCCTGCCGGAAGAAGTCGAGTTGATCCACGGGCCGGGCTGCCCGGTGTGCGTCACCCCGCTGGAGGTGATCGACCGGGCACTGGCGATCGCCGCCCGGCCGGGGGTGGTCTTCTGCTCCTTCGGGGACATGCTGCGGGTGCCCGGCACCGACCGCGACCTGTTCCGGGTCCGCGGCGAGGGCGGCGACGTCCGGGTGGTGTACTCGCCGCTCGACGCCCTGCGGATCGCCCGGGAGAACCCGGACCGGGAGGTGGTCTTCTTCGGCATCGGCTTCGAGACCACCGCCCCGCCGAACGCCATGGCCGTCCACCTGGCCAGGAAGCAGGGGCTGCGCAACTTCAGCATGCTGGTCTCGCACGTCCGGGTGCCGCCCGCGATCGAGGCGATCATGGACTCGCCGGACTGCCGGGTCCAGGGCTTCCTCGCCGCCGGGCACGTGTGCAGCGTGATGGGCACTGCCGAGTACCCGGCGCTGGCGGAACGCCACCGGGTGCCGATCGTCGTCACCGGCTTCGAACCCCTGGACATCCTGGAGGGCATCCGGCGCACCGTACGGCAGCTGGAGCGCGGGGAGCACACCGTCGACAACGCCTACCCGCGGGCCGTGCGCCCCGAGGGAAACCCGGCGGCCCGGGCCATGCTGGAGGACGTCTTCGAAGTGGCCGACCGCCCCTGGCGGGGCATCGGCGTGATCCCGCGCAGCGGCTGGCGGCTCTCGCCGCGCTACCGGGACCACGACGCCGAGCACCGCTTCGATGTCGCGGGGATCACCACCCGCGAACCCGCCGAGTGCCGCAGCGGCGAGGTGCTCCAGGGGCTGCTGAAGCCCCACCAGTGCGAGGCCTTCGGCACGGTCTGCACACCGCGCACGCCGCTCGGCGCCACGATGGTGTCCAGCGAGGGGGCCTGCGCGGCGTACTACCTGTACCGGCGGCTGGGCGTGCCGGGCAACTCCGCCGTTCCCCAGGAGGCGAGTCGCGTTGGCTGACACCGAACTGCTCACCGAACGGCCCGACTTCTCCGGCTGGAGCTGCCCGCTGCCGCTGCGCGACCACCCCCGGGTGGTGATGGGCCACGGCGGCGGCGGGGCGATGTCCGCCGAACTGGTGCAGAACCTCTTCGCGCCGGCCTTCGGCGGCCCGGTGCTCGCCGGGCTCGGCGACTCCGCGGTGCTGGAGCTGGGCGGCGCCCGGCTCGCCTTCTCCACCGACTCCTACGTGGTGCGGCCGCTGTTCTTCCCCGGCGGCTGCATCGGCGACCTCGCGGTCAACGGCACGGTCAACGACCTCGCCATGAGCGGGGCCCGGGCGGCCTACCTGTCCTGCGGCTTCATCCTGGAGGAGGGGGTGGAGATGGCCGTGGTGGACCGGGTCGCCCGGGCGCTCGGCGCCGCCGCCCGCACCGCCGGGGTCGAGATCGCCACCGGGGACACCAAGGTGGTCGAGGCCGGGCACGGGGACGGCGTCTACCTGAACACCGCCGGCATCGGGCTCGTCCCGGCCGGGGTCGACATCCGGCCGCAGCGCGCCCGCCCCGGCGACGTGGTGATCGTCAGCGGGCCGATCGGCCTGCACGGGGTGGCGATCATGAGCGTCCGGGAAGGCCTGGAGTTCGGCGTCGAGGTGCGCAGCGACAGCGCGGCCCTCGGCGGCCTGGTCGAGGCCATGCTTGAGGCCACTGCCGACCTGCACGTGCTGCGCGACCCCACCCGGGGCGGCCTGGCGGCGGCACTCAACGAGATCGCGGCCGCGGCCGGGGTGGGCGTCGTGCTCAGCGAACGCGCCGTCCCCGTGCCGGATCCGGTGGCCAACGCCTGCGCGGTGCTGGGCCTGGACCCGATGTACATCGCCAACGAGGGCAGGCTCGTCGCCTTCGTCCCACGCGCTTCGGCGGACGCGGTGCTCGCCGCGATGCGTGCCCACCCGCTCGGCGCGGAGGCGGTGGTGATCGGCGAGTGCGTCGAGGAGCACCCGGGGATGGTCGTCGCCCGCACCGGCTTCGGCGGCACCCGGGTGGTCGACCTGCCGATGGGCGAGCAGCTGCCGCGGATCTGCTGACGCCGCGTGCGCCGCCGTCCCGGGAGAAGCTTCCCGGGGCGGCGGCGCGGCGCGTCTGCGAGGTCAGCCCAGGAAGCGGCGCAGCGAATTCGACAGGGCCTTCACGAAGCCCTCCCGGACCTCGTCGGCGACGAGGTCGAGGGACAGGTAGGGGTTGAGGTCCTCCAGCTCGACCAGGAGCAGGCGCCCGTCCGGCGCCCGGCAGGCGTCGACCCGCTGGATGCCGTGGTCGAGCGTGTTCCAGTCGACGAAGCCCCGCGCGAACTCCAGGTCGGCCGCGCTCGGCTCGTACGGCTCCAGCTCCCAGCGCCGGGCCGGGTCGGGCGCGTGGAGGGCGTACTGGAAGGCGTCGTCCACGAAGTAGAACGAGACCTCGTACCGGAAGTCGATCCGCGGCTGGACGAGCACCTCGACCCAGTCGAGACCGCCCAGCTCCTCGCGGGTGAGGAAGCGCAGGCCTATGCTGTCGGCGCCCTCCACGGGCTTGACCGCGTAGCGGTCGGCGGCGGGCAGCCGGTCGAGGTCCTGCGGCCGGTCGATGGTGGGGATGACCGGCAGGCCCGCCTCGGTCAGGTCCAGCAGGTACCGTTTCCCGGCCATGTCGCCCCGCCCGGTCAGCGGGTTGTAGACCCGCACGCCGTCGGCCAGCGCCCGGGCACGGAAGCGGGCGTACTCCTCCCGGTAGTGCAGCACCGGCCCGCTGTTGCGCACCACGACCGCGTCGAAGCGCCCCATCAGGGCCCGGGCGTCGAGCGGGTGGCACAGCGCCAGGTCGAACCACTCCCGCAGCCGGGAGGTGAGGAGGACGTCCTCGTCGCCGTAGCGCCGCCCGCGTGCCGGGTAGGCCAGGTCGGTCACGTACAGCAGGCTGGGCCGGTCGGGCACGGGCACTCCCTCGGTCGGTGGCGGGGGAGCGAATCTACCGTGTGGCTCCGCCGGCGGCACCGATGGCCGACGGGCCACCAGCGCCGGGCGCACCTGGCGTCCGACGCGTCATCGATGGCGCAATTGAGGGCAGGAGAAAAGGTGGAGACAGGAATCGAACCCATCTGAACGGCTCTGCAAGCCGTCGCCTCGCCACTCGGCCACTCCACCTCGACAACGGTCGGAACACTACACGCATATGAACCAGGATTCTCCGGGAGTGGTGATTGTTCACTCCCGAAGACCCATAGTGTGTCTAGTGTTATTTCTCTCGACATGGCGTCGGAAGAGTCCAGGGATCAGCGCAAAAAAGTCAGGTTGCGTTAGCCTGTGCCGATATCTCCGACCCGATGGGATTTCATTGATGGCCGTCGAGGAATCACGGTTCACCCGTACTACGGAGCTGCGCTGCGGAAGCGCCGCGAACCGGTGCCAGTACAAGAGCCTGCCCCTGCGCGACCTTCCCCCGCTCGGTGTCGTGCGCCGCGCCCGGATCGCCCGCGAAGGCCTGCGTGAGCGCCGCGCCGACGTTCCGGCGCCCGGCCGCCCCTCCCGCTTCGCCGAGGGGGACTGGGTCCGGGTGAAGGACGAGGCCACGGTGCGCGCCACCCTCGACGCCGGGGACCGCCACCGCGGCCTGTGGTTCACCGGCAGCCAGTGGTCGTTCTGCGGCGGCGTCTACCAGGTCGAACGCGTCGTGCGCCGCATGATCGACGACCACTACCGCGTGCGGCGCCTTTCGGGCACCGTCGCCCTGGCCGGCGCCACCTGCCACGGCGCCGACGGGACCCAGGGCTGCGGACTGGACTGCGCACTGCTGTTCCGCGACGAATGGCTGGAGCCCGCCCCCGCGCCGGTGCCCGCCGCCCGGTCCGTCCCCCTGTGGGCAACCGTGCGCAGCCTCGCGGAGATCCACGCGACCCTCGGCCCCGACCGGCGCCTGCACGGCGTCCCCTTCCAAACGGGGATGGAACGCTTCGCCGGTACCCGTCACGGTGCCACCGAACTGCGCCACCGGTCCCTCGCCTGGTGGCAACACCCCACCGGAGGACGCTGGTTCATCCTCCACGGCCTGCGCTGCGGCGGCGAGCCGCTCGCCACCGGCTGCGACCGCCGGTGCGCCCTGCTCTGGCACGAGTCCTGGCTGCACGTGGAACCCGCCGCCACCGCCCACTGAACGGACGTCAGCGCCGCCAGCGGTCGCGGACCAGCTTCGCGGTCAGGTGCAGCGGCCCGTCCCGGTCGCCGACGTAGCAGCGGGGAAGCGCGTACACCCCGCTGTGAGCACCGGGGCTGACCGCGCACGCGTACTCGTAGCCGGCTTGCGCCACCGCCTCCACCGCGCCGGCGTCGAGCGAACCGTAGGGGTAGCAGAACCCCTCGACCGCCCGGCCCGTGAGGTCCTCCAGCACCTGGCGGCTGTCGGTGACCTGGGCCGCCAGGTCCCGCGCACCCAGGCCTGCCAGCCGCCGGTGGGTCAGCCCGTGCGAGCCGATCTCCATCCCGGCGGCAGCGGCTTCGCGGACCTCGCGCGCCGTCATCAGCGGCTTGCGCGGGCCCTGCCGGTCCCAGTCGTTGCATCCGCCCAGCCGGCCGGCCACCACGTAGACCGTCGCGGTGAAGCCGTACTCCGCCAATGCGGGCATGGCCTCCTCCACGAAGTCGCGGTATCCGTCATCGAAGCTGAGCCCCACCATGCCCGCAGCGGTGCCGTCCCGGTGGGAACGCATCAGGGCCCCCACCGACACCCCGCGCAGCCCGCGAGTGGACAACCAGCGCAGCTGACGGCGAAACCGTGCGGGGTCGACGGTAATCAGATAGGGATCCTCGACCGTTGACGCCACCGAGTGATACATGAGCGTCCACGGGAGACGTCCCGCACCTGCGCCGGGCGTTCCTTCCGAGCTACTGCGTGGTCGAATGATTCGCATGTTCTGCTCCAGCTGTCCGGGTGGTACCGCCTGTGCAGGTGGCCCTCAAGGAGATTGCATTCTGGCAGCGTCGGACCCGGCTTCCATTCGCGCCAGGCGACTCCGCACCATTTCACCCGGATGCCGGAACGGGAGTCGCCCGATGAGGGGTCGGCCCCCCTTGCCGTCGAGCCTGCTTCAGTCCTCCGCCCGCCGGCGGGCGGAGGCGGCGTGGGTCAGCGCACGGTGACGGTGAAGACGGGGGAGACGGTGTCTCCGCTGATGATGCGCAGCTCGTTCAGGCCCTTGAGGCCGAGCTTCACACCGAGCGAGTAGGAGCCGGTGCGGGTCGTGGGGACGGAGGCGGGCAGCGTGACCCACCTGCCGTGCTGCTTCTGCTGCAGGGTCACCGTGCTTCCCGCCTTGAGGCCGGTGGTCGTGCCGGTGACACGGAACAGCTGCCACGCCTGGACGGAGGAGACCGACGGCTTGGCGGTGACGGTGGCGTGCGCGGCGGCGGCCTGCGTGACGGCCGGCCGCGCGGCGGACGCGGAGTGGGTGGCGGGGGTGGCCGCCATGGCGCTGCCCGCCAGCCCGAGGGAGAGCAAGCCGAGGGTGGTCACGGCGGCCAGGCGCAGGTGGTTCCGCTTGGAGACGATCACGGTGACCCCTTTCAAGGGGAGGTGGTTGTCCGGCCCGAAGGCGTGGATGCCGCGATTCGGGCTCTGCCATCTGTAGGGACGCCGTGTGCCGCAGATGGGTTGTGGACGGAACGTCACCGTCGCGTAACAGTCGGCGATCACGTCGGGTCGGAAGGCGGACCGGCGGCGCGCGGGGGTGACCCACCGGTTCCACGGCGTGCTGGTCCGATCGGATGACGCCCTGCGGTTCCCGGCCCGACCGGGCAGTGGGGGAGCGGGTGGGCGGCGGTCGGCGGGCTAGCTTCGTTCCCGTGACCAGCAATGACGTGATTCTGGCGCTGGTGGTGGTCACCGCGCTGGGTTTCGACTTCACCAACGGGTTCCACGACACCGGCAACGCCATGGCGACCTCGATCGTCACCGGGGCCCTCCCGCCGCGTGTCGCGGTCGGCGTCTCGGCAGTGCTGAACCTGGTGGGTGCGTTCCTGTCGACCGCGGTCGCCGCGACGATCGCCAGCGGTCTGGTGCGGAGCCAGGACGTGACGCTGACCGTGGTCATAGCGGGCCTGACGGGCAGCATCCTGTGGAACCTGACGACCTGGTACGTCGGGATCCCCTCGAGTTCCTCGCACGCGCTGATCGGCGGCGTGGTCGGGGCGACCATGGCGGCGGCCGGCGCCTCCGCCGTCAAGTGGCAGGGCCTCGTCGCCAAGGTGATCGTGCCGGCCGCCCTGTCCCCGGTCATCGCCGGCTCGGTCGCCGCGCTCGGCACCTACCTCGTCTACCGCCTCACCCGCGACGTCGCCGAAGGCCCGCGCACGCGCGGCTTCCGGAGCGGTCAGGTCGGCTCGGCCTGCATGGTCTCGCTCGCCCACGGCACCAACGACGCGCAGAAGACCATGGGCGTCATCACCCTGGCCCTGATCGCCAACGGAACGCTGGGCGCCGGGGCGAAGGCCCCGACATGGGTGATCACCGCCTGCGCCACGGCCATCGCCCTGGGCACCTACATCGGCGGCTGGCGGGTCATCAGGGCGCTGGGCAAGGGACTGGTGGAGATCGAACCACCGCAGGGAATGTCCAGCGAGTCGGCCTCGGCCGCGGTCATCCTCTCCTCCGCCGACTTCGGCTACTCGCTCTCCACCACCCACGTCGCCACCGGGTCGATCCTCGGATCGGGGGTCGGCAAGAAGGGCGCGGTGGTGCGGTGGAACATCGCCCACCGCATGGTGGTGGCCTGGCTGCTCACCCTCCCGGCCGCGACACTGGTCGGGGCGCTGGCCTACTGGGCCGCCCACGGGATCGGTGGTACCGCCGGTGTCGTGGTCGTCTTCGCCGTTCTGGTGCTGGCCTCGATCGCCTTCTTCGTCGCATCCCGCCGCCCGGCCGTCACACCGGAGAACGTCAACGCCGCGTGGACCGGCTCGCTCGTTCCGGAGCCTCCCGCCGACGAGGTGATCCGGTGAACCCCTGGATCGACCTGGGTGCGCTCTGGAAGATCATCGTGGTGGGATTCCTCGCCGGCGCCGGCCTGCCGGCGCTGTTCGCCATCGGTGTGCGCGCCCTCCACCCGCCGGTCGGGGTCGGCAGGGCCGGGGTCCCACGCCGCACCGCCGGGGCGCTCGGCCACACCGTCGCCACGATGTGCTTCGCGGTGGTCCTCGCCGCGGTCGGCTGGGGCATCTTCGTCATCGTCGACCACAGCTGAGCGCACACGTCCGGCTCGGCACCGCGTGACGAGGAAGCAGCCGCAGCGGTTCCCGGCGCGGAGCCGGGCCAGGCCCACCGGAATCGGCGACGATGGCGGTGTGGCGCGCCGCGAGCCTGCCGAGGAGGGCGCCGGCCAGGGCGGCAGTCTCGGGTCCGACGAAGAGGCGGCCGAGGCGCTCGGACAGTGATCCGGAACAGCAGCGGGGCCCGCGACCGGGGGCTTTCGGTCCTCCCGCCGCGATCGGTAGTGCGCTGTCGTGCCAACTCGTGGGCACAGGGGGAAAACGCGGTCGGTCGGGCCGGTCGTAGCTTCGGGGGTGCCGAGCCGTCGACGCGGTGGGCGTGCCACCGATTGCTCCGAGCGGGCTCCCGTGTTCGAGATCGCCGAGGTGCGGGGCGCTCCGGGCGTCGACGTGCTCTTCCACTTTCGAGCGTTGAAGGAGAGATTCGCACGATGACCACAGCCTCCCCGGCCGCCGTCGGCGGCGACGAACCGCCGGCCGGCGGGACGGACGCTTCCGAGGAGCGCCGTTTCGAACCGGACCTCCGGTCGATCACCCGGATCAACCTGCGTCCCATGGCCTCGCCCATGCCGCTGGGCTTCTTCACGGTGGCGATCGCCTCCGTGATGACGGGATGCCTGCAGCTCGGGTTCTTCGGCACCGAGGCCCGCGGCGCCGTCGCCCTGTGCGTGCTGCCCGCCTTCGTCCTGCAGTTCCTGGTGAGCATCCTGTGCTTCGGCGCCCGTGACGTGATCGCGGCGACACTCATGGGCGTGTTCGCCGGCAGCTGGCTGGCCTACTCGCTGGTCATGTTCAGCGGAGCCGCCGATGGCCTCCGGGTACTGGGTGTGTTCAACCTGGCGTTCCTGTGTTTCGGGGCGTTGATGACCGCCGTGACCCGGCCCAAGCGCGCGCTGTGGCTCGTGCTGGTGGTCTCGCTGCCCCGCTGGGCGGCCACCGGCCTGTCCGGTCTCACGGGCGCCGAGTGGCTCACGCGCACGTCCGGGGCCCTCGGCCTCCTGGTGGCGTGCGTCGCGATGTACACGGCGTTCGCCCTGCTGCTGGAGGACATGCGCAGCGAGGAGGTCCTGCCCATCGGTCGCAGCGGACCCGCCCGGGCCGCCGTGAACGGCGACCTGGCCGTCCAGCTCCGCAACCTGGAGCGCCAGGCGGGCGTGCGCCGCACGCTCTGAACGCCTGGTCCCGCGACCCCGTACGCACCGAGCAGCTGTTCCGTGTCCCGATCCGTCCGTCCCACCGGACCATCGACCCGAGGTGGAGCGCTACGGCCGCCGACGCGCCGTGAGGCCGGTCGATCCGACAGTGAGTCAGGTCGACCGGCCGTCGGCGTGCGCGCGGCGCCTGCCGTCCCGATCGGCTGCGGTTCCAGCGGGCCTCGACGGTGCTCGACGCCCTCCGGCGGTTCGCGCCGCGGTGGCCACGAGGGCGAGCGCGATGGTCGCGAATCCCGAAGCGGCCAACACCCGTTGAGGCCCCAGTGCGGCGGTGAGGGGGCCACCGAGCGCGGTGCCCACGGGGGCGGCGGTGAGCAGGGCGGCGCTTCGGGCGGCCAGGACCGCGGTCAGCCAGGCCGCCGGGGTGCGGTCCTGGAACAGGGTGAAGGACAGTGCGGTGAAGGGGCCGTAGATCACGCCGCCCAGGGCGAAGCAGACGAGGGAGACGGAGGCGGGCACCCCCAGGCCGAACGGCAGGAGGGCCAGGCCCCAGCCGGCGATGATGCCCAGGGTGACGGGCCAGAGCGGGAGCCTGCGCAGGGCGCCCGCGGCCAGGGCCCCGAGAACCGCACCGATGCCGAAGACCGTCCAGTACAGCCCCAGGAGGCCGGCACCGGCGTGCAGGTCCTCGGTGACATGCAGCGGGAGTGCGACCTCCAACGGCCCGTAGAGGAAGTTGAAGGCCCAGGTCAGGGCGAGGATTCCGAGCAGCTCGGGCCGGCGGCGCAGCAGCGGCAGACCGGCCGCCGACCGACCGGCGTCGATCGGCACGCCGGTGGCCGGCGCCTCGCCCGGGTCGCCCAGGCGCCCGACCTGGACCGCGAGGACGGCGAAGGACAGCGCGTCGAGTCCGACGATCCAGGCGGGGCCGACGGCCGTCGCCAGGAATCCGGCGAGTGCGGGGCCGACGACGACGGACGCCGAGGCGCTCGCACTGACCAGCGCGTTCGCGGCCAGCCGCTGCTCCGGGGGAAGCATCCGGGCGAGCAGTGAGTACTTCCCCGCGTTGCCCCAGGCGTGCAGCACCGAGGATCCGGCGAGCAGGACGACGTAGAGGACCGGGTGCAGCACCCCTGTGGCCCAGGCCAGGGGCACGCACCCGAGGAGCAGCGCGCGGACCCGGCTGTCGGCGGCGATCAGCCGTCGGGGAGGCAGGCGGCGCAGCCGACGGCCGAAGAGCAGTGCGCCGGCGGCGCCGGGGAGGGCGTAGGCGGCCACCGCGGCGCCGACGACCAGCCCGGACCGGCCGGGCGGCGCGATCAGGACGGCCAGCCACGCCACGGCGACCACGCTCATTCCGTCCCCCAGGTCGGAGGCGGCCAGGGCCGGCAGGAGCCGGCGGAAGTCGCGGCGGGCGAACAGCGGTCGGTACGGACGTGGCAGCAGACGGGTCGTCATGGGGAGAGGCATCCGACCAGGGTCGTGGTTGAAGCGGACTTGAGGTCAAGGTGGCGGCCCGGGAAGGCCGGTCGGCCTTCGCTAGCCCTCCCAGGACATCACGGTGGCGATGGCGGTCAGGACCAGCCAGGCGATGACGGGGATGGCGAGGGTGACGGCGAAGGGCCACTGGGCGCCGAGGAGGATGACGCTGCCGATGAAGGTGAGGAAGACGAGGAAGGGGAGCACGGCGAGTGGGATCACCCAGCTTTCGAGGCGACGCCCGAGCAGGCCGTGGACACTGACGACGGTTCCCAGGCCGACCAGGAGGGCCAGTTTCAGGGAGGTGAGCCAGAGGGCGCTCACGACGGCGGAGCGGTGGCCCTGGTGGGAGACCTGGACCACACGGCCCTTCCAGAGCGTCAGGTCCACGTTGGTGCCGTTCTCCACACTGTCGTAGAGCTCCTCGGTGACGCTGTAGGTGGCGGTGGGCGCCGCCTCGCGGGAGACGGTGACGTCGTAGCTGGTGGAGTCGCTGCTCTGGTCGGTCTTCTTGCCCGTCACCC
Organism: Kitasatospora sp. NPDC093102; assembly: GCF_040683915.1. Classification (NCBI taxonomy): domain Bacteria; kingdom Bacillati; phylum Actinomycetota; class Actinomycetes; order Kitasatosporales; family Streptomycetaceae; genus Kitasatospora; species Kitasatospora sp. NPDC093102. The sequence goes on along the minus strand of NZ_JBFBFA010000030.1, from coordinate 71,055 downwards.
GGCCGGTCTCCTGGGTGGTGCAGCCCGTTCCGGGCGCGGTGGCCGGGGCGCCGCAGACGGGAGCGCTGCGGTAGGCGACCGTGTCGTCGTAGGCGTCGACGTACCAGGAGAAACCGAGGGCCACGGTGGCCAGGCCGGTGAGCACGAGCAGGACCTGGGCCACGACACGGGCGGGGGAGAGCACGTTCCGCCAGTCGAACCGGCTGCCGTGGCGCCGCGGACGGCGGGGCGCCGGGGGAGCCGTCCGGCGCGGCGGCGGTGTCCCCGCGGGCGGTGAGGGGATCCGGTCGGTCACGGCCCGGGCCCCGCCGGCGGATGCGGCGGTGGTGACGGCGGCGGTGACCACGGCCGGCACCGCGTCGGCCGGCCCCGGCGAGTCCGGTGGGTCCAGCAGGTGTTCGACCTGCCGCCGCAGTACGAGCAGTTCCCGGGTGATGAGTTCGGCCTGCTCCCGGACGTGAGCCAGCTCCGCCTCCAGCGCGCGGTTCAACCCGGCGGCGGCGGTCAGTTGGCGGCCCTTCTCCGCGGACTCCGCCTGGAGCCGTCGGCTGCGCTCCTGCTCGGCCGCGAGCTGCTCGGCGAGGCGCTCGGCCTCCAGCCGGGCGCGCTCCTGTTCGTCGGCGCGGACCCGGTCGGCCTCGTCCCGCTCCGCGGTGAGGGCGTCGATCGCCCGCCGGAGCTCCTCGGTGACCTCCCGGAGGTAGACCACCTGGTCGGCGGGGTCCGGGCTGTCGCGCAGTTCGGCGGCGCGCAGGTCGTGGAGCTCACGCAGCCGGGACGGGGCCGGCGGACGGCCGAGCCGGGAGAGGTGGGCGGCGAAGCCGTCCAGGAAGGTGCTCGGGGCGATGGTCCGGCCGGCCAGGTAGGCCTCGACCTGCTCCGGAGAGTGCCCGGTCGCCTCCGCCAGCTGTCCGGTGTCGGCGGGCCCGGCCTCGGCGCACTCGGCGAGGGCCACGGCCAGTGCCCGGGCGAGCCGGGAGGCCAGGGCGGGCGCCGGGCGGTGGGCGGGGTTGCGGGTGAACGCGAACCGGCCCGCGGTGTCGGTTCCCTGCCGGTTGGGCACGGGCAGCCCGCGCCGGATCAACTCGTCGCGCAGGTACGGGTAGAGGGCGTCGAGGGTGAGCCACTCCGGCCCCTCGGGGAGCCCGCTGCGGACCAGGTCGACCAGGGTGCCGGTGAACGAGGTGGTCCGGTCGGCCTGCTCGGCGAGCGGGACGACGTGGGCGGTGCGGTCGCTGGCGGTGAGGATGTAGGTGCCGAGGATGTCCGTGGCCGCGGCCTGGGCGGCCTCGCCCGCCAGGGCCTCGATGGCCCGGCCGGCGAAGCAGCAGTCCAGCACGACGGCCTTGACCTTCGCCGGACTGTCCAGGAACGCCTCGCGGATCTTCTCGAAGTCCAGCCCGGTCACGTCGGCGTGCTCGGGCGAGGTGTGGGCGAGCGTCAGGCACAGCTGGCCGCGTGGCCGTACGAGGCCGTGGCCGACGTAGTAGAGCAGCAGGACGCCGCGGGTGTCGCGGGCGAGCAGGCGCAGGGTCTGCACCAGGGCGGGCATGTCGGCCGCGTCCTCGATCACGGTGACCCGGTCCTCGGGCCAGCCGCACAGCTTCGGGTCGGTGAGGGTGCGGCCCAGCGCCCGCAGGCTGTTGAGGGCGGCTGGCAGCCGTGAGAGGCCGGTGTCCCGGTAGGTGCCGGTGCCGATCAGGATCGCGCGGGAGTCGGCGAAGTGCGGAGGGCCGGGCCGCTCACTCATCGTCGTCGCCCAGCACCTCGGCCAGGAGCGGGACGACGTCCTCCTGCTTCATCTGCCGTGCGGTCAGCTTGACCCGGCCACGCTTGGTCGTCACTTCGAGCGACACGTCCGCGCGGCGGGTGCGCAGCCAGACCGACAGCGACCCGGCCAGTGCCACGCCCGCACCCCCGGCGCCGAGGGCTATCTCCAGCACCTCGGTCACCCCGCCCAGCTCCCCGTCGGCGGGCGGGGACGGAAGGGGGCGCACCAGCCCCGCCAGCTCGCGCTCCCGGCGCAGCCAGTCCCAGAGCTCCGCCGTCTCCCGCAGCCCGTCGCCGCCGGCGACCCTGATCCGCGCGTCCATGGCACTCCCTCGGCCTCTCCCGGGTGCCTCCCGGGTTCAGCCGGGATGATGGCAGGGATCGTCCCCGCGCGGGGAGCAACGGGGGGAGCTTGTAACCGACTTGTGGAATTCCGCATGGGGGCGCCCGCTGCCGGACCCCACCGCCACGACGGTGGGGCACCCCGCGGACCGACTCCGAGGGCCCGGCGGTACGTCACACCGGGCCGGCCGGCCGCGGCGGCCAGGTGTCCGGGGCCAGGACACCGGTGGCGTAGGCCCGGGCGACCAGGGCGGTGCGGTTGGGGACGCGCCAGCGGCGGGAGAGCCGGGCCAGGTGGTAGTTGACCCCGTCCGGGGTGACGCCGATCTCCCGGGCGATCTGTGCGGTGGTGTCGCCCCGGGCCGCCGCGGCCAGGATGCGGGCCTCGACCGGGCTGGCGTCGGCCTGCGGGCCGGGCGGCGGGGCCTCGCGGACGGGCTCCGCCGCCTGGAGCGAGAGCAGCAGGCTCGGGGTCTGCTCCGGGGTGTCGCCGACCAGGGCGACGGTCATCTCGCCGTTCCGCGCGCGGCCGCCGGCGGGCGTCCAGGAGACCCGGGCCGGGTACTGGGAGCGGCGGTGCAGCCGCACGGCCTCGGCGAGCGCCTCCAGGGTGCCGCTGTCCCGGAGGGTGAAGAACTCCAGAATCCTACGGTTGCGCATCTGCCCCGGCAAACGCCCGAATTCGGCCGCCATCGCGCGGTTGACGATCAGGATCCGCCCGCCGAACTCGCACACCGCGATGGGCAGCGGTACGTGGTCCAGCAGCCGCAGCGCCCGGTTGCGCCAGATCACGGCGGCGTCCGGCCGGCTGCCCGGGGCGGGGCCGCAGCCCTCGGTCGTTCGCATCTGTGGTTCTCCTTGCCAGGGGCCAGAGCTGACGGTCCGTGGGCAAGCCCGCGACCGCCCCGGGTACTACACAATCATGTAGTGATCCCGGCCGGACCCGCCGCCCGGTGGGCGCACAGTGGTGAGAGCCGAAAAGTTTCCTGCCGTGGGAGGGGCACACCGATGACCGAGACCGTGGAGAGCATGACCGAGGGCGAGCGGGCGGCCGGGGCGGAGGGCCGGGCCGTCCCCCTGGTGGACATCTCGGCGGCGCCGCCGGCCGCCGCCCCGATGGTGCGCACCATGGAACTGGCCAGAGAGCACGGCCCGGCCTTCGTCCAGCGGCTGCACGGCCGGGACCTCCTGGTGGTCAGCAGCCTGGAGCTGGTGGCGGAGCTGGCCGACGAGACCCGGTTCACCAAGTCGATCGGCCCGGCCCTGGAGAACGTCCGCCAGTTCACCGGCGACGGCCTGTTCACCGCCTACAACGACGAGCCCAACTGGGCCCGGGCGCACGACATCCTGATGCCCGCCTTCGCGCTCGGCTCGATGCGCACCTACCACCCGGTGATGCTGCGGGTGGCCCGCCGGCTGGTCGACTCCTGGGACCGCCGGCAGGCCGCCGGACTGCCGGTGGACGTGCCCGGCGACATGACCCGGATGACCCTGGACACCATCGGGCTGGCCGGCTTCGGCTTCGACTTCGGATCCTTCGAGCGGGACGAGTCGCACCCCTTCGTCGAGGCGATGGTGCGCTGCCTGAACTGGGCGATGACCAAGCTCACCCGCGACCCGCAGGCGGACCACCGCGAATGCGACGCGGCCTTCCGGGCCGACGCCGACTACCTGGCGAACGTGGTGGACGAGGTGATCGCAGCCCGTGCCGGGGAGGAGGAGCAGGGCCCGGCCGAGGACCTGCTGGGCCTGATGCTCGGCGCGGTCCGTCCTTCGGGCGGCACCCGGCTGGACGCCGAGAACATCCGCAACCAGGTGATCACCTTCCTGATCGCCGGCCACGAGACCACCTCGGGCGCACTCTCCTTCGCCCTGTACTACCTGGTCAAGCACCCGACCGTGCTGCGGCAGGTGCAGCGGGAGGTGGACGCGCTCTGGGGCGCCCAGGCCGACCCGGAGCCCTCCTACGGGGACGTCGGACGGCTGCGCCGCACCCGCCAGGTGCTCAACGAGGCGCTGCGGCTGTGGCCGACGGCGCCCGCGTTCAGCCGGGAGGCACGTGAGGACACCCTGCTCGGGGGCCGCATCCCGCTGCGCGCCGGGGAGACGGTCTTCGTCAGCACGCCGATGCTGCACCGCGACCCGGCGTGGGGCGACAACCCGGAGCTGTTCGACCCGTCCCGGTTCGACCCCGAGTGCGAGCAGGCCCGCTCCCCGCATGCCTTCAAGCCCTTCGGGACCGGCGAACGCGCTTGCATCGGGCGGCAGTTCGCGCTGCACGAGGCCGTCATGCTGCTCGGCATGCTGGTCCACCGCTACCGGCTGATCGACCACGCCGACTACCGGCTGACCGTCAAGCAGACGCTCACCATCAAGCCCGACGGGTTCACCCTCGGCCTCGCGCGGCGTACGCCCGTCCGGACCGTCGACCCCGCCGCCGCGCCGACGGCCGTGGACCGGCAGGCCGCCCGGGCCGCCGAGCGCCCCGGGCGGGTCCGGCGGGGGACCGGGCTGCTGCTCCTGCACGGCTCGAACTACGGTGCCTGCCGGGAGTTCAGCCGGCAGCTCGCGGAGGCCGCCGCCGACCTCGGCTGCGAGACCGCGATCGCCCCGCTGGACGCGTACGCGGACGGGCTGCCCACCGACCGGCCGGTGGTGATCACCGCGGCCTCGTACAACGGTCAGCCGACCGACGACGCGGCCCTGTTCGTCCGCCGGCTCCAGGAGTCGCGCGACTCCCAGGAGTCCGGGGAGGGCGGGACGGCCGACGGTGTCGAGTACGCGGTGCTCGGCATCGGCGACCGCACCTATGCCGCGACCTACCAGCGCGTCCCGGCGCTGATCGACGACCGGCTCGCCGCGCTCGGCGGCACCCGGCTGCTGGCCCGCGCCGAGGCCGACGCCTCCGGCGACCTGGCCGGCTCCGTACGGCAGTTCACCGCGGCACTGCGCGAGGCCCTGCTGGCGCGCTACGGGGACGCCGACGCCCCCGCCGCGCCGCAGCCGGAGGCCGCCTACTCGGTGACCGAGGTGACCGGCGGCCCGCTGGCCGCGCTGGCCGCCCGGCACGACATGGCGGAGCTGACCGTCACTGCCGTCGGCAGCCTGACCGACCCCGACTACCACCGGGTCAAGCGGCTGGTCCGCCTGGCCCTGCCGGAAGGCGCCGGCTACCGGACCGCCGACCACCTCACCGTGCTGCCGGCCAACGACCCGGCGCTGGTCGAGCGCGCCGCCAAGCTGTTCGGCGCCGACCCGGACACGGTGCTGGGCATCGTGGCGCACCGGCGCACCGGACCGGCCGTCGACCGCCCGCTGACGGTTCGCGAACTGCTCACCCACCACGTGGAGTTGCAGGACCGCCCGAGCGCCGAGCAGCGCGCCGCGCTGGCCGCGCTCAACCCCTGCCCGCCCGAGCAGGCCGCGCTGCGGGCGCTGCCCGAGGACGACCCGCGCACCCTGCTGGACCTGATCGAGGACCACCCGGCCGTGCAGGAGCGGCTCACCTGGCCGGTGCTGCTGGAGCTGCTGCCGCCGATCCGGCCGCGGCACTACTCGATCTCCTCCTCGCCCGCCGGCGACCCGGGCCAGGTGGACCTGATGGTCTCGGTGCTCAGCGGGCCGGCCCGCTCCGGCCGGGGCACCTTCCGCGGCACCGGCTCCGGTCACCTCGACCGGGTGGCCGTCGGTGACACCGTGCTGGCCCGGGTCCAGCCCTGCCGCGAGGCGTTCCGGATCGGCCACCGCACCCCGGTGGTCATGATCGCGGCCGGCACCGGCCTGGCACCCTTCCGGGGCGCCGTCGCCGACCGCCGGGCGCTGCTCGCCGAGGGGGCCGCTCTCGCCCCGGCGCTGCTGTACTTCGGCTGCGACGACGAGGCTGCGGACTACCTGCACCGGGGCGAACTGGAGGCGGCCGAGCAGGCCGGCGCGGTGTCGCTGCGGCCCGCCTTCAGCGAGCGGCCGCAGCACGGGCGGCGCTACGTGCAGGACCGGATCACCGCCGAGGGGGCGGAAGTCTGGGAGCTGCTCGACGCCGGTGCCGAGGTGTACGTGTGCGGCGACGGGGCCCGGATGGCGCCGGGCGTCCGGGCGGCCTTCCGGGCGCTGTACCGGGAGCGCACTCCGGGGGCCGACGAGCAGCGGTCGCAGGCCTGGCTGCAGGGGCTGATCGAGGCCGGCCGGTACGTCGAGGACGTGTACGCGGGCTGAGCGCCGGCCCACGGGTACGGGCGCCGGCACCCGGACACGGCCGTCGACCTGCTGCACCGGTGCAGCAGGCCGACGGCCGGGGGCCGGGATCGCGTGAAGTCCCGCCCGCTCTCCAGGAGTTCGGTGCGGCGGGCGAGGAACTCGGCGGTCCTGGCGCGACTGTACTCGGCCGCCCAGGGCATCCAGGGCCGCAGGTGCTCCAGCGACTCCTCGATGACCGCGAAGAACTCGGGCAGGTCCGCCTCGCCGTCGAAGCCGCGCAGGGTCACCTCGTCCAGGGTGATGACGTGCTCGGGAAGGTTCATGGCGGGAGGACGGTCCGGGCACCCCTCACCGGGCAACGGGTTCTGGCGGTGGGGACCGGTGGCCCCTCAGCTCCGTCCACCCGCAGGGCTGTGCCGCCGCAGCAGGACGGCCGCCTCGCGGTCGGTGACCTCGTGGAACTCGCCGTACCAGGGCCCGGCGGCGTGCGCGTAGCGGGGCAGGTGGAGGCAGACCACCGCGTCCACGTCCCGGCGCAGGTCGGCCGCGATCCGGGCGTCGCCGACCGGCGCCGCGAGGATCAGGTGCGCCGGGCGGTCGGCGGCGAGGGCGTGCAGGGCCGCCCGGGCGGTGAGGGCGTCGGTCAGGCCGTCGGAGACGAGGACGGCGGTGCGCCCGTGCAGCGACAGCCGGGCGCGGCCCTGGCGGTAGAGCGCCTCGCGGCGGTGGACCTCGACCCGCTCGCGCTTGACGCTCGCACCCAGCTCCGCCGGGGTGACGCCGAGGGTCCTGAGGGTGTACCGGTCGAACAGCGGCGGGTCGCCGTCGGCGATCGCGCCGACCGGGCGGTCGTGGCCGGGCACGGCCAACGGCCGGACCACCGTGGCGTCGAGCGGGGCGCCCAGGGCCTCGGCGACCTCGGCGGCCACCGGCAGCCCGCCGGGGGCGAGGCCGAGGACCACCAGTCCGGCACCGGCCCGCCCGCCCAGCAGCGGGACGAGCCCGCGGGCCAGCTGGTGTCCGGCGGTGCTGCGGTCGAGGAATCTCACGGCCTGTCCTTGTCCTCCATGCGTTCGCGCGCCCCGGTCGGGACGGGGTGGCACGAACCGGCGAGCGGCCTGCGGGCAAACGCCCGCCCGGCCCCTCCACCGTGGCGCCTTCCCCGCCGCGACGGGCTCTAACGTCCGGGGTGCGGTCAGGTCGTGATGCGGGCCATGCGGGCCGGCGCGTGTGACCCGGCGGGGTCGGGGCAGGCGCGGGGCATGGACGAGCGACGGACGGTACTCCCGCCCGTACCCGGGATGTTCGCGGGTGCGGTCGTTCGCGCGGCCCGGTACGGTGCGCGCGATGACGGCCACGACGGCGCCCCGCCGTCCCGACCGGACCGGGAGCGGGTCATGTCACGGCCATCCGATCAGTCTTGCGAGCCCACCGGGGGCGACGAGTCCGGCAACCTGCGGGTCGCAGTGGGCGACCAGGGGCCGGTGCGGATCGTCACCGTGGTCGGGGAACTGGACCGGGACACCGCGGACGAACTGCGCTCCACGCTCGCCCACCTGCCGTCGGCGGACGACATCGAGCGGGTCGTGGTCGACCTCGCCGGCCTGCGGTTCTGCGACTCGACCGGGCTGAACGTCCTGCTGCGCGCCCGGCTTGACGCGCAGGCGGCCGGGCTGAGGCTGGAGCCGGCCGGCCCCGGCCCGTCGGTGGCGCGACTGTTCGCGATCACCGGGGCCGACGGCGTGCTGCGGGTCCACCCCGACCTCCGTACGGCGCCGGCGGCCTCCGGCGAGGGCTCCGCCGGGCCTGTCGAGCGGCCCGAGCCGAGGTGAGGAGGCAGGCCGTGGACCGCCCCGGGAACGGTGGGCCGCCAGGCCGGGAGCAGACCAGGCGGCTGACGCTGCAGGGCAGCGCCGGCGCGGTGCAGCGCAGCCGCGAGTTCAGCCGACGGGCGCTGGTGTCCTGGCACTGGCTGCCGGCCGCCGACGCGGACCGGCGGGCCGCGGCCGAGGACGTCCTGCTGATGGTTTCCGAGCTGGTCACCAACGCCTGTCTGCACGCACCCGGCGGCCCGTGCGAGCTGCGGCTGCACTGGAACGGTGTCCGGCTGCGGGTGGAGGTCGCGGACGCCAGCCCCGTCCAGCCGCGGTTGCGCCCGTTCGGCGGTGTGGGACGGCCGGGCGGGCACGGGCTGCGCGTGGTGGACCGGCTGGCCCGCGCCTGGGGCTCGCAGCCCGAGGGCGTCGGGAAGCTGGTCTGGCTGGAGGTGTCGCGCCCGCCGGCCCTGACGATGGCCGGTGCGGACGGGGAGCCGGAGCGGCCGGCCGGTCGGCGTCCTTCCCGGCCCGAGGGGTTTCCGGCGCGCCGCAGTGGATAGTCGCGTGGGCGTGAGCGTCGGCACCGATCGGTGCGGGATCCGGACCGAGAGAGGAGCCCCGCAGCCATGACGCAGCGTCCGTCGAAATCCGGGAACCCGGCCCAGGGCCGGGCCGAGGGGCTCACCGTCGAGATCCGGCCGTGGGCCCTGGGCACCGTGCTGGTACTGCTCGGTGAGCTCGACCTGGACTCGAGCGCCGACCTGCAAAACGCGCTCGACCGGGCCTTCGCCGAGCCCGCCACCGTGGTCGTGGTGGACTGCGCCGGGCTGGAGTTCTGCGACTCCACCGGGCTCAACGCCCTGCTGCGGGCCAAGGCCCGGGCGGCCGTGGACGGCAGCCGGATCGAGCTGGCCCGGCCCCGGCCGCTGATCCTGCGGATGCTCGAACTCACCGGCGCCGTCGACGCCTTCCCGATCCACGAGACCGTGCCGGGCTGAGGCCCGCGCCGGCCGCCCGGCCCCGCGCGAACCGCCCCGCGTGTCACCCCCGGCCCGCGGTGGCACAGTGGGAGCAGGGCGGCGGCCCGCCGCCCTCGGGGCCGAGGTGCCCGGACCTGGCACCCCGGCCGTGCGAGCGATCCGGACGGTGGACGGATGGACGAGCAGCCGGTACCCGGAGCCCCCGCGGCCGATCCGGCCGAGCAGGCGCTGCGGCAACTGCTCGCCGGGCTGACGGCCGTGCGCGACGGGGACTTCCGAACCCGGCTCGTCCTGGACCGGCCGGGGGTGCTGGGGGAGATCGCCGTGGTCTTCAACGGCATGGCCGACCAGCTGGCCCGGGTGACCTCCGAGGTGACCAGGGTGGCCCGGGAGGTCGGCAGCGAGGGCCGGCTCGGCGGTCAGGCCCAGGTGCCGGGCGTCGCCGGGACGTGGCGCGACCTGACCGACTCGGTGAACGCGATGGCGGGCAACCTGACCTGGCAGGTGCGCAACATCGCCCAGGTCACCATGGCGGTGGCCCGCGGCGACCTCACCCAGAAGATCGACGTGGACGCGCGCGGCGAGATCCTGGAACTCAAGAGCACCGTCAACACCATGGTGGACACCCTGTCCGCGTTCGCGGACGAGGTGACCAGGGTGGCCCGGGAGGTCGGCAGCGAGGGCCGGCTCGGCGGTCAGGCCCAGGTGCCGGGCGTCGCCGGGACATGGCGCGACCTGACCGACTCGGTGAACGCGATGGCGGGCAACCTGACCTGGCAGGTGCGCAACATCGCCCAGGTGGCGACCGCCGTGGCCGAGGGGGACCTCACCCAGAAGATCTCGGTCGCCGCGCGCGGGGAGATCCTGGAACTCAAGACGACCATCAACACCATGGTCGACCAGCTGTCCTCGTTCGCCGCCGAGGTCACCCGGGTCGCGCGCGAGGTCGGCACCGAGGGCCGGCTGGGCGGCCAGGCGGACGTCCGGGACGTCTCCGGCACGTGGAAGTCGCTCACCGAGTCCGTCAACGTCATGGCCGACAACCTCACCGCCCAGGTCCGCTCGATCGCCGAGGTGACCACCGCTGTCGCGGAGGGCGACCTGACCCAGAAGATCCGGGTCGACGCGCGCGGCGAGATCCTGGAGCTGAAGGAGACCATCAACACGATGGTCGACCAGCTGTCCTCGTTCGCGGACGAGGTGACCAGGGTGGCCAGGGAGGTCGGCACCGCCGGGAACCTGGGCGGGCAGGCCACCGTCCGGGGCGTCTCCGGGACGTGGAAGGACCTCACCGACAACGTCAACGTGATGGCCTCCAACCTGACCGGCCAGGTCCGCTCGATGTCCGAGGTGGCGACGGCGGTGGCCCGCGGCGACCTGTCGCGGAAGATCACCGTCGAGGCCAAGGGCGAGGTCGCGGCCCTTGCCGACGCGATCAACACCATGGTGGACACCCTGTCCGCGTTCGCCGACGAGGTGACCAGGGTGGCCCGGGAGGTCGGCACCGAGGGCATCCTGGGCGGGCAGGCCACCGTCCGGGGCGTCGCCGGGACGTGGAAGGACCTCACCGACAACGTCAACTTCATGGCGCACAACCTGACCAGCCAGGTGCGCAACATCGCCCAGGTCACCACCGCCGTCGCCGAGGGCGACCTGACCCGCAAGATCGACGTGGACGCGCGCGGGGAGATCCTGGAGCTGAAGACCACCGTCAACACCATGGTGGACACCCTGTCCTCGTTCGCCGCCGAGGTGACCCGGGTGGCCCGGGAGGTCGGCAGCGAGGGCCGGCTCGGCGGGCAGGCCCGGGTGGAGGGCGTCTCCGGCACCTGGAAACGGCTCACCGAGAACGTCAACGAGCTGGCCGGCAACCTGACCCGGCAGGTCCGGGCGATCGCCGAGGTCACCAGCGCCGTCGCGGCCGGCGACCTGACCCGCTCGATCAGCGTGGACGCCTCCGGCGAGGTCGCCGACCTCAAGGACAACATCAACGCGATGGTCGGATCGCTGCGCAAGAGCACCCTGGCCAACCAGGAGCAGGACTGGCTCAAGACCAACCTGGCCCGCTTCTCCGCCGCGATCCAGGGCCGCCGGGACATCCGCGCCGTCGCCGAGATGATCACCGACGAGCTGACCCCGCTGGTCGGCGCCCAGTACGGCGCGTTCTTCCTCGCCGAGGAGGGCGCGGAGGAGACCGAACTGGCCCTGATCAGTGCCTACGGCCGTCCGGCCGGGGAGCAACGGCGGCTGCGGCTGGGGGAGACCCTGGTCGGCCAGGCCGCCCGCACCCGGCGGAGCGTCGCCGTGGACGATCTGCCGCCCGGCTACGCCACCGTCTCCTCCGCCGCGGGCAGCGGTGACGCCCGCTCGGTGGTCATCCTGCCGATCGCCCTGGAGGAGTGGCTGATCGGCGTGATGGAGTTCGCCTCCGTCCACCCGTTCACCGAGGTGCACCGCGACTTCCTGGCCCAGTTCGCCGAGGCCTGCGGGGCCAACCTCGGCAACCTGCTGGCCAACGCCCGCACCGACGAGCTGCTGGGCGAGTCCCAGCGGCTCACCGCCGAACTCCAGGCCCGCTCCGAGGAGTTGCAGGACGGGCAGGAGGAACTGCGGCGCTCCAACGCCGAGTTGGAGGATAAGGCCGCGCTGCTCGCCCAGCGCAACCGGGACATCGAGGCGAAGAACCTGGAGATCGAGCAGGGTCGCGAGGAACTGGAGGAACGGGCGCGGGAGTTGACCCGGACATCGATGTACAAGTCGGAGTTCCTGGCCAACATGAGCCACGAGCTGCGCACCCCGCTGAACAGCCTGCTCATCCTGGCCCAGCTGCTCGCCGAGAACAACAGCGGGAACCTCACCCCCAAGCAGGTCGAGTACGCGGGTGTGATCCACTCGGCCGGCACCGACCTGCTCCAGCTCATCAACGACATCCTCGACCTCTCCAAGGTGGAGGCCGGGAAGATGGACCTGGCCATCGAACCCTTCGCGGTGCGCGAACTGCTGGAGTACGTGGAGTCCGGCTTCCGGCCGCTGGCCGACCAGAAGGGGCTCGCCTTCGAGATGTCCGTCGACCGGGCCGTACCGGAGCGGATCGCCACCGACCAGGCCCGGCTGCGCCAGGTGCTGCGCAACCTGCTGTCCAACGCCGTCAAGTTCACCGACACCGGCCGGGTCGAGCTGCGGATCGAACGCGTCGAGGAGGCGGAACTGCCGTCCGGACTCGGCCGGGCGCGTGCCGCGGTGGCCTTCCACGTGGACGACACGGGGATCGGCATCGACCCGGCCCACCTGGACACCATCTTCGGCGCCTTCCAGCAGGCCGACGGCTCCACCGCGCGGCGCTACGGCGGCACCGGCCTCGGGCTGTCGATCAGCCGGGAGCTCGCCCGGCTGCTCGGCGGCACCATCACCGTCCGCTCGGCGGCGGGGCAGGGCAGCCGGTTCACGCTGTACCTGCCGCTGGGCGAGCAGGCGGCGGAGGGCGGGTCCGAGCCGCGGGTCCTGGTGGTGGAGCCCGAGCCGCCGGGGCTGCTCACCCAGCTCGCCCGGGCGGCGGTCGGGGAGATGGAGGCTTCGTCGGGCGGTCCCCCGGACGGACGCTCGGGAGGGCCGTCGGGAGGTCCGTCGACGGGAGCTTCACCGGACGGCGGGCCGCCGTCGCCGGTGCGGATCCACGGGGTGGATGACGAGGCGGGGCTGCGGGCCGCGCTCACGGGCGGGCCCTACCGGTGCGTCCTGCTGGACCTGGTCGGCTCCGCGGACCTCGCGCCGTTGCTCGGGGAGTTCGCGGCGGCGGAGGGCCCGCCGGTGCTCGGGTACGGGGGCGGCGGCCCGCCGCCCGCGGGCGTGGAGCAGGTCGGCGGGCTGGACGAGCTGCGGGTGCGGGTGATCCGCGCGCTCGGAGGCGAGAGTCCCCCGGCGGCCGGGCCGGCCGCCGGTGGCCCGGCCGTGGCGGGACCGCCCGCCGGGCGGACCGTGCTGATCGTCGACGACGACATCCGCAACGTCTTCGCGCTCACCGCGGCCCTGGAACAGCACGGACTGACCGTCCTGCACGCCTCCGACGGCCGCGCCGGGGTCGACCTGCTGCGCGCCCACCCGGAGACCGACCTGGTGCTGATGGACGTCATGATGCCCGGAATGGACGGCTACGCGGCCATCGCGGCGATCCGGGCCGACGCGCGCTTCGAGCGGCTGCCGGTCGTCGTCGTCACCGCCAAGGCCATGCCCGGAGATCGGGACCGCAGCCTGGCCGCCGGGGCCGACGACCACATCACCAAACCGGTCGACACCGGCCGGCTGCTGGAACGGATGCGGGACTGGCTGGGCGCGTCATGACCGCTCTTCGGCACGGCGGCGGTGCGGCCCGGCATGAGGACACCGTGGCCCGGCTCCGGGGTACGCCGTGACCGGCCGGCAGGAGTCCGCGGAACGCACGGCCCGGGCCCTGGCCGAGACCGTCCGCCGCCTCCAAGCGGCCGCCGCCCGGGCGCACGCCGAGGCGCGGACCAAGGCCGCCGTCAACCTCGCCACCGGCATCCTGGCCGAGCGGCTCGGCCTGCCGGTCGCCGAGGCCGCCGCGTACCTCGCCCGGCTGGCCCGGGAGGCGGGAGTGCCGGTGCTCGCGCTGGCAGCGGACATCGCGGGGCTTCCGGAGCCGAAGCCGGAGCCGGACACGGGGATCGGGCCGGAAACGGGGGCCGGTCCGGAAACGGGGACCGGGCCGGAAGCGGCGCCGTCGGCCGTCGGCCTTCCCGTCGCCGGGCCGCCGGAGGCCGGCCCACCCGTGGCGCCCGCACTCGCCGCCGCGCCCGACCTGGAGCACGCCACCGGAGCCGTGCTGGACCAGGCCGCGGCGCTCGGCGTCCGCGCCGTGGCCGTCTGGCAGCGGCTGCCCGGCGGCGCGCTCGCCCTGGCCGCGCACGCCGGGCTCTGCGCCGACGAGGTGGCCGGCTGGGCCCGGGTGCCGCCCGGCGTGCCCACCCCGGCGCAGCTCGTCGTCGGCGGCGGAACCGAGCTGTGGCCCGGCGAGCCCGGGACGGACGGGCCCTCGGTGGGCGTCGGCGCCACCCGGGCGGTCCTCCCGCTGCTCGACCGGGGCCGCCGCAGGGGCGCGCTGGAACTGCTCTGGCCGGCCGCCGGCCCGGGTGCCACCCCGGTGTTCGGCCCGGCCCGGCGCCGCGAGCTGTACGCCCTCGCCGACCTGTGCACGACCCTGCTCGGCCCGCCCCCGGAGGCCGTCGCCCCCGAGCAGGCCGCCGCCCTCCTGGACGGGCTGCTCACGCCCGCGCTGCTGCTGGCCCCCGCCCTCCGGGCCGGGCGGATCGCCGACTTCACGGTGCTGCGGGTCAACGCCCGCTTCCGCGACCCGCTCGGCCGCCCCCGGGAGGCGCTGGAGGGCGCCTCGCTGCTGGAGACCTACCCGGTGGCCTGCGCCGCCGGACTGCTCGACCGGCTGCTGCGCGCGTACGAGACCGGCGCGCCGTCGACCGCCGAGCGGGTCCGGCTGGCCTTCCGGGAGCACGGGCCGGCCGTCCCGGCGGCCGTCCTGGTCTCGGTCGTCCCGCTCGGCAACCGGCTGCTGCTCTGCTGGCAGCTGGAGGACGACCGGGAGGAGGACGAGCGCATCGCCCTGCTCCGCCAGGCCCAGCGGCTGGCCCGGGTGGCCGGGTTCGAGGAGTGCCCCGCCGAGGGCCGGATCCGCTGGAGCGACGGGCTGTACGAGCTGTACGGGCTGCCGCCGGGCGCTCCGCCCGTACCGCTGGACCGGCTCGCGCGGCACACCCACCCGGACGACCGGCCGGCGATCCGGCGCCTGCTGGACACCGTCCGGCACCACCACCGCACCGCCTCCGCGGTGGTCCGGCTGGACCACCCGGACGGCACCCACCGTTTCACCCGGGTGATCGCCGAGCCGGTGGTGGACGAGGCCGGCCGACTGGTCGCCGTCCGCGGCGCGTACCACGACGTCTCCGCCCAGCACTGGACGGAGGTCGCCCTCGGCGCCACCCGGGAGCGGCTGGCCGACAGCGAGCAGGAGTCGGCGGAGCGGGCGCAGCTGGCACTCCGGCTGCAGCAGGCGATCCTGCCGGCCGCGCCTCCCCCGCTCGACGTCACCGGCCTGCACGCCGCCGTCCGCTACCGGCCCGCCGCCCAGCGCGACCGGGTCGGTGGCGACTGGTACGACGTGCTGGTGCTGCCCGACCGGAGGGTGCTGCTCGCGGTCGGGGACGTGGCCGGGCACGGCGTCGGCGCGGCCACCGGGATGGTTGCACTGCGGCACGCCCTGCGCGGCCTCGCCGTCACCGGAGCCGGCCCGGGCCGGCTGCTGGCGTGGGCCAACACCGTCGCTCTGCGCGAACCGGGCCAGGTCACCGCGACCGCCGTCTGCGTGCTGCTGGACCCGCTCGGCGGCGAACTGCACTGGGCCCGGGCCGGCCACCTGCCGCCGATCCGGTTCGGCTCGGACGGCGCCCAGGTGCTGTCGCTGCCGCACGGCGTGCTGCTCGGCGCGCTGGACGATGCCGAGTACGAGGAGCGCACCGCGCGGCTCGACCCGGGAGACGTCCTGCTGCTCTACACCGACGGGCTGGTCGAGCGCCGGGACCGCCCGGTGGAGGAGTCGGTGGAGGAGCTGATCGAGGCGGCCGGCGCCCCCGGCCCGGACCTGGAGCAGTACCTGGACCGGCTGCTCGAACTCAGCCCTGCCGACACCGACGACGACACCTGTCTGATCGCCGTCCAGACCGAGTAGGCCCGTTTCCCGCGCCACCGGCCGCCGCCCGACCACCGTTGCTCCGCATGTACCGTTGCTCCGTACGACCCACACCGGGATCGAGGTCGTCGCGGAGCGGTCCGGGACCTGCTGCGCGACCAGCCCCCCGATCCGGCCGACCGCCCCGTGACGCTCGGCCCTCCCGCCCGGGCCACGCCGCGCCGCCTCGTCGCGACGACCGGCCGCTGACGTTCCTGCGGGTTTTCCGGCGGCCGTTACGGGCCGCCCGGGGCGGGTAGGCGCGGATCCACGCGGGGGCCGGTCGAGACCAGGACGGAAGGGATTCCCATGGTGCTGCTGGGACTTCCGCTGACGGCGGCGTCCGGCGCATTCGCCGGACTGCCGATCGCGGACAACCTCTCCGGCGGGCCCGGTGACCAGGTGACGATCCTGGGCAACAACCTGGTGGCGCTGAACAGCCTGAACATCTGCCTCTCCGCTGTGGCGCTGGCCCTGCTCTTCTGTCTCGGCCTCGCGATGATCGGGCTGTCCTGGCGGGCCCCGCGAAGGGTACGGCGGTCCGGCACTCCCGTGGAGCGGTCGGCGCAGGGCGGGTCGGGCAGCCCGGAGGACCCGCCGACGGAGCCGGTGCGGCACCCCGCCCCTGCGGAACGCGCCGTGGGCGGCTCCGACGAGATGCGGGTGCCGCCGCAGGAGCGGGCCGCCGGGCAGGGCGGCCGGCCGACGGCGGCACGCCCCGGCGGCCGGATCCGGCACCTGTTCGGGCACTGAGCCCCCTGCGCCGGGAGCCCGAACCGACCCGCCCACCGACTCCAAGACCCGATCCCGGGAGGCCGCCATGGACCTCGCCTTCCTCACCCCGCTGCTCGACCGGCCCGGACCCTGGGCCTCCGTCTACCTCGACACCTCCCGCGCCACCGAGGACGCTGCCCGGCGCCGGGCGCTGCTCGACCGCGCCGCCGTCCAGCGGCTGGCCGGCGCCGGAGCCGACGCACCCAGCTGCGCGGCCGTCCGCGACCACCTGGCCGAGGCGCCCGCGGCCGGGTCCCCGCCCGGGCGGGCGCTGTTCGCGGCGGACGGCGAGGTGGCGCTGGACGTCCCGCTCGCCTTCTCCCCGCCCGACGTCGCTGCCACCTGGGCCCCGCTTCCGCACACCGGCCCGCTGCTCGGCCTGCTGGACGACGCGGTGCCCGCCTGCCTGGTTGCGGCCGTCGACCGCACCGGGGCGGACCTGGAGCGCTACGAACTCGGGCGCGGCGAGCCGATGGGCACGGTCGAGGGCCCGCAGTGGCAGGGCCGCGGGCACCGCGCCCCGCCCGCCGACCGCCACGAGTGGCACTACCGGCACCGGGTCGAGGACAGCTGGGAGCGCACCGCCGGGATCGTCGCCGAGCACCTCGCCCACACCTGGCCGCACAGCGGCGCCCAGCTGCTCGTCCTCACCGGCGGCGCCCGGGAGCGCCGGGCCGTCCACGACCGGCTGCCGCAGCAACTCCACTCGGCGACCGTCGAGTTGGAGGGCGGCACCGGGGCCGGCGGCACCTCCCGGGAAGCCTTCGACCGGCGCCTCGCCGCAGCCTGGAAGGAGCACCGCAGCCGGCACCTCGCCGAGCTGCTCGACGCCTTCCACACCGGTGTCGGCCGCCCCGGCGAACACCGCACCGACGCCGCCGGGACCGAGACCGCGCCCGGCCAGGCCGCCCAGGGCATCCCCGCCGTGCTGAGCGCCGCCCGGCAGCACCAGCTCGCCGCGCTGCTCCTCCAGACGGGCGGCCACGACCCGGAGCGCCCGGTGTGGACCGGCCCCGAACCCGAGCACCTCGGCGTCCACCGGGCCGACCTGCGCGACATGGGCGTCCGCCGCCCGGCGCAGGCCCCCGCCGCCGACGCCCTGCTGCGCGCCGCGACGGCCTGCGCGGCCGAGGCCCTGCTCGTCCCGGACACCCTCCCCGGCCCGCCCGGCGGCCTCGGCGCGGTGCTGCGCTGGCCCGCCTGACCTCCCTTCGGCCGGCTGCCGTGCCCGGTGCGGCATGGTCGTGACGGCCGTCGGGCTGCGTCCGCTGAGGCCGGTCAGCGTCGA
Organism: Kitasatospora sp. NPDC093102; assembly: GCF_040683915.1. NCBI lineage: Bacteria > Bacillati > Actinomycetota > Actinomycetes > Kitasatosporales > Streptomycetaceae > Kitasatospora > Kitasatospora sp. NPDC093102. The sequence goes on along the minus strand of NZ_JBFBFA010000030.1, from coordinate 53,136 downwards.
CCTGGTTCCCCTCGGACCAGCCACGAGGGTTCGAGGCGGAGCAGGTGGCCGGTGAGCGTCCGGACGTCGGTGGGGACCGCGGCGCGGGGGAGCAGCGCGGGGAGGTGGTGAGTGGTGTAGGCGTGGTGGGCGGCGGGGGTGGTCCAGAGGGTGGTGACGAGGCAGCGGTCGGGCGCGAGGCGGGTGACGGTGCCGCCGAGCATGCCGTCCGCCGCGGCCATGCCCGGGGCCCAGAGTCGGCGTTGGACGTCGAGGAAGTGCTCGGTGCGGCCGGGGTGGAGCCGGCAGTCGGCGGCCCGCAGAACGGTGGCGCGGGTGAGGGCGTCGGGCAGGGAGGGGGCCGCGCCCGGCATGGTGAGGACGACCGGGCCGGTGGCGACCTCGATCGTGCGGTAGCCGGAGCGCTGGCCGGCCTGGGCGGCGGCCCCATCGTGGCGCTCGCGCATGAAGCGGGCGTACGCGGGCTCGTCGCTCCACAGGCCGAGCAGGAGGGCCCGGTCGGCGTCGGGTGCCCAGCCACCGGCCTGGCCGACCAGGCCCGGCTGGTCGGAGATCGCCGACCAGCGCCGCTGGCCGGCGGCGAACGCCTCGCGTGCTCCGGGCCGCACCCGGCAGTCGATCCACTTGCCCCACATGCGGGCCATCATGCTGCGGGGAGGCGGTGGAGGGTCCATCGGGCGTCGGTCCCGGGGCGGTCGGTCCAGGGGCGTAGGGCCTGCCGGGGCGGGTGCCGGATGGGGCGGTGGCCGGATGTTGCAGACTCCCGTCATTGCCGCCATCGGTGTCGTCGGGCGAGGGTGGGGGCATGAACGACGCACCCCGCCTGTCGCATCTGGTCGTGATCCCGGTGTTCCCCGGAGTGAACGCGCTGGACGTGGCCGGGCCCGCCGAGGTCCTCGCGCTGGCCGGTCGGCTGCTGCCGCCCGGGCGGCCGGGCTACGAGGTGCGGGTGTGCGCGGAGCGGCGCGGGCCGGTGGCGACCTTCTCGGGGGTGCCGCTGTACGTGACCGACACCCTGGCCGAGCAGCGGGTGCGGCCGGACACGGTGCTGGTGCCGGGGCGGGTGGACCTGGGGCCGGACGGACCGGTGCCGCAGGTGGATCCGGTGGTGGTCGCCTGGCTGCGGGAGGCCGGGCCGCGGGCCGGGCGGATCGCCTCGGTCTGTGCGGGCGCGCACGTGACGGCGGCGGCCGGACTGCTGGACGGGCATCGCGCGACCACCCACTGGGCGACCGCCGAGCGGCTGGCCGCCGACCATCCGGCCGTCGAGGTGGACGCCGACCCGGTGTTCATCCGCTCCGGGCGGATCTGGACCAGCGCCGGCCTGACCACCGCCATGGACCTCACCCTCGCCCTGGTCGCCGAGGACCACGGGGACGACCTGGCGCTGCAGATCGCGCGGATCATGGTCATGTACCTCCAACGACCGGGCGGCCAGAGCCAGTTCAGCGTCCCCCTGGCACACCGTACGGGCGGCCGGGCGGACCTGGGCGCTCTGCGCCGCTGGATCGCCGAACACCTGGACACCGAGCTGTCGGTGCCCGTGCTCGCCGGGCGACTCGCCATGAGCGAACGGCACTTCGCCCGGGTCTTCCGCGCGGAGACCGGCACCACCCCCGGGGCCTACGTGGAGGAGCTGCGCCTGGAGGCCGCCCGCCGGCTGCTGGAGCGCAGCGACCATCCGCTGCCGGGCGTCGCCCGGGCCTGCGGCTTCGGTTCCGTGGAGACCTTGCACCGGGTGTTCAGGGACCGGCTGTCCACCACCCCGGGGGACTACCGGCGCCGGTTCCGGATCCCGGCCGAGAACACCGACTGAACATCGATGCACCGCGAAAGAAGGAACACTGTGAGGATCACGGCCACGCACATCGGAACGGCGACGGTCCTGCTGGAGGCCGGCGGCCTGCGGCTGCTCACCGATCCGGTCTTCGACCCGGCCCCCGCCGAATACCGGCACGACCCGGTGGTCCTGCGCAGCACCCGGGGCCCGGCGACGGGCGTGCACGAGCTGCCGCCGGTGGACGCCGTGCTGCTCAGCCACGACGAGCACCCCGACAATCTGGACGCCACCGGCCGTACCCTGCTCGACGGGCGTCCGGTGCTGACCACGGTCGGCGGGGCGGCCCGGCTCGGCGGCGGCGCGCTCGGGCTGGCGCCGTGGCAGACCCGCGACCTCACCGTGAACGGCCGCACCCTGCGGGTGACCGGCACGCCCGGTGTGCACGGGCCGGTCGGGGAGGTCACCGGGTTCGTGGTCGAGGTGCCGGGCGAGCAGGAGGCGCTGTACGTCTCGGGCGACACCGTCCACCTCCCCGAACTGGCCGAGGTGGGGCGGAGGTTCCGGATCGGCACGGCCCTGCTGCACCTCGGCGCCGCCCGGATCGAGGCCTTCGGCGGCGGCGAGCTGATCACCATGGACGCGGCGCAGGCCGCCGCGCTCACCACCTCGCTCGGAGCCCGCCGGGTCGTGCCCGTCCACTACACCTCGTGGGAGCACTTCACCGAGGGGCGGACGGAGACCACCGCACGGTTCGCGGAGGCGGGCCTGGCCGACCGGCTGCACTGGCTCACCCCGGGCGTCGCCGAGGTGCTCGACTGACGACCGGAGCGGGTTCAGAGCGCGGCGACCGGGGGCAGCCGGTCCAGGATGCGCTCCATGCCGCCGGTCCAGTTGGCCTCCAGCGCGGTGACGGCCTGTTCGAGGTCGCCGTCGAGCAGGAACTGGGCGATCCGCTCGTGCTCCTCGGCGGCGCGTTCCAGGATCTCGTGGTCGCCGACCACCACCCGCTCGTAGCGGTGCAGGGTGAGCTTCAGCGAGTCGATCATCTCGCGCAGCCGGGCGTTGGTGCAGCCGGAGAGCAGCAGGGCGTGCCAGGCGTCGTCGTAGCGCTCTATCGTGCCGTGCGGGGCCTGCGGGGCGGAGAAGGCGCGTGCCTCGGCGAGCAGCCGGGGGGCGATCTCGGCCAGGTGTGCCGGGTCGGAGGTGCGCAGGGCCAGCGACTCCAGGGCGATCACGATCGCGGTGAGGTCGAGGAACTCCTGTTTGCCGGTGGGGGCGAAGCGGAAGCCCTTGCCGCGCTCGCTGGTGATGATGCCCTCGCGTTCCAGACTGATCAGGGCCTCGCGCAGGGGGGTTCGGCTGACGCCCAGTTCCTCGGCGAGCTGGACCTCGTTGATCGACTCGCCGGGGGTGAACCGGCCGCGGCCGAGCTGCTCCAGGAGTTCGTCCTTCACCTGCTCGCGCAGCGGACGCCGCTCGATCGCCATCGGGCTTCCCTTCTTCCTCGGTCCGTAGCGTACCGGCCGGGCGACCGGCGCCGACGGCCGGTCGCCCGCAGCCGTCGACAGCGCTGTGCTTCGGGTCACGCGGTGCCGGCGCCGTCCACGGCGATGACGGCGCCGCTGACGAAGGCGGCGGCGTCGCTGGCCAGGAAAGCGACGGTCTGGGCGATGTCCCGGGGTTGGCCGATCCGGCCGAGCGGGCGGTCGGCGGCGTCGGTGTAGAAGGCGTCCGGGCTCTCGCCGAGCTGGCGGGCCTCCTCGGCGAGCATGCCGGTGTCGGTGTCGCCGGGGCAGACGCAGTTGACCCGGATGTTGTCGGGGCCGTGGTCGATGGCCATCGCCCGGGTCATGTTGACCACGGCGCCCTTGGAGGCGCAGTAGGAGATGGCCCGGCCGCCGCCCTTGATGCCCCAGCCGGAGCCGGTGTTGACGATGCTGCCGCCGCCGTTCGCAGCCATCAGCGGCACCACCAGCCCGCTGAGCAGCATGATCGAGCGGACGTTGACGGCCATCACCAGGTCCCAGTCCTCGTCGCTGATCTCGGTGACGGTGGAGCGGCGGATGATGCCCGCGTTGTTGAACAGCACGTCCACGCCGCCGTGTCGCTCGACGGCGGTGCGCACGGCGCGCTCGCAGTCGGTGCGCCGGGAGACGTCGCAGCGGACGAAGGTGCCGCCGATCTCCTTGGCGGCCTGTTCGCCGCGTTCGGCGTCGAGGTCGACGAGGACGACGGAGGCGCCGAGTTCGGCGAGCAGGGCGGCGGTGGCCCGGCCGATGCCGGAGGCGGCGCCGGTGACGATCGCGCGCTTGCCGTGCAGGTCGATCATGGGGGAGCTCCTCTGCAAGGGGTGGGAGGGTCAGGCCGACAGCCGGTAGACGGCGCCGCAGCGGCGGCCGGTGATCACCCGGACGTGTCCGGAGAGGGCGTCGTCCAGTTCGGGGTCGCCGGTGTCCAGCAGCAGCGGGCGGCCGGCCAGGGCGGCGAGTTTCGCCTCGGTGGCGAGCACCAGCAGCCGCTCCCGGCCGGCGGTGCGCAGCAGTTCGGGGGTGAGCTGCTGGTTGCCGCGGCCGAGCAGGAAGCCCTGGCCGCCGATCGGGGAGAGGGCGATGTAGGGGGCGGCGGGCAGGGTGCGCAGCTGGTCGGCCCGGGCGTCGTGGATCAGTACCCGGGCGGGGGTGGCGAGGCCGTCGGCGTGGCCGGGGCCGAGCGCGCCGGTGGGGCCGAGCCGCAGCAGGTCGACGCCGGTCAGGCTGGCGCCCGGCGCCCCGAGTGCGGTGGCCACCGCGTAGGTGGTGCTGCCGGGCCCGAGGAGCAGCAGGCCGCCGGGGCCGACCCGTTCGGCGACCTCGGCGGCGATGCCGGCCGGCGTCCCCGGGGCGGGTCCGGAGCTGCCGGTCTTGCGCTGCTGCACCCGGGCGGGTAGCACCGGGACGGTCAGCCGGCCGTACAGCCGGGCGGAGACCCGGCCGGCCCGCAGCGCGGCCTCGTCCCGGTCCACCACCTCGGCGGCCGTCAGCCGTACGCCCCGGCCGGCCGCCCAGGCGGCCGCGACCTCGGCGGCGGCCCGGGGGTGGAGGGCGAACACCGCGGAGTGCATCTTGACGCCGGCCGGGATGCCGAGCACCGGCAGGCGGGGCTCGGGCCCGAGCGCGTCGAGCACGTCGCGGGCGGTGCCGTCGCCGCCGCAGAACAGCAGCAGCCCGGCGCCGGCCGCGACCAGGGCGCGCACCGCCGCCCGGGTGTCGGCGGCGGTGGTGTCCGCCCCGGCGGGCCGGTGGACGACCCGAGCCGGCCGGCCGGCCACGCGGGCGGACTCGGCGCCCATCGGGCCGTCGGCGACGATCAGCTCAATGTCCGAGGGGAGTTGGCCGAGCGTCAGTGCGGCCCGGGCGACGGCCTGCGGGCGGGCCCCGAGCGCCAGGGCCCGCCGCTGGACCTCGGCGCCGTCGCTGCCCTTGAGGCCGACCCGGCCGCCGAGGCCGGCGACCGGGTTGACCACGAGCCCGATCCGGGCTCCCGGCGCGGACGTCACGGCTGCTCGCCCAGGACCTTGCGGCGGTAGGCGCGCCAGCTGACCGCCCAGACCGCCGGGTCGTCCAGCGGTTCGTGCCGGATCCGGTGCACGGTGGAGTTGTGCGGCGCGCTGCGGACGGTCTCCGGGTCCTCGTACGCCTCGCGGGCGACCTCGGCGAGGATCTCCGCGTACTCGTCCAGGTCGGCCCGGGAGTAGGACTCGGTGGGCTCCAGCGTCATCGGCTCGGGGACGACGTACGGGTGGTGGCTGGTCCAGTAGTGGGTGCCGAAGTCGGCGGCCCGGTAGCCGAGGTCCTCGCTGTGCAGGCCGGTGTCCTCGTTGAGCTGCTGCCAGCTGTAGCGGACCTGTTCGACCCGCGGGCGCCCCTCGGCGTACGGGACGCAGACGCCGCGGATCTGCTTCACCAGGTGCAGCAGGTAGTTGTTGTTGAGTACGGCGGTCTCGGCGGCCTCGCGCAGCCCCTCGGCGCCCAGCGCCGTGATCCAGGCGTAGGCGCGCACCAGGTTCGGCACGACGCCCAGGTACGGGCGGATCTTGCCGACCGAGTCGGGCCGGTCGTCGTCCAGGACGTACCGCTCGCCGTCGAACTCGACGGTGGGGCGCGGCAGGTAGGGCGCGAGCTCGGCGGTGACGCCGCAGGCGCCGGCCGCCGGGCCACCGCAGGCGTGCGGGGTGGAGAAGGTCTTGTGCAGGTTGAAGTGGCACAGGTCGAAGCCGGCCTCGCGGGCCCGGGTGATGCCGAGGATGCCGTTGGCGTTGGCCTGGTCGTAGGCGCACAGGCCGCCGGCCTCGTGGACGATCCGGACGAACTCGGCGATCCGGGGGTTGTAGATGCCGGTGTCCTCGGGGTTGGTGATGAGCAGCGCGGCGGTGCGCGGGCCGACGGCGGCGCGCAGCGCCTCGATGTCGGGGTAGCCGTCGGCGTCCGGGTGCAGGGTGATCACCCTGAAGCCGGCGGTCTTGGCGCAGGCGGCGTTGGAGGGGTGGGAGAAGGCGGTGGTGATGATCTCGTCGCGCTGCTCCAGCTCGCCGCGCGCGGCGTGGTGGGCACGGATCACCGAGACGTTGGTCCAGATCGCCGCCGAGCCCGCGCCGGGCTGGAGGCTGACCCGGTCCATGCCGGAGATCTCCTTGAGCAACTGCTCCAGTCGGTGGACGAGTTCGAGCACGCCCTGGACGGTCGAGGCGTCCTGCGCCGGGTGCAGGGAGGCGATCCGGGGGTCGCGGACGAAGGTGTCGTTGACCTTGGGGCTGTACTTCATGGTGCAGGTGCCCTGGCCGACGTCCACGTTGAGGTCGGCGCCGAGGTTCTCCTGGGAGAGCCGCAGGTAGTGCCGGAGCACCTGCTGCTGGCCGAGTTCGGGCAGGGCGGGCGGCGCGCTGCGGCGCAGCGCGGCGGGCAGCCGCTCGGCCGGGTCGCCGACGGCGGCGGTGACGGCGGGCTCGGGCAGCGGGGGCAGGACGCCGCGCTCGCCGGGGGAGCCCAGTTCGAAGACGAGCTTCTCGTCCCAGCGGGCCTGGTGGAAACGGCGCAGGGCGGGTTTGGGGGCGATCCTGGGGTCCACGGAGCCACTGGCCTGATGGTTCGTCACTTCACGATCTCCTCAAGTGCGTCGGCGAGGCGGTCGATGTCGGCCCGGGTGTGCAGCTCGGTCACGCAGTAGCGGCCCTCGTGGGTTCCGGCCGGGGTGCCGCCGTGCAGGCCGAGGGCGAGCAGCGCCTCGGCGATCTCGGCGGCGGTGCGTTCGCCGGTGTAGCGGACGGTGAAGTCGGCGAAGTGCACGGCCTCCGGGTCCGGCAGTTCCACGCCGGGGACGCGGTCGAGGCGCTGCCGGGCGTAGGCGGTGTTGGCGAGGATCGTCCCGCCGATCTCGCGCATGCCGTGCGGGCCCATCAGTGCGAGGTAGACCCCGGCGGCGATGCCGTGCAGGGCGGCGGCGGTACCGACCCACTCCTTGCCCTCCTCACGCAGGGCGAAGGAGGTGCGCTCGTACGCGACGTCGCCGAAGCCGTACTCGCCGGGGACGTCGGTGGGGGCGAGGCCGAACAGCCGGCTCGGGTACTCGGAGACCAGGCGTTCGTCGTCCGGGCTGCCGATGAAGCCCGCGTTGCCGCCGCCGAAGCTGGGGTGGATGCCGAGCGGCTGGAGGTCTCCGCAGGTGAGGTCGGCGCCGAGTTCGGCGGGCGGGGTGAGCACGCCGAGGCTGATCGGGTTGACGTGGACGACCGCCAACGCTCCCGACCGGTGGGCGAGTTCGATGTACTGCGGCAGCTCCTGGTCCACCCGGCCGCAGTGGTCGGTGAGTTGGGCGTAGACGGCGGCCGCGTCGCCCTCGGCCAGCGCGGCCCGGACGGCGGCGGGATCGGCCGGGACGGGCACGAGCTCGTGGACGCCCCGGACGTAGTCGCGGATCCGGGAGAGCCGGTCCGGGTCGATCGCGCCGACGAGGACCAGCCGACGCCGCCCGGTGGCCCGTCCGGCCATCCGCAGTGCGGTCGCGGCGGCCTGGAACCCGTCGTACGTCGGGACGTTGACGACCTCGACGGCCAGCAGCTCGGCCATCAGCGACTGGTACTCCCACAGCGCCTGGAAGCGGCCGTGGTCCTCGTACGGCTCGCCCGCGTAGGCGGTGAGGAACTCGCTGCGGTTGACGATCTCGTCGACCACGGCGGGCACGTGGTGGCGGTAGCAGCCGGCGCCGAGGAAGCTGCGGCCCGGCGGTACGACGGTGTTGCGGGAGAGCAGCTCCTCCATGTGTGCGACCAGCCGGGCCTCGGAGCCGAGCGGTTCGGGCAGCCGCAGCGGGCGGTCCAGCCGGAGGGCGGCGGGGATGTCGGCGTAGAACTCCTCGACGTCCTGGGCGCCGACCGCCGCCAGCATCGCTCTCCTCACCTCCGGCGCGGAGTTGGGGATGTACGGGTGGGTTCGGGGGACGCGTGTGCTCATCGGGGCACCTTCCGCGATTTCAGTCACAAGCCTTGACGGGGTTGTGAATGCTGAGTTCTGTATACAGCATTCGGCATTCACCAGTCGGGAGGCAAGATGTCCGCAGAAACCCGGCACAGAAAACATCCCCAACTCGCCCGCGACCAGGGCGGATTCTCGCCGGGGCCGTCCCGCCGCCGCGTCCTGTCGGCCGGACTCGCAGGCGGCGCAATGCTGTTGGCCGGCGCCACCGGCTGTGCGACCGGCGGTGCCGGTGGCCCCAGCGCCAAGCAGCTCACCGGCAGCCCGGGCGCCGCCCTCGCCGGGAAGGTCACCATCTGGTCCTGGGACGTCGCCGCCAAGGCCATGCAGCGGCTCGGCAAGGTCTTCGAACAGGCCCACCCCGGCACCACCGTCGAGGTGGTGGACATCGGCTACGACAACGCCTACGACAAGATCGCCGTCGGGCTCGGCGCCGGCAGCGGACTGCCCGACATCCTCACCGTCGAGGGCCACAAACTGCCCACCTACATCGGCAACTTCCCGAACGCCCTGGTCGACCTCACCAGCCGCGCCGCGAACCTCAAGTCCCAGTACGCGCAATCCTCCTGGCGCACCGTGACGGACGCCAAAGGGCGGGTCCACGCCCTGCCCTGGGACAGTGGTCCGTGCGCCCTGTTCTACCGGCGCGACCTGTTCCAGCAGGCCGGCATCGACCCGGCCGGCCTCCACACCTGGGACGACTACGTCACCGCCGGCACCACCCTCAAGGCCGCCACCGGCAAGAAGCTGCTCATCCTGGACGCCAAACAGGACAGCCTCTTCGCCATGCTGCTCCAGCAGCAGGGCCAGCGCTGGTTCACCGACGGCATGGTGGCCGTCGCCACCCCCGCCGCCGAACGCGCGCTCACCCTGCTGAAGCAGCTCGTCGACCGCGACCTGGTGGACTTCGAGAACGGCTGGGACGGACTCGTCTCCGGCACCCACGACGGCAAGGCCGCCACCACCCCCACCGCCGCCTGGTGGGACGGCACCCTCACCGCCGAAATGGCCGACCTCAGCGGCAAGTTCGGCGTCGTCCCGCTGCCCGCCTTCACCCCCGGCGGCGTCCGCACCTCCAACACCGGCGGCTCCACCCTGTGCGTCACCGCGCAGAGCGGGAACCCGGAGACGGCCTGGGCCTTCCTCTCCTTCCTGCTCGCCGACAAGGCCAACCAGGCCTCGATGATGCAGCACGAGGGCCTCTTCCCCGCCTACCTCCCCGCCCTGGACGACCCGTACTTCCAGCAGCCCGCCCCCTACTACGGCGGCCAGCCGACCATGCAGATGTTCGCCGGGCTCACCCGTGACATCCCCACCGTCGAGCTCACCGCGGACGACTCCAAGGCCGGCGACATCGTCACCACCGCCGTCAACCAGGTCCTGCACAACGGCGCCGACCCGGGCACCGTGCTGCGCTCCGCCGCCCGCCAGATCGCCACCGCGACCGGCCGCCAGACGGTCGCGTAGGGGCGGGCCCGATGACCAGCAGCCTCCCGGCCGCCCTGCGCAAAGCGGCGGCCCCGAGCCAGGCCGCCCCCGCCCGCCGCCGGCGCTCCCCACGCACAGCCGCCTGGCTGTTCGCCGGGCCCACCACCGTCCTCTTCGTCGCCTTCTTCGCCTACCCGCTCGGCGCCAGCCTCTACCAGAGCTTCACCGCCCGCCGCGACGGCGCCGACGTCTGGGTCGGCCTGGACCAGTACCGGCGGATGTTCGACGACCCCGCCTTCCTGCACTCCCTCGTCAACACCGGCATGATCCTCGCCGTCCAGGTACCCGTGATGATCGGCCTCGCCCTGGTGCTGGCCGTCCTGCTCAACCAGTCCTGGCTGCGGTTCCGATCCGGCTGGCGGGCGGTGTTCTTCCTGCCCGCGATCACCACCCTGGTCGCCTACGCCGTGGTCTTCCAGGTCCTGCTGCGCACCGACGGCGGCCTCGCCAACCAGTTCCTCCACGCCCTCGGCTTCGGCCCGGTCGACTGGCTCAACTCGCCCACCTGGGCCAGGATCTCGCTGATCGGCTCGGTCACCTGGCGATGGACCGGCTACAACGCGGTGATCCTGCTGGCCGGACTCCACGCGATCGGCCGCGACCAGTACGAGGCCGCCGCCCTCGACGGCGCCGGCACCGTGCGCACCTACACCAGCGTGATCCTGCCGCAGCTGCGCCCGGTGGTGCTGTTCTGCGTCATCACCTCCACCATCGGAACCCTGCAACTCTTCGACGAGAACTACGTGCTGACCCGCGGCGGTCCCGGCGACGCCACGCTCACCCCGGTGGTCTACCTCTACAAGGTCGGCTTCCAGCAGCTCGACTTCGGCTACGCGGCCGCCATCGCCTGGGTGGTCGTGCTGATCATCGCGGCGGTCTCACTGCTCCAGTTCCGGCTCTACGGAAGGGAACGCCGCCGATGAGCAGCACCACGCCGAGAAGCCGGCCCGCCCGGCTCGGCCGCACCCCGCTGCCCGCCCGGCTCGGCCGCCTCGCCGTCCTCGCCGTCCTCACCCTCGGCGCCGTGCTCAGCCTGGTGCCCTTCGCCTGGATGCTGATCGCCAGCACCCACAGCAGCTCCGAACTGTTCCACTCCCCACCGCCGTTCCTGCCCGGCGGCAACCTGCTGCGCAACCTGGTGCACCTCCAGGAGACCATCGGCTTCGGCCGGGTGCTGCTCAACAGCCTCGGGATCGCCGTCGTCTACACCGTGCTGAGCGCGCTGCTGTCCGCGATGTGCGGCTACGGGCTGGCCAAGTACCGCTTCCGCGGCCGCGGGCTGCTGCTCGGCCTGGTGCTGGCGACCATGATGATCCCCCTTCAGGTGCTGCTGGTCCCGCTGTTCCAGATGATGGCCAGCCTCGGCTGGATCGACAGCTACCAGGCCGTGATCGTGCCGTTCCTGGCCAACTCCTTCGGCATCCTGCTGATGCGCCAGGGCTTCCTGGACTTCCCCGACGAGCTGCTGGAGTCGTCCCGGATCGACGGCGCCGGCGAGCTGCGCACCTTCTACCAGGTCGTGCTGCCGTGCGTGCGGCCGCAGCTGGGCGCGCTGGTGATCTTCACCTTCATGGGCCAGTGGAACAGCTTCATCTGGCCGCTGCTGATGCTCAACAGCGAGGACAGGTACACCGTGCCGGTCGCGCTGAACACACTGACCGGGCTGACCCACGTCGACTACTCCGGCCTGATGCTCGGCTCCTTCCTGGCCACGCTCCCGCTGATGGTGCTCTTCCTGGTCTTCCAGCGGCAGTTCGTGGCCGGCCTGCTGGGCGGGGCCCTGAAAGGATGACCCCCGAATGACCCCCCGTAGGAACCACCTCACCCGGGTGCCCGGCCTGCTGTACGGCGGGGACTGGAACCCCGAGCAGTGGCCCGAGCAGGTGTGGGCCGAGGACGTGAAGCTGATGGCCGAGGCCGGGGTCAACCTGGTCACCGTCGGCGTCTTCTCCTGGGCGCGGCTCCAACCGGACGCCGACAGCTGGGACTTCGGCTGGCTGGACCGCCTGCTCGACCTCGTGCACCGACACGGCATCGCCGTCGACCTGGCCACCGCTACCGCCTCCCCGCCCGCCTGGCTGGTCCGCGCCCACCCCGAGCTGCTGCCGGTCACCGCCGACGGGGTACGGCTGGAGTTCGGCTCACGCCAGCACTACTGCCCCTCCTCGCCCGCCTACCGGCAGGCCGCCGTCCGGCTCACCCGGGTGCTCGCCCTGCGCTACCGCCACCACCCCGCGCTCGCCCTGTGGCACATCCACAACGAGTACGGCGACCACGTCCAGGAGTGCTTCTGCCCCGCGTCGGCCGCCGACTTCCGCTGCTGGCTGCGCGAACGGCACGGCACCATCGAGGAGTTGAACCGCTCCTGGGGCACCTCCTTCTGGTCCCAGCACTACAACTCGTTCGAGCAGATCGAGCCGCCGCGCACCGCGCCCGGCCCGGTCAACCCGACGCAGCTGCTGGACTGGCGCCGGTTCTGCTCGGACGCCCTGCTCGCCCTGCACCGCGCCGAGAAGGCCGTCCTGGACGAGGTCTCGCCCGGCGTCCCGGTCACCACCAACTTCATGTCGATGCTCAAGGCGCTGGACTACTGGGAGTGGAGCCGGCACGAGGACTTCGTCTCCGACGACGCCTACCCCGACCCGGCCGACCCGCGCGCCCACGTCAACGCCGCGATGAACTACGACCTGATGCGCTCGCTCAAGGGCGGCCGCCCCTGGCTGCTGATGGAACAGGCCCCCTCCGCGGTCAGCTGGCGGCCGGTCAACGTGCCCAAACGCCCCGGCCTCTACCGCCTCTGGTCGCTCCAGGCGCTGGCCCGCGGCGCCGACGGCGTGCTGCACTTCCAGTGGCGCGCCTCGGTGGCCGGAGCCGAGAAGTTCCACAGCGCGATGCTCCCGCACCGGGGCACCGCCTCGCGGGGCTGGCAGGAGACCGTCCGCTTCGGCGCCGAACTGCGCCGGCTCGGCGAGATCGCGGGCAGCCGGCTGCGCGGGCGGGCCGCCGTCCTGCTCGACTGGGACAGCTGGTGGGCGCTGGAACTGGACGACCACCCCTCCGCCCGGATGCGCTGGCTCGACCTGCTCCGCCCCTGGTACGCGGCGCTGTACGAGCGCGGCGTCACCGTCGACTTCGTCCCGCCCACCGCCGAACTCGACGGCTACCCGCTGCTGCTCGCCCCCAACCTCTACCTGCTCGACACGGCCACCGCCGACCGGCTCACGGCCTACGTTCGGGACGGCGGCCGGCTGGTCTGCGGCCCGTTCAGCGGCATCACCGACCGCCACGACCACGTCCACTCCGGCGGCCACCCCGGCCCGCTGCGCGAGCTGCTCGGGATCGTGGTGGACGAGCACTGGCCGATCCCGGACGGCGCGGCCACCGTCGTGCGGCTGGACGGCGCGGAGCTGCACACCGAGCTGCACGCCGAGCGCTGGAGCGAATGGATCGAGACCGAGGCCGCCGAGACCGTCGCCCACTACGACTCCGGCGCGCTGGCCGGCCTCCCGGCCGTCACCCGCAACCGCCTGGGCGCCGGCAGCGCCTGGTACCTCAGCTGCCACCTCGGCGCCGGTCCCGGCCCGGTGCTCGACCTGGCACTCGCCGAGGCCGGGGCGGGCGCCGAACTGCCGGACCTCCCGGCGGGCGTCGAGGCCACCCGCCGGCACGCCGCCGACGGCACCGGCTACCTCTTCCTGCTCAACCACGGCCCGGACGAACTGCGAGTCCCGCTCCCCGCATCCGGCACCGACCTGCTCACCGGCACCGAGGCCGCCGGAGCCGTCACCCTCGCGCCGCTCGGCGCCGCCGTCATCCGTCTCCCCGCCGCCCAGGAGCGCCCGTGAACCCGCTGACCCGCCGCCACCTCCTGGCCGGCTCCGCCGCCCTCGCCGCGGCCGGCACCCTCGCAGGCGCCTGCGCCGCCCACGCGGACACCCCCGTCGCGGACACCCGGCCGGAGGACCGCTACGGCGACGTCCTCGACCTGCACGGCGCCCCCGCCCAGGCCTACCCGGGCGACGCACGCGGCAACAACCCGATCAACGTCTTCGCCGACCTCGGCGCCTGGCACGCCTACGCCCTGCCCCGCCCGACCGACCGGCCCGGCGGCTTCACCGGCCCGCTGTACCTCGCCCAGGAATACCCCTGGTGGCTCAGCGACGGCCTGAACCGCCTCCAGCTCACCGAACAGGGCCGCCCCCTGGACCTCACCGCCGGGGCACCCGCGCGCAGCAGCTCGCTGCCCGGCCTGCTGCGGCTGGCCCACGACCTCGGCGGCGGCCTCGCCCTCACCCTGGAACTGCGCTTCGCCGGGAACCGCACCGCCCTGCTCAGGGCCCGGCTGGCCAACACCGGCCCGGCCGTCCGGACCCTGGCCGTCGCCTGGGCCGGCCGGCTGCTGCGCCCCGCCACCGGCCCGCAGCGCGACGCGCCGAAGCTGGTCGCCGCCGAACGCGGCCCGGAGGTGCGCTTCGCCAAGGTCCGGCAGACCTGGGACTACCTCACCGACGGCACCGAGCGCTTCGCCGTCCGCCACGCGCGGCCCGTCCGGGTCGTCCTGAGCGCCGACGGCGACGGCCACCGCACCGAACTCGCCGAGCCGGTACGGCTGGCACCGGGGGAGACCCGCAGCCTGGACTGGACCGAGAGCTACACCTTCACCGAGGCCGAGTACACCCGGGCCGCCGCCGAGTCCGACGCCGCGCTGCGCACCCCGGAGCGGGTCGCGGCGGAGGGCACCGCCCGGTGGCACGGGTACCTCACCCGGGCCACCGAGGGCGTCCCGGCCGCCCGGCGCCGCACGGCCGCCAAGTGCGTGCAGACCCTGGTCACCAACTGGCGCAGCCCGGCCGGGCGGATCCTGCACGACGCCGTCACCCCCACGCTGTCCTACAAGTGGTTCAGCGGGGTCTGGGCCTGGGACACCTGGAAGCAGGCCGTCGGCACCGCCGCCTTCGCGCCCGGCCTGGCCGCCGACCAGATCCGGGCGGTGTTCGACCACCAGACTCCGTTCGACCACCGGACAGGGGCCGGCTCCACCGACCGCCCGCAGGACGCCGGCATGGTCCCCGACTGCGTCTTCTACAACGACCCGGGCACCGGCGGCGGGAACTGGAATGAGCGCAACTCCAAGCCCCCGCTGGCCTCCTGGGCGGTCTGGGAGGTCTACCGGCGCAGCGGCGACCGGGCCTTCCTGCGGGAGATGCTGCCCAGGCTGACCGCCTACCAGGACTGGTGGTACCGCACCCGGGACCACCTCGGCGAGGGCCTGTGCGAGTACGGCGCCACCGTGGACCCGGCCAACGCCACCGTCGAGGACTGCCGGGAGGCGGCGGCCTGGGAGTCCGGGATGGACAACGCCCCGCGCTTCGACGCCGCGACCGTGGTCCCCAACCGGGACGTGAACGGGACGCTGCTCGGCTGGTCGCTCGACCAGCGCTCGGTCGACCTCAACGCCTACCTGGCCGCCGACCACCGCCACCTGGCGCTGATCGCCGCCGAACTGGGCGACCGGCCCGCCGCCGAACGGCTTCGCGCCCGCGCCGACCGGATCGACGCCGCCGTGCGCGACACCATGTACGACCCGGCCACCGGCTGGTTCCACGACACCGACCTGGCCACCGGCGCCCGGCTCACCGCCCGCGGCCGTGGCATCGAGGGCGCGATCCCGCTCTGGTCCGGTACCGCCACCGCGGCCCAGGCCCGTGCCGTTCGCCGGCTGCTGCTCGACCCGGCCGAGTTCGGCACCGCCATGCCGTTCCCGACCGTGGCCCGCAGCTCGCCGTCCTTCGACCCGGCCGGCTACTGGCGGGGTCTGGCCTGGCTCGACCAGACCTACTTCGCTGTCGAGGGCCTGCGCCGCTACGGCTGGGAGCAGGACGCCCGGCGGACGGTCGAGCGGCTGCTGGCCACCGCCGCCGGGCTGGCCGGGGACGGCCCGGTGCGGGAGAACTACGACCCGTTGACGGGGGAGGGACGCAACGCGACCAACTTCAGCTGGTCGGCGGCGCTGCTGCTGCCGTTGCTGCGCAGCTGAGCGACTTTGGCTCCGGGCCGCCCGACCAGGCATGATCGGGGCATGGTCGAACGAGTCATTGCAGCGTGTGACGGAGCAGCCAAGGGCAACCCCGGTCCGGCGGGCTGGGCCTACGTGGTCGCGGACGCCGACGGGGTGCCCCAGCGCTGGCAGGCCGGCGCGCTCGGGCACAGCACCAACAACGTGGGCGAGCTGACGGCGCTGCGGCAGCTGCTGGCCGCGACGGACCCGGCGGTGCCGCTGGAGGTGCGGCTGGACAGCACCTACACCCGCGACTCGGTGACCAAGTGGCTGAAGGGCTGGAAGCGCAACGGCTGGAAGACGGCGGCCGGCAAGCCGGTCGCCAACCAGGAGCTGATCCAGGCGATCGACGCCCTGCTGGAGGGCCGGGACGTCACCTTCGTGTACGTGCCGGCCCACCAGGTGGACGGCGACCCGCTGAACGCCATCGCCGACAAGGCGGCCAGCGACGCCGCCCGAACCCAGCAGGACGCCTCCGGCACCGCCGCCGACCTGCCGGTCCCCGAGCCGGCCGCCGCCACGAAGGCCCCCAAGGCGCGCACCACCCGGCCCGCCGGCACCGGAACCGGCGGCGCCGCCAAGCGGAGCGGTGGCTCGCGCACCCTGAACGCCCGCTTCCCCGGTACCTGTCCGTGCAGCCGCCCGTACGCCAAGGGGGACAAGATCACCAAGGTCGGCAGCTCCTGGGGCCACCCGGAGTGCGCCGCCGCCCACGCCTGACGACGGGTACGTCCGGGTTACGTTCAGGTACGCCGACGCCGCCGGTTGAGTATCCGTACTCACGCGGCGGCCCGGCCCGGCGGCGGACGATGGCGATCATGAGGAATCGCGCAACGAAGGACGGGCCGGGCCGCCGCACGGCCCTGCGGGTGACGGCGGTGGCCGGGACCGCAGGGGCGCTGGCGCTCGGTGCGGTCGGGTACACGGCGTACGAAGCCGCGGCACAGGCGTGGACGGGCAAGCCGTACCCGGTGGCGGATCCGGCCGCCGTCGCGAAGCACCTGGACGCCCGGACGCAGACCGTCTACGACGCCCTCGCGCTGCAGCCGGAGGCGACGCCGGCCGGCGTGCGCGACCCGGACGACGGGATCACGGCCCGGATCTACGGCGTCTGCTCCGCCCGGGGCCTCTCCCACCTGCTGGAGAGCATGAACGACACCGGCGCCGACCAGCCCCGCACGGCGGTCATCCGCGCCCAGTTCACCCTCGCCGGGGTCGCACGGCCCCAGTGGGAGGAGGCGCTGGGACGGGCCCGGCAGACCCTGGCCGCCCAGGGTTGGACCGTCATCTCCTCCGACGAGTCCGCCCCGGTCCCCGGCCTGACGCTGAAGCCGCCGGCCACCGGCCCGGGCTCCCTCGCCGAGACCGCCTTCCTGCGCTTCGACCCCGTGGGCCACACCCTCGCGGTCGCCGCGACCACCGAGTGCGCCCGCTACCCCGACGACACGCCGGTGGACTCGGAGGGCAGGCCGGCCGACCTGCCGACCGCCACGGCGCCGACGCCGCCGCGCGGTTGAGCACCCGGGCGCGCACGGTACCCGGGCGCGTCGCGCACCCGACCGGGAACGCGCGACCGGCCGACCGCTCGCGTGCGGTCGGCCGGTCAGCGGTGCCGGCCGGCCCGGGCGCCGGCTGGGCCCGGGTGAGGATCAGGCCCGGATGAGCGTCAGGCCCGGGGCGGGGTGCCCTCCTGGGCGATCTCCTTGATGTCCTCGAAGGTCAGACCGGCCCGGTTGAAGGCGCGCGCCTCGGTGTCCGTGATGCCGAGCCCGGCCAGTTCCTTGAGCTGGGCGTCGGTCAGCGGCGGGGCGGGCGGGAGGTCGCCCATGTCCTCGGGGTCGAAGCCGCCGCCCGCGGCGCCCGAGGCGGCCAGGCCGAGCACCGCGTCCATCAGCTGCTCGTCGGTCAACTTGACCGCGTCGGAGGGCGCCTGGACGTTCGGGGCCGTCTGGTTGAAGGCGAGCTTCACCGGGAAGTTGACGCCCGGCTCCACCTTGTCGGCCAGCTGGGCGAGGTCGAAGGTGGCGGAGGAGAAGTCGCCGTTCTTCAGGTAGAGGTCGACACCGATCCGGCGGTCCGGCACGTCGCTCGGGGCCTGGTCCGGGAACTCCCCGAACTGCTTCGGGAACTTGGCGGACAGCGGCTTGACGGCCTTGTACATCTCGTCCACCAGCTGCCGGGCCGGGGCGCTGATCCAGAGGTGCTCGGTGCCGTCCTTCTTGCCCTTGTCCTCGTACGTGACGGTGCGGCCGAGCACGTCCTTGATCGAGTTGAGCAGCTGGCTGCCGAGCTCGGGGTCGACGGTGGGCGCGGCGCTCGGGGCGGCCTTCTTGCCGTCGGACTCCTTGGCCTGGTCCGCGAGCGACTGGAGGTCGATGGAGACCCACTTGCCGGCCAGCACGTCCCCGACCGGCTTCAGCTCCTCGGGCAGCTCCTTGCGGAGCTCGTCCACCGAGGACGGGTCCTCGCCGACGAGCTTCACCAGGCCCTTGGCATCGGCGTGCAGGTACCCCGTGCCGTCGACCTGACGGTACTCCAGCAGCGCGGTGCCGCTGCGGTCGGAGAGCAGGTAGGAGATGCGCACCGACTTGTCGAGCGTCAGGTCGGTGTTCTTGCCGTCCTTGCCGTTCTTGCCGGCGTTCTTGAAGGCCTCGACCTCCTTGAGCGGCTTGTCGGCGGAGATCGCGACCGAGACGGAGAGGCCGGAGATCGCCTTGGCGGTCTTCTCGTCCATGTCGCGGTCGCCGCTCCGGGCGGAGCCGACCAGGCCCTTGCCGCCCTTGTGCTCGCTGCTGTTGGCGAACGCGGCGACCTGCTCGGGGGTGGCGGCGATGGAGAGGGTGAAGCCGGCGGACTTGCCGTCACCGACCTTGTCGAAGGCCTTCGACACCTTCTGCGCGGCGGACAGTTGCTGGACGGTGCCGCAGGCGGTGAGGCCGGTGGCGAGCACGGAGGCGGTGACGGCGACGGGCATCGCCCCACGGGCGGCCTTGCGGATGGCGGTGTTGATGGTACGACTCCTGTTTGATCGGGCCCGCTCGGTGGAGCGGACCGTTCCCTCCCCTGCGACGCACAACGCCACAGTGCCTGCACATGTGATCACACTATCGGCAAGGGTTCACCTGAGTATTTGGCCGAGTCTTTAATCACATCGACCAAAACCATGACCAAAAGCCGCAAATCTTTTCGGGCAGGCCACGCCTGACGGCCGTCCGGGGCCGGGCAAGCCCCGCCGGGCATGTGCTGCAACCCGGCCACGCGTACGGCGACGAGTTCGAGTTCGGGCTCGACCTGATCCTCGACGGGCTGGAACGGGCCGCCGCCCGACCGGCACAGTGTGAGGGCCCGCGCCACCTCCTCTGCCGACGGCGAAGGCCGGCCCGACCGGGGCCCGGCCGGTACTACTGTGCCGTCCCATGACGACGATCACGACACGCACGGTCGAGTACCCGGCCGACGGACTGACAATGATCGGGCACCTCGCGCTGCCCGCCGGTGCCGCCCGTCGGCCCGCGGTGCTGATCGGCCCCGAGGGGCCGGGCCTGAACGACTTCCAGCGCCGCCGAGCCGACGCCCTCGCCGAACTGGGCTACGTGGCCCTGGCCTTCGACCTCCACGGTGGACGCTGGTTCACCGACCCGCAGGAGATGCTGGCCCGTTGCATGCCGCTGCTCGCCGACCCCGACCGGATGCGGGGCATCGGCCGTGCGGCACTCGACGTGCTGCGCGCCGAACCCCGGACCGACCCCGACCGGATCGCCGCCATCGGCTACGGCACAGGGGGCGCGATCGCGCTGGAACTCGGACGCGCCGGCGTCGACCTGCGGGCGATCGGGACGGTCAACGCGCTCACCACGGGCCGACCGGGTGAGGCAGCGTGCATCCGCTGCCCCGTGTGGGCCGGGGTCGGGTCGGAGGACCCGATCATGCCCGCCGCGCAACGGGACGCCTTCGCCGCCGAGATGCAGGCCGCAGGCGTCGACTGGCGCCTCGTGGTCTACGGCGGAGCCCAGCACGCCTTCCACCACCCGCCGGTCGGCCACACCGTCCTCCCCGGCGTCGGCCACCACCCGCTGCACGCCGAGCGGGCCTGGCGCGACATCCTCTCCCTGCTCGCCGAGTGCCTGCCCGTTGCGGAGGGGCCAGGGCCTCGCTGACGACCGTCCTCGACACCGGAGCGCCCCTGGTGAACCGGCACATCCTCACCGCCGGCTCCTGCCAGGAGCTCGGCGGGGTCGAAGGAGCGCTGGTGGGCACGGGCGGACGCATCGGAACGTGAGCAGCGGGATCTCGCCCGGTGAACTCGGTGGCCTTCAGCCCGGACGGAAGGAGCCCGGCCACCGGCGGTACCCGTCAGGCCTGCCCGTGACCGTCGACGCGTCCCGCACGGCCGCTACCCGGTGGTCGCCCTCGACGGGGCCAAGCACCGGGTGGACTCGATCGCCTCCAACATGGGCCATCTGCTCGGCACCGGGCTGCTGGACGCCGAGGAGAGCGAACTGGTGGCCCGTCGGCTCACCGCCCCCGGCATGGCCGGCGGCTTCGGCCTGCGCACCCTGGACGCGGCCTCGGCCGGCTTCAACCCGCTCGGCTACCACACCGGTTCGGTCTGGCCGCACGACGGCGCCATCGCCGTCCACGGCCTCGCCCGGGCCGGGCTGCACGAGGCGGCCTCGCCGCTGGCCGCAGGACTGGTGCGCGCTGCCGCGGCCTTCGACCACCGGCTGCCCGAGCTGTTCGGCGGCCACCCGCGCGAGCACTACGCCCGGCCCGTCCCGTACCCGGCGTCCTGTCGGCCGCAGGCCTGGGCCGCCGCCTCCGCCGTCGCGGTCCTCCTGTCCGTGCTCGGCCTGGAGGCGGATGCGCCGGGCCGCCGGCTGAAGGTCCGGGCACGGGTGCCGGCCGGGTACGAGTCGCTGCGGATCGACGGGCTGACCGTGGCCGGGCTGCCGATCGGGGTGACGACCGATCACACCGGCAGGGTTCAGCTGCGGGCGCCGGAGGGATTCACCGTCACCGTGGTCGACTGACCGGCGGCCGACCGGTGACCGTGCGTCAGCCGGGCCGGACGCACGTCGGCCCCGGCTCCCACCGGGAGCCGGGGCCGACCTCGCGCAGCGGCGGCCGGCGCTACCGCATCACGTAGACGACGACGAAGATCGCGGGAAGCGCGACGAGGCCGAGCACCATCCCGACCGCCGTGGGCGTCAGCCGGTCCCGGAAGTGCTTCTGCGGCCGGACGCGCTGAGTGGGGGGCGTGCTGTGCTCCCACCAGTTGACGACCCGGCGGTAGTCCGTGTCGAAGCTCTCGCTGGGGTACATCGTGCTGCTGCCCAGGCCCGGCAGCGAGCGGCGGCGGCCGTCGGCGAGGTGGATCCGGGCCGAACGCGTGCTCGTGCCGTTGCCCTTGACCTCCCGGACGTCCACCCAGCGCACCTCCTCCCAGGCGTAGGTGCGGCCGCTGCCGACACCCCAGCAGAGGGTGATCCCGTCGGCGCCGACCCGGCTCCAGGACCGGAGGACCAGAGCCCAGGCCGGCACGGCGACCAGGAGGATCCCGGCGAGCACCAGGACCGTCACGAGTGCGCCGAACTTGACGTAGCAGAAGACGGATTCGGCCGTGAGGGCGAGCAGCGGCACGGCGAATGTGGACCAGGAAGGGCGGAACAGGTCTTTCCCCCGGAAGATCAGTTCGTTCACACGGTGCACCCTACGCCCTGCCGGGCCCCACCGGGGGTTTCCGGGATCCCCGTGGGGCCTCGGGGCGGGGCGACTCACGGCAGGTAGTACGTCAGCAGGTCGGCCGTCAGGGGCGGGAACAGCGCCCGGTACGGCCCGTCCTCCCCGCGGACGTACGCGTCCGGCCGCAGGCGGCTCAACCCCTCGATCCCGTACGGGCCGAACAGCAGCGCCGCCAGCTGGTCCGGTGCCACGCTCACGCCGCCGTCCGAGCCGGGGCGCTGCATCGTGCCGCCCGTGACCACCTCGCCCAGCCCCTGCGCACCGACCGGGATGCGGTAGTGCGCGCGGTAGGTGGAGAGCAGCAGTTCGCGGCCGGCGAGGTCCAGTCCGGCGGCGGTGAGGCGCTGTCGGAACAGCGGGCGCAGCCGGTCGAGCAGCGCGGCCGGATCGGGGATGCGGACGTAGTACTGCTCCGCCCCGGGGCGCGGCGTGTGGTCCAGCAGCTCGTGCCAGACGGTGGCCGGCAGGGTGCCGGGGCGGTGCACCACGTGGAGCTGCGCCTCGGGCGCCAACGCGGCGACGCCGGCGAGCAGTTCGTGTGCCGCGCGCTCGTCGGTGGCGGCCGCCTCGGCGAGGTGGAACTCGCCGTCGTCCACCGGGGTGGTGCGTGCCACGGCCACCACCTCGCCGGCGCGCTCGACCACCCGCAGCGTGGTCGCGTCGTGCGCCAGCAGCCAGCGCCAGCGGGCGGGGGAGTGGCCCATCGCGAGGTCGAAGCCGCGTTGCGCCTGGTCCTGGAGCACGGCCAGGGCGGGCAGGTCCGAGGCCCGGGCGGTGCGCAGCGCGGGCATGCCCTCGGTGGGCGGGGTGCCGCGCACCGGCCGTGAGACCGGGATGTCGATCGCGTACTCGTAGCCGAACAGCCGGTAGAAGTACGGGATTCCGATCATCACCTGGACCACGTGTCCGCGGGCGGCGGAGCGCGCGTGCGCCCACTGCATCAGCGCCCGGACCAGGCCGCGGCCCTCGAACTCCGCGTCGGTGGCGACCAGTTCGACCTGTCCGGCGGGCAGTCGGACACCGCCGAGGCGCAGCTCCTCGTCCAGCAGGGTGGCCGTGGAGACCACCCGGTCGCCGTCGACCACCACCGCGCAGGCCGACCAGCTGGCCTCCGGGTCCTCGACCACCAGGCGGTGGTCCAGCGCGTCCTCCGGGGCGCCGCGCTCGGCGAGCAGCGCGCCGATCTGCTCCAGGTCGGCCGGACCGGACTCGCGCAGGAGCAGGCCGCCGGGCAGGGACACGGGCAGTGGCAGGGGCGGGGACACGGCCAGGGGTGGGCCGTCGGGCCGGGCAAAGGCTTCGTCAACGGTCATTCCCGGACCTTCGCACCGGTGACCGCCCGTGTCCAACGGGTTTTGCCGACCCGGCAAGGCGGGTCGGGGACGCCCGGTGCGAAGCGGCGCCGGTGTCGTGCCCCACCGGCTCGGGGCAGGGCGCCTCGCGGCCCCGGGCCGATCCGGGACCGCGAGGAGCCCGGGGCTCAGACCGTGCTGGCGATCCAGCCGTTCAGCGTGGATGTAGCCGGTTCGTGGTGCCTGTTCCGCTCCCCTGGCCTCCCGCCCGCTTGCCGGAGCGGGCGACGCGTTCCGGGAGCCGGCGAGTCGGGTCGTGCGGGAGGTGCGCCCCTGCCGTGTGCGAGAGTTGGCGGAATCGTGTCCATCGCGGGGTGGCGGGGTTGACCGTGGCCACGACGGGACGGTTGGCTCGGCCGGAGCGAAGGGGAGCGAAAGGGGAGGGGAGCCCATGAGGACGACGACGGTACGGGTGGTCTGCGCCCTGGCGGCCACGCTGCTGGTGGGCGCCGGGGCACCGGCGGCGCACGCCCGGACCACACCCGCATCCGCACCCGTGTTCACACCCGCGTTCGCGCCCGCGCCCGTGGTGCCGGGCGGCGACCCGGTGCGGGTGAACGTGAGCCCCGACGGCGCGCCCGCCGACGACTGGTCCGAGCCGCTCGGGCTGAGCGCCGACGGCCGGTACGCCCTGTTCACCTCGCTGGCCTCGAACCTGGTGCCCGGCGACACCAACCGCCTCTACGACGTCTTCGTCCGCGACCTGTGGACGCGGTGGACCGAGCGGGTCAGCCTCGCCGACGACAGCACCCAGCTGGACGGCTCCAGCAGCCAGGCGGCGATCAGCGCGGACGGCCGGTACGTCGCCTTCACCAGCGACGCCGCCAACGCCGTCCCCGGGCACGGCAGCGGGCGCACCGACGTCTACGTCCGCGACCGCGGCACCGGCCGCACCGAGCTGGTCACCGCCGGCACCGGCGCCGGAAACTCCGTCAGCCCCGCGATCAGCGCCGACGGCCGGTACGTCGCGTACTCCTCGGACCGCGCCGACCTCGCCCCCGGGGCGCAGGCCGGCACCGCCAACATCTACCTGACCGACCGCCGGACCGGCACCACCCGACTGGTCACCACCGGGCAGGGCGGCGCCCCCGCCGACGGCGGTTCGGTGGAGCCCTCGCTCAGCGCCGACGGCCGGACCGTCGCCTTCCGCTCGAAGGCGGCCAACCTCCTGGCCCCGGCAGCGAGGGCCCTGAAGCCGCCGCCCGCCCGGCAGCTGTTCCCGCTCTACGTCTACGACGCCGGCACCGGCCGGATCGAGGGCGCGAGCGTCGACCCGAGCGGTGCCCTGCGCGACGCGGCGCGCCAGGCGCGGCTGAGCCCCGACGGGCGGTACGCGCTGTTCCGGGTGTTCGAGCCCGTCCCGGACGGCTCCCGGGTCGCGCTCTACGCCCGCGACCTGCGCACGGGCGCGGTCACCGAGGTGGCCGGCAACGGCACCCACCCGGGCGTGATGACGGCGGACGACCGCTGGGTGTACTTCGCCTCGGACGACGGCAGCCTGCTGCCCGGCGGCACCGGCGGGGTCCCGGCCGTGCTCCGGCGCGACCTGGGGACCGGCCGGATCGAGCGGGTCACCGACGGTGCGGGCCCGTCCTTCGTGCCCGCCGTGGACGCGCTCGGCACCACCCTGCTGTACGGGGTCCTGGACGGCACCCGCGCCGACGTCCTGGTGCGCCGCCTGCCCGCCTCCTGACCGGCAGTCAGGCGCGCGCCGACGGTGTTACCGGCGAGTTCACCCATTGCTCGTCCGTTGTCTTGCGCGGCGTGTCGAGGGCCGAGTTGGATACACAACATCCCTCGACCCGACGGGTCCACGACATCGCCCCACGGAGCCCCGATGCCCCTGTCGTCCGTCCGCCGCGCCCTCGCCGCCGGCGCCGCCGCCACCGTCCTCGCCGTGCTCGGCGCCGCCCCGGCCTCGGCCGAGGGCGCCCCGGCGACCGCACCCCCGCTCGACGTGCTGACGTACAACACGTTCCTGATGAGCACCTCGCTCTACCCCAACTGGGGCCAGCAGTACCGGGCCCAGGCCATCGCCTCGGCGGACTTCTTCCGGGGCCACGACGTGGTCGTGCTGGAGGAGGCCTTCGACAACGCGGCCTCCGACGCGCTGACCGCCAAGGCCTCGGCCGCCTACCCGTACCACACGCCGGTGGTCGGCCGTTCCACCAGCGGCTGGGACGCCACCTCCGGCAGTTACAGCGGCGCCACCCCCGAGGACGGCGGTGTCACCCTGCTCAGCAAGTGGCCGATCCTGCGCAAGGAGCAGTACGTCTACAAGGACGCCTGCGGCTCGGACTGGTTCTCCAACAAGGGCTTCGTCTACGCGGTGCTGGACGTCGACGGCCGCCGCACCCACGTGGTCGGCACCCACCTCCAGTCCACCGACTCGGGCTGTGCGAGCGGCCAGGCGGCGGACATCCGGGCGAAGCAGCTCACCGCGATGCGCTCCTTCCTGGACACCAAGCGGATCCCGGCCGACGAGCCGATCGTCATCGCCGGAGACCTCAACATCGACTCGCACGGCTCCGAGTACCAGGCGCTGCTGACCAACGGCAACCTCGCCCCGGCCTCCGCCCGCACCGGCTGGCCGTACTCCTTCGACACCGTGGACAACTCCATCGCCGCCTACCGCTACCCGGGCGAGCCCAAGGAGGACCTCGACTACGTCCTCTACCGGGCCGACCACGCCCGCCCGCAGCAGTACACCAACCAGGTGGTCCGGGTGCACAGCGCGCCCTGGACGGTGAGCAGTTGGGGCAAGAGCTACACCTACACCGACCTCTCCGACCACTACCCGCTGGTCGCGCACTGACGGCCCGGAACCTCCTGGGGTGTGGGATGCGTCACCCGTGACACCGCGCAGGCGGTTCGGCCCCTTACGATCCTGAACGCCGAGGTCGGGCGCCGTCGTACCACGGCGGCGCCCGCCCGGCAGCCAGCGATCCCGCCCGAGGAGAAGCGCACGTGACCACCCCCACCGCCGCGCCCGACAGCTACTACCAGCGCACCGGCGAGCACCACTACAAGCCGACCGTGCAGGCGCAGGGCGCCTGGCACCCCGACGAGCAGCACTTCAGCCCGCTCGGCGGCCTGATCGTGCACGCCATCGACCGCCACCGAGCCGGCCACCAGCGGGCCGACCGCCCCGCCGGCGGCCTGGCACTGGCCCGGATCAGTTACGACATACTCGGCCTGATCGCCCTCGACGAGTTCGAGATCACGGTGGAGACCGTCCGCCCCGGGCGCACCATCGAGCTGATCGAGGCCACGGTGGTGATCGGCGGGCGCGCCGTGGTCCGGGCCCGCGCCTGGTTCCTCGCCGAGCTGGACACCACCGCCGTCGCCGGCACCCACGACGAGCCGCTGCCCGCGCCCGAGGAGTTCGAGCCCTGGACGATGGGCGGGCTGTGGGGCGGCGGTTACATCGCCTCGATCGACGTCCGCCGCCGGGAGACCGCCCCGGGCCGCGCCGCCGCCTGGATCTCCACCCCCGTCGAGCTGGTCGCGGGGGAGCCCAGCGGCGCGCACGCCTCCTTCGTCATGCTGGTCGACACCGCGAACGGCATCGCGGTGCGGCAGAACCCCACCGAGTGGATGTTCCCCAACACCGACCTGACGATCCACTTCCACCGCCGCCCCGAGGGCCGCTGGACCGGCCTGGACACCAGCGTGAGCTTCGGCCCGGCCGGGCACGGCGTCACCAGCACCGTGCTGCACGACGTCCACGGACCGCTGGGACGGGCCGAGCAGATCCTCACCGTCCGTCCGCTGAACGGGAGTTGAGAAACCCGGCGATCGGCCGAACCCCCGGCGGCGCCACCCCGCCGGGGGGGGCGGCGCCGCCGCCCTGTGCTCAGCCGGGCAGCGAGTCCATGAAGGAGCTCACCGAGAAGACCGCCCGGCCCGGGCCTGCCGGGCCGTAGCCGGGCGGGGAGGAGAGGCCGAACTCCTCCAGGGTCGCCCGGTAGGTCTGCAACAGCCGGATGTGGTACTCCAGCGGCGCGCCCTGCGGGTTGGCCTTGCCGAGCGGGGTGGTGGGCTCGGGGCACCAGGTGGTGAAGCGCGGCACCACGCCGTGGGGCATGAAGAAGCGCAGGCCCTCCTCCGTGGAGGCGATCGCCTCGTCCACCGTGGCGAAGCCGAAGGGCTCGGCCATCTCCACGCCGGCGACGAAGTTGGGGATCACGTTCTCCGGGCCGAACACCTCGGTGGAGTCGAGGATCCGGCGGTGCCACTCGTCCCGGCCGACGTAGCGCTCCTTGCCCGGGCAGTAGAGCTCGAACAGCCGCTTGTCCCACACCTCGAAGTTGGGGTGGTAGATCCGCACGCCGTAGTCGTGGAAGCGCTGGACGTCCTCGCGCGGCAGCGCCTGGGCCACCACCTTGCCGATCCAGCGGCCGGGGAAGCGTTCCTCGATGGCCTTGGCGTACTGCCCGTAGAAGTCGGCCTCGTCCCGGCCACCGACGTGCGAGGTGATCGCGCCGCCGGTGAGGGTGTACGCCTGGGAGGCGCGGGCGGTGTCGTGCTCGTCGATCAGCGCCAGCGCCTCCAGCACCTCCTCGACCGGCTTGACCCCGGTGTACGGGCGGCCGGCGGCCTTGTGCTGGCGCCAGTTGTGGTTGATGTCGCAGTACTGGCACTCCTCCTTGGCGCCGAAGTACTGGCAGACCCGGAACACCGTGAGGTAGATCAGGTAACCCCACTGGATGGTCGGGGCGACCTCCATCACCGACTTCCCGTTGGCGAGCGTGTGCCGGTAGTAGTCCGGCATCGGCGGCAGGCCGACATCGGCGATCCGCGCACCGTCCAGGTAGAGCCCGAGGGTGCCGTCCTCGCCCGCGCCGACCCGGTACGACGAGTCCGGGTTCACCCGCACCGACACCACCGTGCGGCGCAGCCCGTACGGCCCGCCGGTCAGCACGATCTCCTCCGGCGGCCGGTTGAGCGCGGCGGCGCCCAGCTCGGGCAGGGTGCGGTGGTCGAAGGAGAAGATGAAGTACGACTTCGGTTTGACCTCGCCGCCCCCGTCGGCGCCGGTGTTTCCGCTGAGCGCGGACTCGTCGAAGGCCATGCCGCCGCGCAGCAGGTCCTCCTTGATCACCGCCTCCCGGGGCACGTCGGGATAGCGCTCCATGAGCTCCTCGACGAGTGCGGTGCGGCTGCGGGCCTGGCTCTCCATGCGCTGGTCTTCCTTCCTGGCCCCGTTCCCTCACGGCGCCCCGCCCATTCTGGTCTCCCTTACGCGTGCGGTCGTGCACCGGGCTCGGCCGGGAGGGGCCGGCCGGTCCGCGCTCTCCTCGGGGAACCGGCCCCGGGCCCGGTGCTCCTGCAGTGCTCCGGGGCTTGACCGGCCCCGGCTCTCTGCCGCACCCCGTCGCCCGGTGCGCCTCAGGGCAACCGCGAGTACGGGGGCCGGGCGTCGTGTGAAGCGTCGTAGTCGTTGGAGACCAGCAAGAGCACCGTGGCGCGCCTGGTTCCCAGGGAGCGGAGCCGGTGGGGCGTGGTGGCCTTGAAGTAGGCGCAATCGCCGGCGCCGAGCGTGATCGCGCGCGACGGGAGGACCAGCTCGACCTGCCCCTCGTGGACGAAGAGGAACTCCTCACCGGGGTGGTCCCGGAAGGGGGCGGGACCGTCGCCGAGCGGCGGGTAGAGCATGAACGGGGTCATGCCCTTGGAGCCGGCGTCGAGCGCCATGCCCTCGTAGCGGGTGCCGGACTCGTCGGGGGCGGTCAGGGCCTGACGTTCCGCGGCCCGGGTGACGGTGACCTCGCTCAGCTCCTCGGCCTCGGCGAAGAGGCTGTCCAGGGGGACTTCGAGGGCCTTGGCGAGGGACGCGCACACGGCGATCGAGGGAATGCTCTGGCCGCGTTCGACCTTCGACAGGTAGCTCTTGGTGACGCCGGACCGCTCCGCCAGCGCTTCCAGGGTCATCAGCCGTTCCTTGCGCAGCCGGCGTACCCGGTTGATCACTGGCGTCTCCCTCTCCCGTGCCCTCGGCCGACGGGCCGCGCTTGCCGCCCGCCCCGATGACACCTCGTGTCCTATAGCGAACAATGCTACGCCGCGGCGCTGCCGGCGCACCCGGGAGGTGTCCCCCGTCGGCCCCGTCCGCCACGGCCCGTCCTTGGCGCGTCCGGACTGTGGGCCGCCGTCCCGGAGAGGTGAGGGTGCCCTTGTCGCAGGAAACCTTGTGTCCTATGGTGAACAAAGTTTCCTCCGGGGCTGCGGCTCCGGACGCAGACCCCGCCACCGGGGCGGGGCCGGAAAACGGGAGCAGACACATGGCGAAAACGCTGCAGGACCCGAAGGACGTCCTCGTCGACCGCGCCGAGCGGCAGATGGACCGGCACTTCGGGGACTCGGAACTGACCACGCGCCAGAAGCTGGCGCTCACCTGCCGGATCGCATACGACGGCGGCCACGACTCGGGGCTCGCCGGGCAGATCAGCTCCCGCGGGCGGGAGCCGGGCACCTACTACACCCAGCGGCTGGGGCTGGGCTTCGACGAGATCACCGAGGACAACCTGCTGCTGGTGAACGAGGACCTGGAGGTCCTGGAGGGGACGGGCATGCCCAACCCCGCCAACCGCTTCCACTCCTGGATCTACCGGGAGCGCGCGGACGTCAACTGCATCATCCACACGCACCCGCTGCACACGGCGGCGCTCGCCATGCTGGAAGTGCCGTTGGTGGTCTCCCAGATGGACACGACGCCGCTGTACGACGACTGCGCCTTCCTCAAGGACTGGCCGGGCGTGCCGGTGGGCAACGAGGAGGGCGAGATCATCTCCGCCGCCCTCGGCGACAAGCGGGCCATCCTGCTGGCCCACCACGGCCAGCTGGTGACGGGCGCCACGATCGAGGAGGCCTGCACCCTGGCGCTGCTCATCGAGCGGGCCGCCCGCTTGCAACTGCTGGCGATGTCGGCGGGGACCATCCGGCCCCTGGACCCGGCTCTGGCCCGTGAGGCCCACGACTGGACCTCCACCGACCGGCGCAGCAAGGCGAACTTCGCCTACTGCGCGCGCAAGGCGCTGCGCAACCACCCCGACTGCGTGACCGGACAGGTGGACCTCTGATGGCCAACCCGCCCCTGAAGGGCATCATCTCCTACCCGGTCACCCCCTTCGACGCCGTCACCGGCGAGGTCGATCTGTCCGCGCTGCGGAACCTCACCGGCGAGCTCGTCGCCGCCGGCAGCCACGCCGTCGCCCCGCTGGGCAGCACCGGTGAGAGCGCCTACCTGACCGAGAAGGAGTGGGACGCGGTCTGCGAGACCACCCTGGAGACGGTGGCCGGGCAGGTGCCGACCCTCGTCGGCGTCTCCCACTGGAGCACCGAAGGCACGGTCCGCCGTGCCCGCGTGGCCGCCCGCCACGGCGCCACCGCGATCATGGTGCTGCCCCAGGTGTACTGGAAGCTGACCGAGGACGAACTCGTGCGGCACTACAGCGAGGTGGCCCGTGCCACCGACCTGCCGATGATGCTCTACAACAACCCCGGCACCAGCGGCGTGGACCTCCGGCCGGAGACGGTGGTCGCGCTCGCCCGGAAGATCCCCAACCTCACCATGGTCAAGGAGAGCTCCGGCGAGGTGTCCCGCTTCCGCGCCATCCGTGAGCTGTCCGACGGGGAGCTGTCCGTCTACAACGGCAGCAACCCGGTCGCCCTGGACGCCTTCCGTGCCGGAGCCGCCGGCTGGTGCACGGCCGCCCCCTGCCTCGTGCCGCAGCGGGTGCTGGAACTCCACGCCGCGGTCGTCGGCGGACACGACGACCGCGCGGACGCGCTGTTGCAGGAGCTGCTGCCCTTCCTGCGGTTCATCGTCCACCACGGCCTTCCCCGGGCCGTCAAGGCGGGCCTGGAGATCCGGAACCGCCCGGCCGGGCCACCGCGGCCGCCGCTGCTGCCCCTGCCCCCGAGCGAGACGGCGCGGCTACGGGAGATGCTCACCCACCTCCTCCCCGGCCAACTCCCGCCGTCCGTCGCCTGACGGCGCGAACTCCCACTGGCCCCTGTGCCGCCGGCGCCCGGGCTCGCGCCGGCGGCTCGACCGCACCGGGCGCGCAGGGCGCAGGCGTCCGGTCCCGGTCGGCGGTGCGTCACGGTGCGGCACGAGGGCCTTCTGGAAGCCGGTGCGGATGTCGCCATCCGCACCGAGCCGGAAGGCCCTCAAGCATTTCAACGCCACCCGGAGTGGGACACGACCGGCTCCACCGGGTTGACACGCGCGGCCGTCGGACCCGTCGGCCGGTGCGAGGCCGGAGCGTTACGGCGCGGGGCGGGGCGAGCACGACCACGGCGTCCCCAAACGTCATCAGCGTGAACGTTCACCCTATCGGGTGAGGAAGATCGCCCGTTGCGATGCGGAACGCGCCTTCGCGCATACGGTGGGGAACCGAGCGAGACGGGGCCGCCGCGGCCGGAGTTCCCGTTCGCGGCGGGCGAGATGACGACCCGTCATGTCGTGCGATCCTTCTCAGAGGAGGCTCCATGCCCCTGCGTGCCAGAGCGGACACACCATCCGGGCCCGTCACCGCCCCGGCGGTGGGCCCGTGAGCTCCCCGGCGATCGAACAGGTCCTGCGCGGGCCCAGCGGACTGGGCACCTCCGGGCTGCAGCTCCGGCCGCAGGCCCCGGCGGCCGAGGCCTCGGTGCGCGAGGTTCCGGCCCCCGAGGTTCCGGCGCCCGCGGTCTCGGCTGCGGAGACCGCGACGCCCGGGACCTCCGTGCCCGAGGCCGCAGCGCCCGAGGCCGCGGTGCCCGGGACCCGGGCCCCCGAGCCCCGGCTGTCAGCCCTCCTGGTCCCGCCCAGTGTGACGTCGTCCGTCCCCGTCGGCGTGACCCCGACGGCCGGGGGCTCGGCCACCGAGGCGCCGACCGGCGGCAAGCCCAGGAGCGGCGACCCGATTCCCGGCCTGTACCACCACCCGGTCGCCGAGCCCGACCCGGTGCGGGTGGAGGCGCTCAGTGCGAAGCTCAAGGTCTGGGCGATGGAGGAGATCGAGCTCTACCCACCGGAGTGGGAGAAGGACTTCGACGGGTTCTCCACCGGGCGCTACATGGTGGCCTGCCACCCGGACGCGCCGAGCGTCGACCACCTGATGCTCGCGGCCCGCCTGATGGTGGCCGAGAACGCGGTGGACGACTGCTACTGCGAGGACCTCGGCGGTTCGCCGATCGGTCTGGGCAGCCGTCTCCTGCTCGCGCACACCGCGCTGGACCCGCTGCACACCACGCCGGAGTACCACCCGGACTGGGAGGCCTCGCTGTCGTCGGACGCGCCCCGGCGCGCCTACCACTCGGCGATGGAGTACTTCACCCGGGCCGCCACGCCCTCCCAGTCGGACCGGTTCCGGCACGACATGGCGCGGCTGCACCTCGGGTACCTGGCCGAGGCCGCCTGGGACCAGGCGGACCACGTCCCGGAGGTGTGGGAGTACCTGGCCATGCGCCAGTTCAACAACTTCCGCCCCTGCCCGACGATCACGGACACCGTCGGCGGCTACGAGCTGCCCGTCGAGCTGCACGCACTGCCCGCCATGCAGCGGGTGATCGCCCTGGCCGGCAACGCGACCACCATCGTCAACGACCTGTACTCGTACACCAAGGAACTGTCCAGCCCCGGACTGCACCTGAACCTGCCGGTGGTGATCTCCGAGCGCGAGGGCGTCTCCCGCAAGGAGGGCTACCTGAAGGCGGTCGAGGTCCACAATGACCTGCAACGCGCCTTCGAGGCCGAGGCGGCGGCCCTGGCCGTGGCCTGCCCCGTGCCGGCGCTCGTACGGTTCCTGCGCGGTGTGGCCGCGTGGGTCGACGGCAACCACTACTGGCACCAGACCAACACCTACCGCTACACGCTGCCCGATTTCTGGTGACGGGACCGACTTCCGGCGACCGACCTCCGGTGACCACGTTCCGATGACCACTCCCCGGTGAACGACTGCCGGCGAGCTTCCGTTAACCATCCGCTAGGAGCTGATCCATGTCCGTGACCGACGACATCACCACCCCCGGCAGCGCCATCCCCGGCCCGGCGACGCCGTACCAGGGCGACATCGCACGTTACTGGGACCACGAGGCCCGTCCGGTCAATCTCCGTCTGGGTGACGTCGACGGCCTCTACCACCACCACTACGGCATCGGTGCGATCGACCAGGCCGCGATCGGCGACCCGGCCGACAGCGAGCGCGAGAAGAAGGTGATCGCCGAGCTGCACCGCCTGGAGTCCGCCCAGGCCGACGTGCTGCTCGACCACCTCGGCGACATCCGCGCCGACCACACCCTGGTCGACGCCGGCTGCGGCCGCGGCGGCTCGATGGTGATGGCGCACCAGCGCTTCGGCTGCCGGGTCGAGGGCCTGACCCTCTCCACCCAGCAGGCCGAGTTCGGCAACAAGCGCGCCGCCGAGCTGGGCATCGGCGGGTTCGTCCGCTCCCGGGTCGCCAACATGCTGGACATGCCCGTCGAGACCGGCTCGGTCGCGGGCTCCTGGAACAACGAGTCCAGCATGTACGTCGACCTGCACGACCTGTTCGCCGAGCACTCCCGGGTGCTGAGCGTCGGCGGCCGGTACGTGACCGTCACCGGCTGCTGGAACCCGCGCTACGGCCAGCCGTCGAAGTGGGTCTCGCAGATCAACGCCCACTTCGAGTGCAACATCCATTCGCGCCGCGAGTACCTGCGGGCGATGGCCGACAACCGACTGGTGCCGCAGGCCGTCATCGACCTGACTCCGGACACCCTGCCCTACTGGGAACTGCGGAACACCACCTCGCTGGTGACCGGCATC
The DNA here is from genome assembly GCF_040683915.1 of Kitasatospora sp. NPDC093102. Lineage (NCBI taxonomy): Bacteria > Bacillati > Actinomycetota > Actinomycetes > Kitasatosporales > Streptomycetaceae > Kitasatospora > Kitasatospora sp. NPDC093102. Next base: position 19,415 of record NZ_JBFBFA010000030.1, on the reverse strand, counting down.
GAGGAGGCGTTCATCGAGTCCTACAAGGACGGCTCCTTCCAGTACGTGCTGATCGCGGCCGACCGGGTCTGATCCGGTGTCTCAGACCGGGTAGCGCCGACATCCGGTGGCGCGACACGACGGCGGCCTCCCCGCACCCGCGGGGAGGCCGCCGTCGTCCCGTGCCGGGTCCGGCTACGGCCGGGTGAAGGTGAGGCGGACGCCGCTCGGTGGACCGTAGCCCTCCCGGGAGACCGAGAAGTCGTGGACCCGGACCAGGGGCATCGCTTCCTTTGCCGCTCGGCGCCTCGCGCGTGTCTCGGGTGCGGACCGCCGCACCCCGCTCGCGGGCCACGCCACCCCGGGGCTCCGACGCCATGACGTTCCGTCACGGCCCCGGGCGCGGCGGGTGCGAGGGACGGGGACCGCGTGGAGGAAGGGGAGGGGAGGCGGGGAGAAGCGGTGCAGTCGTCACGCTATTGTCGTGCCTTCTTCATCCTGAGCACGCCCGGGCGGGCGATGCTTCGTCAGGCTGCCCGGGAGCCGGGCGGCCGGCATCCCACGACTTGGGGGGACCGTTCCGATGACCGTACGCCGCACCCTGACCGGATTCCTGGCCGCGGGCCTGATCGCCGCCGCGGCGGCGCTGGTCCCGACCGTCCCGGCGGACGCCACCGCGAGCGGGCCGGGCGACCTGCCGTTCGGCTCCGCGACCACCGTCGGCCTGCACAACACCTACGACCCGGCCGCCTTCCGGTACCTCGCCCAGGGCCTGGACACCGGCACCGGGATGATCGAGCTGGACCTCTGGCCGAACATCGTGACCAAGCAGTGGCAGGTCAGCCACTCCAACCCGTTCGGGAACTCCAACAACTGCACCGCCGCGAGCACCCCCGCGCAGCTCTACAGCGGCAGCACCGACCAGAACCTGGAGAGCTGCCTGGACGACGTCCGGGTCTGGCTCGCCGCGCACCCGGGCGCCGGTCCGCTGGTCGTCAAGCTGGAGCTCAAGCCGGGCTACTCGGCCAACCTCGGTATGGGCCCGGACCAGTTGGACACGTTGATCGCCCAGCACCTCGGCTCCGCCGTGCTGCGCCCCGCCGACCTGCTGACCAGGCCCGGCGGCGGCTCGTACGCGAGCGTCGACGAGGCGGTGCGGGCGGGCAACTGGCCGAGCCGCTCGGCGCTGGCCGGGAAGGTGCTGCTGTACGCGATCCCGGGCACGGTCGAGCTGGGCAACCCCTTCGACACCCTGCACACCGATGTCGAGCAGGGCCGGCACCTGCGCGACCTGGCGGCGGCCGGGCGGATCGGCCAGGCCCAGGTGTTCCCGTCCGTGCTCGGTGCCGCCACCGGCGACCCGCGCAGCCAGTACACCGGCGGGGACGCCTCGATCCGGCCCTGGTTCGTGGTCTTCGACGGCGACGCCTCCACCTACGTCAGGACCATCGACACCGCCTGGTACGACAACGCCCACTACCTGCTGGTGATGACGGACTCCCACCTGGTCGCCCCGGAGATCAGCGGTACCGACCCGACCGCCGACCAGGCACGGGCCCGCACCGAGCAGTTGGCGAAGGCGCACGCGAGCATCGTCTCCAGCGACTGGCGCAGGCTGCCGTCGGTGCAGTCGCTGGTGCTGTCGCGCGGCTGAGGCCGGTTCGGCGGCTGACCGGGCCGAGTCGGCCGACGGTACGGCGAGTTGACCGGAGGTGAAGAGTTGGAACGGGGCTTCCGATGGCTCCGGGCGGTCGCCATCCTGTTTGTCATGACCCGAACTCTACGCGCGTGGAAGACCCGCGTCGCCGCCACCGCCACCGTCGCCCTGGTCACCCTCGCGCCGATCGCCGTCGCCGCCGAGGCGCACGCCGCCGTGAGCGGCTCGGTGTGCCTGTCCGCCCTGCCCTCCCAGGCCCACACCACCCTCGACCTGATCGCCTCCGGCGGTCCCTTCCCGTACAGCCAGGACGGCGTCGTCTTCCAGAACCGGGAGCGCGTGCTGCCCGCGCAGTCGTCCGGCTACTACCACGAGTACACCGTGGTCACCCCGGGCTCGCCGACCCGCGGCGCCCGTCGCATCGTCACCGGCAAGCAGTACCACGAGGACTACTACACCGCCGACCACTACGTGACCTTCCGCAAGATCAACTTCGGCTGCTGACCCGACCACCGCTCCATCGGACACACCCCGGGCCCCGGCGTCGTACCCCGCGCCAGGGTTCCGGGGTGCGTCCGATAGCGTCGGCAGCGTCCGTCACCGACTCCGGGAGGTTCCCGTGCCGCAGATCCTGGTCGACCACTCGGCCGAGCTCGTCCTCGACCGGGCGGGTCTGGCCGCCGAGGTCCACCAGGCGATCACCGAGGTGATCGACACCACGGTGGCCGACTGCAAGACGCTCTTCCGCCCCGCCGGGGAGCACCACGTCGGCGACGGGAGGAGCGGCGAGGCGGTGGTGCTGGTCGAGGTGAAGATCCTGGCCGGCCGCAGCACCGAGCAGCGCGCCGAACTGACCGCCCGGGTGCTCGCCGCCCTGCGCGCCCGGATCGACCGGCCCGCCGTCATCGGCGTCCAGGTCACCGAACTCGACCGGGACACCTACCGGTTCGTCCACCACTCCGGCCACTGACCGGGGCCCCCGGAAAGCGGTGACGGCGCCGGGCCCGCAGGCCCGGCGCCGTCACCGGTGTGGTCCGGGTCAGTCGGTCGGGCAGTGGATGCCCGCCGCCGGGACGGTGCCGTCCAGCAGGAAGGCGTCCACCGAGGCGCGGATGCACTTGCTCGCGCCGTACCCGGTGTGGCCCTCGCCGTCACGGCTGAGCAGGACGGCGTTGCCGAGCTCGGCGGTGAGCTTCTCGGCCCAGGCGTACGGGGTGGCCGGGTCGCCGGTGGTGCCGACGACCACGATCGGGGTGGCGGCGGCGGACTTGATCAGGTGCGGCTTCTCGGTGGCGCGGAACGGCCAGATCCGGCAGTCCGGGTCGAACAGCGCGGCCATCGGGTCGTGCTTGCTGACCAGCGGGGCCTTGGCGGCGAGGTCGGTCAGTGCGGCCTGCAGCTGTTCGCCGGCCGGGGCGTCGGTGGCGCCGTCGGCGCAGTGGATGGCGGTGTAGGCGTCCGCCGAGGGGCTGTAACGGCCCTCCTTGTCGCGGCCGTTGTAGCCGTCGGCGAGGTCGAGCAGGTAGTCGCCCTTGCCGCGCATCATCGCCCAGCCGATGGAGTTGCGCAGGCCGGTCCAGGCCTTCTCGCCGCCGTAGAGCCGGCTGAGCACGCCGGTCCAGGCCGCGCTGGAGGTGAGGGTGCGGCCCTTCTCCGTCTTGAGCGGCTTGTCCTTGAGCCCGTCGAGGAACGCGGCGAGCTTCTGCGTCGCCTGGTCGGCGTCCTTGCCGAGCGGGCACGGGTCCTTGGTGACGCAGTCGGCGGCGAAGGCCTTCAGGGCCCGCTCGAAGCCGGCCTGCTGCTCGATGTTGTGCTGGACCAGCGAGGTGGAGGCCGAGGTGGCGCCGTCCAGGACGAGCCGGCCTACGCGGTCCGGGAACTCCTCGGCGTAGAGCGAGCCGAGGTAGGTGCCGTAGGACATGCCGAGGTAGCTGAGCTTCTGGTCGCCGAGGGCGGCGCGCAGCACGTCCATGTCCCGGGCGGAGTTGCGGGTGCCGACGAACGGCAGCACCTGGGCGTACTTGGCCTGGCAGGCGTCGGCCAGCTGCTTGCCGTGGTCGTCGCCGGCCTGGTCGGTGTTCAGCCAGCCGTCCCGGGCCGGGTCGTCCAGGCAGTTCAGCGGGCTGGTGCCGGCGGTGCCGCGCGGGTCGAAGCCGACGATGTCGTAGCGGTCGTGCACCGGGCCGTCGAAGCGCTTGGGGTCGAAGGTGACCATCCGGACGCCGGAGCCGCCCGGGCCGCCGGGGTTGAGCAGCAGCGAGCCGAGCTTCTGGTCGGGCCTGGTGGCCGGGTTGCGGACCACGGCGACGTCCAGGGTGCCGGCGGCCGGGGCGGTGTAGTCGAGCGGGACCTTGAGGGCGGCGCACTGGAGCGCCGAGGTGTCCTCCTCGTTCTGCGGGTCCTTCTGGCAGGGGCCCCAGGCGAGCTGCTGGCCGTAGAAGGCCTTGAGCGCCGGGTCGTTGGCGCCGGTGGGCTTGACCGTCGGCGTGGGCGTCGGGGTGGCGCTCGGCGTCGAGCCGGCGGCGGCCGTGGTGGGCGCGGGCGCGGCCGTGGTGCCGCTCCCGCTGGTGCAGCCGGCCAGCAGGGCGGCGGTGGCGACGGCTGCGACGGCGGCGGGCAGGGCGCGCCGCGGGCTTCGGGCGATCATGGAATGCACGGCACAGAAATATCACCTGCCTGTCACATCGGTCACATGGGATTCCCGGAGCTCTCCACGCGAGGGGCCGGACGGCGCCGTCCACCGGATGTCGGGTGTGATTCCGCGGCGGTCCGAACGGTGCCATGCTGAGGCCATGACAGGGAGCAGTGGGTCGGACCCGCGCCGTGACACGGTGCAAGTCAGCGGGCGGCGGCGGGAGTTGGCCGCGGCGACGGTCGGGTCGGTGGTCGAGTCCTTCGACTGGAACATCTACGCCGTCCTCGCGCCCTACTTCGCGGCGGACCTCTTCGGGCACGGCACCGGCGGCGTCAGCGGCGTGCTCGGCGCGTACGTCACCTTCGCGGTGGGCTTCGTTGCCCGGCCGGTCGGCTCGTACCTGATCGGGCGGCTCAGCGACACCCGGGGACGGCGCTTCGCGCTGAGCCTCGGCATGGCCGTGATCGCCGTCGCCGGACTGGGCCTCGCCGCCGTTCCGGGGCAGCGCAGCATCGGGGCCTGGGCGGCGGTGCTGGCCGTGCTCGCACGGGTGGTGCAGGGCCTCGCCTTCGGCGGGGAGGCCCCGAGCGTGGCCGCGTACGTGACCGAGACCGCCCCGCCGCGACACCGCTTCGCGTTCAGCTCGGTCTCCTACGGCGGGATCATCCTCGGCTCGCTGCTCTCCTTCGGGGTGCTCACCCTGCTGATCCACACCCTCGGCAAGTCCGGCCTGGAGAACGGCGGCTGGCGCTGGGGCTTCGTGGTTGCCGCGCTGCTCGGGCTGGCCGCCGTCTGGGTGCGGCGGTGGGCGCCGGAGAGCGCGGAGTTCCACCGCGCCAGGAGGCGCTCGGGCCGCACCGCCCGCCCGCCGTTCCTGCGGACCCTGCGGGAGCACCGCTGGGCGGTGCTCACCGTCTTCCTCAACACCCTGGGCGGGACGGTCGGTTACTACTTCGCGCTGGTGTACCTGCCGCAGTACGCCGCCGCCTACCACGTGATCGGCAAGGAGGAGGCGGCCTCCTTCATGACCGTGGTGCTCGGCGTGGTGCTGGTCACCATGCTGCTCACCGGCGCCGCCGCCGACCGCTTCGGTCTGCTGCCGGTCGCCCGGCTCGGCTTCGGCCTGCCGATCCCGCTGGTCGGGGTGCTGCTCGCCGGGTTGCGCCAGGGCTGGCTGCCGTTCCAGGTCGTCGCCGTGCTGCTGGGGATGCTGGTGGCGACGGTGCTCGGCACGCTCAACGTCTTCACCGGCCTGCTGTTCCCGACCGAGGTGCGCGCGGTCGGCCTCGGCGTGGTCAACGCGGCCACCATCGCCGCGTTCGGCGGCACCTTCCCGCTGCTCGCCGAGTGGCTGGGCGACCGGCACTGGCTGGGCGTCATCCCCGGGTACGTCACCGTCTGCACGGCCGGCCCGGCCCTCGCGCTCCTGACGGCGATGAAGGTGCCGTCCTTCGCCGCGGCCGTCCGGGAGGCGGAGGGTACGGTTCAGCGGACACCGGAAACCGCCTGACGGACGGTCATCCGCTGTGGTTGAGTGGTCCGGACCATTGCTGAACGGGGAGGGCGAGCGTGGACACCGACGCACCGGGTACCGGCACGCCGGGCGGCAACGGGCCGGACGGCGATCTGGCGGACGACCGCGCGCTGGGGGCGGGCCTGTCGGAGAGCTGGCTGACCGAGCCCGGGTTCGAGGAAGCGCCGCAGGCGGACCTGCGCACCGACCGGGCGCACTCCGCCCGGGTCTACGACTACCTGCTCGGCGGCAAGACCAACTTCCCGGCCGACCGGGAGGTGGGCGACCGCGTCATCGCCGACCTGCCCGGCGTGCGCGCGGACGCCACCGCCGCCCGCGCCGTGATGCACCGGATGGTCCGTCGGCTCGCCGAGGTGCACGGAGTCCGCCAGTTCCTGGACGTCGGTACCGGCATCCCCACCGCGCCCAACCTGCACGAGATAGTGCAGGCCGTCGACCCGGCCTGCCGCGTGGTCTACGTCGACAACGACCCGATCGTGCTCGCCCACTCGCGCGCCCTGCTCACCAGCACCCCGGAGGGCCGCACCGCCTACGTCCAGGGCGACCTGCGCGAGCCGGAGCAGTTCCTCGACGACCCGGGGGTGGCCGTCACCCTGGACCTCGGCCGGCCGGTCGCCCTGACGCTCGTCAACATCGTCCACTTCCTCTCCGACGAGGCCGCGCACCCGCCCGTCCGCAAACTCCTGGACGCCCTGCCCGCCGGCAGCTTCCTCGCCCTCTCCGCCGGGACCGCCGACGTCGCGCCGGAGCGCACCGCGACCGCCTCCCGCCGCTACGCGGAGGCCGGGATCACGCTCCACTTCCGTTCGCGCGAGCGCGTCGAACGCTTCTTCACCGGGCTGGAGATGGACGATCCGGGCGTGGTCCTGATCGACGACTGGCACCCGGAACCCGCCGGGGGCCCGGCTCCGGGCGAGGGCAAGGTCTCGGTGTACGGAGGAGTCGGCCGCAAGGTGTAGCCGGCCGCGCTCGGCGCTCGGGGCAGCCGGCACCGAGCGGTGCGCCACCGCCGGTATCCCGTCGTCTCGACGGCCGTCGAATCGAAGCCTGTGAAAACGATCGTCTTTGCGTGCGCATGACATTAAAGTGACTGCCCGTCGAATCCCCCACTCGGCAGGCGGAGTTTTCATGACCATCGCACGCAGGTCCATCCTCAAGGGCACATCGGCGGCCGGAGCCGCCCTGGTGGCAGCAGGTTCGACGGCGGCCGCGCAACCCGCGGCCGCCCGACCGGCCGACGACGCGCCCACCAGCCCGCTGTTGCAGACCACCCCGCACCGCGCCGGAACGGCCGGAGTGAGCGGACTGCACCTCCAGTTCGGCACCGACGCCGGCACGGAGATGACCGTCTCCTGGCTCACCCCGCAGTCCGTCCGCCGCCCGCAGGTGCGGTACGGCTCACCGGACGGCGGCCTCGGCCGGGTCGTCCAGGCCGAGACCCGCACCTACCGGGACTCGATCGACAAGGTCGAGGTGTACGTCCACCACGCGCGGCTCACCGGCCTGCGCCCGGGCACCACCTACCTCTACAGCGCCGGACACGACGGAGCCAACCCCGAGACCGGCACCTTCACCACCGCCCCGCGCGGCCGCGCCCCCTTCACCTTCACCAGCTTCGGCGACCAGGCCGCCCCCAACCTCCGGCGCCGGATCACCTTCCCCGACGGCATGCCCTCGCCGCTCGGCAAGTACCCGGTGTTCATGAGCAGTCAGGTCGGCACCGCGGCCTCCGCCGACATCGTCGCCGCCGTCGAACGCGTCGGGCCACTGTTCAACCTCATCAACGGCGACCTCTGCTACTCCTCCTACGCCGGCCGCCACGGCCAGAGCCGCACCGCGACCTGGGCCGACTGGTTCATCAGCAACAGCCGCTCCACCCGCCTGCGGCCCTGGATGCCCTGCGTCGGCAACCACGAGAACGAGGGCGGCAACGGCCCGCTCGGCGCGCTCGGCTACCAGGCCTACTTCTCCCTCCCCGACTCCTCGGCCTCCTCCGACGAGGAGACCCGGGGCATGTGGTACGCCTTCACCGTCGGCTCGGTGCGCTTCATCAGCCTCGCCAACGACGACGAGGCCATCCAGAACTCCGGCGACAACTACCTGCGCGGCTACTCCGGTGGCGCCCAACGGAGCTGGCTGGAACGGGAGTTGCGAGCGGCGCGGAGCAGCCGGGCGATCGACTGGATCGTGGTCTGCATGCACCATCCGATGATCTCCAGCTCGATGCACGGCTCCGGCAGCGACCTCGGCCTCCGTGAGACCTGGGGCCCGCTGTTCGACGCCTACGGGGTCGACCTGGTGGTGTGCGGCCACGAGCACTACTACGAGCGCTCCCACCCCGTCCGCGGCACCCTGCCCAACGACACCCGCACCCCGGTGCCGACCGACACCCGCACCGACCTGATCGACACCGGGCGCGGCACCGTCCACATGATCATCGGGGCCGGCGGCAACGCCGCCACCACGCAGGACGACCTCTTCGAGACGCCCAAGGGCCGGGTGGTCATCGGGCTGGAGGACCCGAAACCGGGGGCGCCGTACCGGGAGTCGATCTGGCTCACCGAGGACGCGCCCTGGGCCGCCGTCCAGGACCGCGAACACGCCCACGGCTTCGCGGCCTTCGAGGTCGACCCGGGGGGCCGGCGCGGCGGCACCACCACCATGAAGGTCACCTACTACACCTTCGACGGACCGCACGGCGACCTCACCCCGGTGGACACCTTCACCCTCTACCGGCGCCGGAGCGACGGGCGCGACGGCTGACCGCCGGGCGGCTCAGCGCCGGAACACGCCGGTCAGCACGTCCCACCAGCTGCGCCGCTGCGCCGGTGGCGTCGGGGGCGTCGGATCCGACGCTCCGGCGCTCTCGGCGACCTGGGACGCCGGGACGGCCGCGTCCGTCTGTTCCGCCTCCGTCCTCGCCTCCGCCTGCTCGGCCTCGGCCACCGAGACCGGGTCCGGCTCGATGTCGCGGGCGGTGAACTCCACCGGCAGCGCCGTCAGGTGCCGGGAGATCCAGGCCGAGCTCCAGGTCAGCTCCTCTTCGGGCACCGCGAGCCGGACGTCCGGCAGCAGGGTGAGCAGGATGTCGATCCCGGCCTCGGCGACGTGCCGCCCGATGTCCTGGCCGGGGCACTCGTGCGGCCCGGCGCCGAAGGACAGGTGGGAGCGATTGCCGTACAGCGGGGCCGCCGGGTCCGGCCGGACCACCGGGTCGACGTTGCCCGCCGCGAGCCCGAGCAGCAGCAGGTCCCCGGCCCGGACCTGCTGACCGCCCAGCTCGGTGTCCGCCGTCGCCCAGCGGCCGGCCACCAGGGACATCGGCGGGGAGTCCCAGAGCACCTGGTCCAGCGCCTCGCCCAGGGTCATCTGGCCGCCGGAGAGGTGGGCGCGGAAGCGCGGGTCGGTGAGCACCATCTTCAGCGAGTCGGCGATCAGGTTGACGGTGGTCTCGTTCGCGGTCAGCAGCACCACCCGCAGGTGCTCCATCACCTCGTCCTCGGTCAGCCCGGCCGGGTGTGCCAGCAGACGGCTGGTCAGGTCGTCGCCGGGGTTGTCGCGCCTGATGGCGATGGTCCGGCGCAGGCCGGCGACCACGTACTCGTTGCTGGCGATCGCCGTCTCGGTGCCCTTCATCAGGTCCCGGGCGGCGGTCACCAGCTGCGGCCCGTACTCGTCCGGCATGCCGAGCAGCTTGGTCATCACCAGCATCGGCAGGTGCTCGGCGAACTGGGAGATCAGCTCGGCCCGGCCGGTCGGCCCGACCACCTGGACCAGGTCGGTGGTGAAGCGCCGGACGTGGCGGCGGATGCCGCGCCGGTCGAAGCCGTTCAGGCCGTCCAGCAGCGCGCCGCGCAGCCGGCGGTGTTCGTCGCCGTCCGCGAACACGCAGATCGGCTGCCAGGCGACCACCGGCAGCAGCGGGGAGTCCGCCGGGACCTCGTTGCTGCGGAAGGCGTTCCACAGGCGCGAGTCCCGGGAGAACAGCGAGGGGGTGCGCATCACGGTGATGTTGGCGCCGTGGCCGAGCACCAGCCACGCCCGGTGGTCGCCGTGCAACAGCACCGGGGCCACCTCCCCGTGCTCGGCGCGCAGCTTCTCGTACAGGCCCGCCGGGTCGGTCTCGGCCTCAGGGCCGTACAGGCGGCGCAGGCCGCCGGGGCCGGTCGGGGCGATGCGGCCGGCCGCGTGGGCCGGGCAGCGGGGCGGCGGGATGGTGGCCGGCGCGGGGGAGGGGCCGCCGACGGGGGCGGCGGGTTCGGGGATCGGGGTGGTCACGGGGTCTCCGGTCGCGGGGGGTCGGTGACGGGCATCGGGCTGCCGGGCTGCCGGGCTGCCGGGTCGACGGGCCGTCGGGTCAGCCGGTGGTGGCCGGGGCGGCCAGTTCGTACAGGTGGTGCATCAGTGCCATCAGGGTGTCCCGGCCGGACTCCCGGCTGCGCGCGTCGCAGGCGACGATCGGCACCTCGGGCGGCAGGTCCAGCGCGCCGCGCAGCTCGTCGAGCGGGACGGACGGCGCCCCCGGGAAGCCGTTGACGGCCACCACGAAGGGCACGCCGCGCTCCTCCAGCCGCCCGATCACCTCGAAGCTGACCTCCAGCCGGCGGGTGTCCACCAGCACCACGGCGCCCAGGGCGCCCTCGAACAGGCCGTTCCAGAGGAACCAGAACCGCTCCTGGCCGGGGGTGCCGAAGACGTACAGCACGAGCCGGTCGCTGAGGCTGATCCGGCCGAAGTCCATGGCCACGGTGGTGGAGGTCTTCTGCTCGACCCCGGTCGGGTCGTCCACCCCGACCCCGGCCTGGGTCATGGTCTCCTCGGTGGTCAGCGGACGGATCTCGCTGACCGCGCCGACCAGCGTCGTCTTGCCGACGCCGAAGCCGCCGACGATCACCACCTTGACCGCCGTGGTGACGGTGTCCGGCAGCAGGTCGGCACCGGCCGGCCCGGCCACCGTTTCAGAGCCGTTGAAGTCCATGGATCACCGCCTCCAACAGGGCGCGGTCGGGGAGTTCCGCCGCGGGCACGGCGGAGGTGCGGGCCTCGATCAGCCCGTCGTCGAGCAGGTCCGCCAGCAGGACGGTGACCACGCTGACGGGCAGCTCCAGGTAGGCGGAGACCTCCGCGACCGAGAGCGGGGAACGGCACAGCCGCAGGATGGCGGCGTGCTCCGGCTGGTGGGCGGGGGTCGGCTCCGCGCGGGAGACGATCAGGGTGACCAGGTCGAAGACCCCCGGCCCGGAGGGGCCGCTGCGGCCCCGGGTGATGACGTACAGCCGGTCGGGCTCGGGGCCGTCCCAGCCGCCCTGCTCGGCCGTCATGCCGCCGCCTCACTGTGCTCGTTCATGTGCCCGTCCCGCCGTCGGAGCTCGCGGCGGGGCGGGACGGGTGCCGGGTCATGCGACCACCTCGGGGTTGCGCGGCGGCGTGGACAGGTGCTCGCCGATCCGGGCGACCAGGTCGCGCATCTGGTGGCTCACCAGCCCGGCGTCCACGCCCTCGTCGGCGAGCACCGCCAGGTAGGCGCGGTCACCGGCCGCCATCAGGTAGAAGTAGCCGCCGTCCACCTCGATCACCACCAGCCGCATCGAGCCGTCGCCGTGCGGGAACTCGTGGCCGATCGCGCCGGCCAGGCTCTGCAGCCCGGCGCAGGCGGCGGCGAGGCGGTCGGCGGTGTCCGGGTCGGTGCCGTACTGGGCGATCCGCAGGCCGTCGGCGGACAGCACGATGACGTGGCGCACGCACGGGACGCTGTGCGCGAGGTCGTTGAGGATCCAGTCCATGTTGCTGCGGTGCGGAATCACTGCTCGCCCTTCCCTGCCGTCTCTTCACTGGTGTGTGCGGCGCTGGTGTGCCCGGCACCCGTCTGTCCGGCGTCCGCGATGCGTCCGGTGTCGGTGGCGGGTCCGGCGTCCGTGGTGCGTGCGGCGTCGGGGCGTGCGGCGTCCCCCGGCCCGGTGCCCTTGATGCCGTCCATGAAGGCCTCGAGCCACAGGCCCGGCTGCTTCGGCTCCTTGGCGGGGCGCGGCGCCTGGGCCGGCGGCCCCGCCAAGGGCCCGGAGGGCTTCGCGGCGGCGCGGGCGGACCCGGCGAAACCGCCTCGCGGCACCATCGGGCGGCTCCGCCGGCGCTGCGGCAGGCCGTTGGGCGTCCACTCGGTCACGATCACCTCGTCGTCTCCGGAGCGCGGGCCGGAGGGGGAGGGCCCCCACGGACTGGTCGAGCCGTAGGACGGCCCGACGCCGGCCGAGGTCTCCCGGGTGCCCCAGGGGCGGCCCGGGGCCGCGTGCCGGGGCGGGTTCGGCGGCAGCGGCCGGGGGCCGGAGAAGGCGCCGATGCCGTGCGCCCGCCCGGTCGGCGGGGCGGTGGTGAGCAGTTCCTGCGGCACGACCAGCACCGCCCGCACGCCGCCGTACGCGGATCGGCGCAGCGAGATCTGGAAGCCGTACGCCTGGCAGAGCCGGCCGACGATGGCGAAGCCCAGCCGGGGGGACTCGGTGAGGTCGTCGAAGTCCTTGGAGACCATCGCCTCGCGGATCGAGCGCTCGGCGCGGATCCGGGCCTCGTCGGTGAGGCCCAGGCCGCCGTCCTCGATCTCGATCGCCATCCCGCTCTGCACCTCGGAGGCGCTCAGGTGCACGTGGGTGTGCGGCGGGGAGTAGCGGGTGGCGTTGTCGAGCAGTTCGGAGACGGCGTGGATCAGGGGTTCGACGGCCGGTCCGGTGACCGAGATCTGGGCCACCGGGTGCAGGTCCACCCGCTGGTACTCCAGGATCCGGGACATGCCGCCGCGCAGCACGCTGTAGAGCGCGATCGGACGGGTCCACTGACGGCCGGGGCGGGCGCCGGACAGGACGGCGATGCTGTCGGCCAGGCGGCCGGTCAGCGCGTTGCCGTGGTCCAGGCGCAGCAGGTCGTCGAAGACCGCCGGGTCGTTGCCGTGCCGGTCCTCCATCTCCCGCAGGTCCTTGGCCTGCCGGTGGATGATGGCCTGGACCCGGCGGGCGATGTTGGTGAAGGCCCGCTCGGCCGAGTCGCGTCGGCTGACCTCGTCGTCGACGGCCTTGGCGACGCCCTCGACGACGGCCACCAGGGACCGGCGGAACCTCGGCGAGACGGGTGCGTCGCCCTCCTCCAACGGGCGGGTCAGGACGTCGAAGGAGTACCCGTACCGGGCCCCGGCGACCACCCTGCGCATCTCGACCCGGGCGAGCCGGTCCAGCTCGTCCTCCTGCCCGGCCAGGCGGCGCTGCAGTTCCTCCACCTGCCGGGCGTGCCGGTCGCGGGACTCACTCAGCGCCCGCCCCCGGCGGGCCGACTCGGTGGCCACCACGGCCACCAGCACGGTGCCGGTCGCCCCGCACCACAGCACCCCGGCCCGGGCCCCGGCGTCCACCACTGTCGCGGCGACCGCCACGGCCGCCGCCATCACGGCCGTCGGCAACAACCAGCCGAGCAGGGGCGCTCGGCGCCGTCTGGCGAGTGACGATCCAGATCGAAGCATTCAGCATCCTCAAACGATCGGAACAGTACGGGGACAGGCGGGGACCGGCTCCGGAGGCGTGGTGGTGCAGCATAGCCAAGTTCAGGACATCCTGACTGAAAGTCAAAAATACCGCCCCGTAACCGACTTGTCGCAATCTGCCGGACAACCCCGACATCCCGCACGCCAGTCGCAACCCGGAGCGGCCTCCGCCCTCCCACCAGGCTTCTCGCCCCGGCGCCCGCGCGCCGCCGACCCGCTCCGGATTCGCTCATGTGAAGGGTTTCCTCCCAAAGTCCCCCGAACTCGCGCCGAGTTCGTGCTAGGGCGGCGAGCCCGGTCAATCAGGCGCGCGACAATCACCCGGAAGGGGATTCGCGGTCGGGCCTGGCGAGCCGTGCCCCGAGGCCCCGATTCTGCTGCGGCCGCGAGCCGCGACTCCTAGGGTCGCCGCATGAACGATCGCGGCAGCAGCACCCCCGGACCGCTGGGCCGGACCCTGCGCCACCTCATGGGCGACGCCGTCTGGACGGGCATGCTGGAGGACGCGTTCGAGCGCCGGCACCCGATCGGCACCACCCTCCTGCGTCAGGGCGAACCGGGCACCCATGTCCTCGCCCTGCTGGCCGGCGTGGCCAAGGTGAGCCGGCGGGAACGCGGCGGGGACGTCCGGCTGTTGGCCTTCCGCGGCCCGGGCGAACTCCTCGGGGAAGTGGCCGTCCTGGACGACGGCGTGCGCTCGGCGAGCGTCCAGGCGATCTCGGACTGCACGGTCGCGGTCCTCACCAAGGCGGCCTTCCTGCACTTCGTCGCCGATCGCGAGCTGTTCCCCGTGATGGTCCGCTACGCCATGGGCCGGCTGCGCGAGTCGGACCTGGCCCGGACCGGCGGTGACGTCGTGCCCCGGCTGGCAGCCGCCCTGGTGGCCCTCGCCGACCTCTCCGCCGGCCCTGCCCGGACAGCCGGCCGCCGTGTCGAACTCGCCCTGACCCGCGACGAACTGGCCCAGCACCTCGGCATCTCCCGCAACACCGTCACCACGGCCCTCGCCGCCCTGGCCACCCACGGCGTCGAGACCGGCCGGAAGTCCATCGCCCTCGCCGACCTCCCCGCCCTCCGCCGCGTGGCGGCGCAGCCGGACTGAAGGGTCCGCTCCTTGATGTGGCCTCTGTCACATGTTTTCCGCACTGAGTGAGCACACCGGGCGACGCTGTGTCGCGAAGCTGGGTGGCGCAAGGTCAGCACGGGAACCACGAGGAGCAGAGATGACGGAGTTCGACCAGCCGATGCCCGAGGCCAGCGCCCTGCCGTACAGCCGCAGCCGACACCTCCCACCGTACCGGGGCATCGTCGCCGTGGACGCCAAGGACTTCACCGGGTACCCGGCGATCGAGCACGGTGTGATCAGCAGGTCCGTGCCGCAGGTGCTCCAGTGGTCCTTCGAGCGGGCCGGACTGGGCGAGGTCTGGCAGGACCGGCGGTTCCCCGACTCGACGGGCGACGGGTACGTGTTCGGGTTCGACCCGGGCTGGATGCCCTTCCTGATCCACCCCTGGCTGAACACCCTCCAGGAGGTGCTGACGGAGTTCAACGTGCACTCGGTCGGGACGGTGCGCATCCGACTGCGGGTCAGCCTCAACATCGGCCCGCTCCCGGACGCGGGCGGCGAGTTCGACGGCAACGGCACCGCGCGCAACGACACCCACCGGCTCCTCGACTCCCGCCCGGTGAAGGCCATGCTGGCCGCGTCCAACGAGAGCATCACCCACGTCGCGGCCATCCTCTCCGACCGCTGCTACCAGGACACGGTCGCGAGCGGCTACACCGGGCGCCACCCCGACCACTTCATCGAGGTGCCGGCGACCGTCGAGGGCAAGCGCTTCGACCAGCAGGCGTGGCTCTACGTGCCCGCGCCGTCGGGGAACCTCTACGACCGCCGGATCCTCGGCGACGCCGTCGTCGGGGAGCAGGAGGGGAGGAAGGCTGAGGGTGAACCGACGGCCGGACGCGGGCAGGGGCGCCGCGCACCGCGGACGGCGGTGAACCAGCGGGGCGACGGCAGCAACATGAACACCGGCACGGTGCACGGCGACCAGCGCGTCACCAACGTGCGCGGCGACTCCTACGGTGGCGACCGTGTGGAGGGCGTCAAGTTCGGGACGATCCACGGCAACCTGGGCGACATCGTGAACGGCGCCAAGAACGAGCACCGCCGGTGAGCGCCGAAGAGCGCCCGGCCATCGAGGGGCCGTCCGGCGCGACGGACGGTTTGGACTTCGACCCCGACTTCGACCCCGACTTCGACCCCGACTTCGACCTCGATGGCGTCGACCGCGACCTGGCGGACCGGATCGCCGCGTGGGGGCCGGGTCGCCCGTTCATCTACGCGCCGCACGGCAACATCAACACCGGGTCAGTGCACGGGGACCAGCGCGTCGAGAACGGTGGCATCGGGACCGCCCCGGGCGGTGGCGAGCGGGTCGAAGCGCAGGACGGCCCCATCTCCTCGACGGAGGTCCTGGCCGCCCAGACCGGATTCGCGAAGCCGGACTGTTTCCCCGAGGCACTGAGAACGCTCGGCACCCGTCTGCTCTTCCTGGCCGGCGAACCCGGCACCGGGCGTCGCACCACGGCCCTCAACCTGCTGTTCGAGGGCAGTGGGAGGAGCATGGCCCTGCGCGCCCTGGACAGCGACTCGGACCTGTCCTCCTGGCGGCCGACCCACAGCGAGGCGCGCGGGTACCTGGTGCACGGCCTCTCGCCCGCGGTGCGGTTGGGACCGGCGGCGGTCGCCAAGCTGCGCCAGCGGCTGGAGGACGCCAAGGCCGTCATGGTGGTCCTGCTGCCGCACGACGCGGACCGTCTCCGTGACGTGGTCCGCGATCTGGACGTCAGCCCCGTGCACTACACGCCCCCGTCGCCGCGTGCGGTCTTCGACGCCCGACTGGAAGCGGTGGTGCCCGATGCGGGGCGACGCCAGGCGTCGCTGGACCGGCTGGACGCGGATCTGGACGAGCTGCTGGCCCCCGAGCTGGTGCCGGCCCAGGTCGCCGAACTCGTCGACGAGTTCAGCCAGGCCGGTGACGACGGGCCTGACCCGGCTGACCTGGGCCAGCGGCTCAGCTTCCTCGCGGAATCGGAAGTCCCGGACCTCTTGAAGGAGCTTCGCGAGGACGCCGACGCGCTGGCGTTCCTACTCGTAACGAGTGTCCTGGAGGGGCTCGACCACCGGATCGTCCGGGATGAGACCGACCGCCTGCTGAAGCTGGCCGACGGTCGCCTCGACGCGGTGCTGCGGGAGGGACAGGGCGAGCAGAGCACCGTCTCGCGTGGCGGGCCCCCGCAGTCGAACCCCCGGTTCGTCTTCCGGCGCTCGTTGGACGACTTGTTGGCGACCATTCGTGCTGAGTGTGCGCCAGGCGGGACGCGGAGAACCTCAAGCTACGCCTACACGGTGGAACCGATCCGTTTCAAACGGCACCGGCAGGCGGAGACGGTACTGCGGCACGTGTGGCGGCAGTACGGGGAGGTGTCGGGACTTCTGACCGAGTGGATCGACGAGGTACCCGGCAAGGAGTCCGACCTGGCCGAGCCGATGGGTCGAGTGGTGGGGCTCGCCACGGGCTGGAGCGGTGGTCGTCAGGCATTGCGCCACATCCGAGAGCTGGCCCGGTCCGAGCACGCGCAGAGCCGGAGCATCGCCGTGTACGCGCTGGGGATCGCAGCGCAGGACCCGATCCTCGTCGGCGAGGTGAAGCACCGCCTCAACAGCTGGAGCTTCCACGGCGGCTGGCAACTGCGGTGGACCGCGGCCGGGGCCTGCGGTGGAGACTTCGGAGCGGCCCGGCCGGAGTTCGCGCTCTCCCTGCTCGGGCGTTGCTTCCGCGGGGAGGACGGGAAGGAGACCGAGGTGGCCGCTACGGTGCTCTGGTCACTCCAGCGCCTCTTCGCGGGCGGACACCAGGCGGCCGTGTTCCGGAAGCTCATGGACTGGGCGGACCGACCGGGGCCGGACACCGAACTCGCTCTCATCACCTTTCCCAACCTGCTCCATGACCCGTTCTGGTTCCTGCAACAGTTTGGCCCCGAGGGCGAGTTCGGCGATGGTGTGGTCGCGTTCGTCCGGCGGTCCCTGAACGACCAGAGGATGTTCGCCGGAACCAGCCGCAGGCTGCTCGACTGGTGCGGGCGAGCGGTCTGGGACGAACCGCTCCGTGCCCCCGTGGAGACGCTGCTCATCGCGCTCGCCCAGGAGATGCGCCCCGGCGAGCTGGGGCTGCTGGCCGCGATCGACCGTAGCGACGACCCCGACCTGGTCGGCCGCGACATCGCCCGCCACGCCCTGGAGGCCTGGCGACGTGGCGAGCCTCAGCCCTACCAGCCCAGCCCCGCCTTCGGAGGCCCCGATGACCGTCGAGACTGACCCGCCCGTCTACACCCAGGCCACCCGTGCCCCCTGGCGGGAGGTCCTGTGGCACCGCTGGTCCGGTCGGCGCGACCGCGCCCTGGTCGTGGGGGACCGGCACGGGCTCTACCAACAGCTGGGGAAGGGCCGCCCGACACTGGGGGCCGTGGGGGAGAGCCGCGGATTCGGCGCCCGGCTGGGACTGCGCGGCTTCGACCAGGCGTTCCTGGTGGACCTCGCGGAGCGGCCGGGCGTGCGGGCGATCCGCCTCCGTACCTCGTACGGCACGGAATCGCTGGAGGTCCACTTCCTGTGGTGGGTCCACGACGCGGCCCGGGTCGTGCAGACCCGGACCAGCCAGGGCGGGCTGCCGGTCCGCAAGGACCTCGACGGGCGCCTGCACGTGCTCAAGGAGCAGTTCGCCGCCGCGGGGACCAGGTTGGGCCCCGAGGAGCTGGTGCAGTACCTCGCGGCTCCGTACCTGTTGCCCCACTACGGCCTCGGCTACCGCGTCACGGACGTCTCCGCACGCGAGCGCGGCAACGAACTGCGGCTCGGGGAGCCTGACGCGATGGACGTGCCGTTCGACTGGACCGTCAAGAGCGAGGAGGAGTACGAGTTCTGCCGACGCCAGGTGCAGGACGGTCCGGTCGCCCTCGCGGCCCTCTGGCTCGCCAGGAAGCCCGACGAGGTGCGCGACGTCCTGGACTGGGTGGTCAACCACGCCGACCTGCTCCGGGGTGAGACCACCTGGCAGGACCAGATGGCGCTCATGCTGGGCAAGGTGACGGTGCAGGAGCAGGAGGAACTGTCCAGGATCCTGCGCGACCGCCTGGTCTCCCTCGGGCGGCACGTCCCCGGACCCGCCCAGCAGCCCCCGGCGCCCCCGCAGCCGCCGCACCCCCCGGGGCCGGAGTTCGTCAAGTTCCACCCCCACGTCAACGGCTGGGCCGGCGGCGTCTCGAACGGTGTGTCGAACGGGGTGCCGCGATGACCCGGACAGGGGTACGCCGCGAGCCGGCGCCGTGCGGCGCCCGCAGGCGGTCCGTGGGCAGGGCCCCTCGGAGGCCGGCCCCTCGACGGCCCCGCCGGCCCGCCGCGCCGACAACGGTGTCCAGCCCGTCGTCCGTGTCGGCGATGGAGCGCCTGATGACGGCCAACGGCGCGGAGCTCGTCCGGGCCGACACCAAGGCCGCCGTGTTCCTGGCCTTCACCGGTGCGGTGCTCGCCACCTTCATCCCCCTGGACGGCGCCGCCGGTTCGGGTTCCCTGGCCTGGACGGCTCCGCTCCTGCGCTGGAGTGCCGTGGCCAGCGCCCTGCTGGCCGTCGGCTGCTTCTCCTCCGCGCTGGTGCCGCGCCACCGCAGGGGGCGGAGCAGCGGGGCAGCCGGGCCGGGGTACTTCGAGCACATCGCCCCGGAGGCGGGTCCGGACGGGCTGCGCCGGGCGTTCGAGCGGGCCGGGCACGATCCGGCGGGGCCGCTGTTGTCGGCGCTGGCCGGTACCAGTGCGATCATCCGGGCGAAGTACCGCTGGATCGAGGCCGGGACGGTGCTGCTCCTGCTGGCGCTTCCGCAGTTCGTGCTCACCCTCCGGCCGCTGTGACGGCAGCTGCCGACGGGCCCCGGTCGGGGGGGGCCGGCGGCCCGGGGGCGGGGCGGGCCGCCGGGGGGGGGGTGGGGGGGGGTGGGGGGTGGGGGTTTGGGCGGGGGTGAGGCCAAT
>NZ_JBFBFA010000029.1:0-89741 GCF_040683915.1 Kitasatospora sp. NPDC093102 | reverse complement strand
CCGGAGTTGTCCATGACGCTGACGTCGTGGGTCTCGGTCGCCCAGTCCCATCCGATGAACACGGAAGCCGTACTCCTGTGACTTCGACGGAGCACCTGCCCGGTGGTGAGGTCGTCTGCCGGGAGCTCATTAATCGGCCCTCTGCGGGGCGTGTCCCTGAAGCCGATCAGACGGCCTCGGCCCGGCGGGGCTGGCGTAACTCATGCTGGCCGACGAACGGCTCGCGCAACCGGCCATGCACCCACCGGGACCGAGAGGTCACAACCCTACCGAAGAGGGCTGCAGAAGGGATGGTCCTCTAATGAGCGCACTCGACTTCGAGGTCATCGACAGCCCCGACAGCTCGCTCAACAAGACCTCCGTCCTGGTCACCGGCCCGCAGGACGCGCTGCTGGTGGACGCCGGGTTCACCCGCTCCGACGGGCGCCGCCTGGTCGAGCGGATCGAGGCGAGCGGCAAGCGGCTGACCACCGTCTTCGTCAGCCACGGCGACCCGGACTTCTACTTCGGCGCCCAGGAGGTCCAGGACGCCTACCCGCAGGCCCGCTTCCTGGCCACCGCCTCGACCGTCGAGCGCATCCAGGCGACCTACGAGGACAAGCTGCGCGCCTGGGCGCGCCTGGGGCCGGAGCTTCCCACCCGGCTGGTGCGGCCGGAGGTGCTGCACGGCGACGAGATCGTCTTCGAGGGCCATCGCTTCGAGCTGCGCGGTGCCGACTTCCACCTGCCGGACCGGCACTACCTCTGGCAGCACCACCACCGCGCCGTGCTGGGCGGGGTGCTGCTCTTCGAGGGCCTGCACGTGTGGACCGCCGACACCCCGACCTCCGCCCAACGGGCCGCCTGGATCGACCTGTTGGACGGCATCGAGGCACTCCAGCCGACCTGGGTGGCGGCCGGCCACCGGACCGCCGGCGCACCCACCGACCACACCGCCGTCGACCACACCCGTGCCTACCTGCGCGCCTTCGAGACCGAGATCGGCCAGGCCCCGGACGCGGCCGCCGCCAAGGCGGCGCTGGAACGGCGCTTCCCGAAGCTGGGGCTGCGGATCGCGGTGGACATCGGCACCAAGGTCGTCCTCGGCGAGATGGCCTGGGGGTGAGCGGGCCGTGATCGAGATCCCCCGCGACGTCGCCTCCTTCGCCGAGTCGCCCGCCCCCGCCGACGTGGTGCGCCGCCTGTACCTGGCCTCCGCCCGGGGCGACCTGGCCGCGCTGCGCACCACCCTGGCCGAGGACGTCGAGTGGACCGAGATGGCCGGCTTCCCGCTGGCCGGCACCTACCGCACCCCGAAGGGCGTCACCGCCAACGTGATGGAGCGGCTGGACGCCGAGTGGGACAACTGGACGGCGCACGACGACACCTACGTGGTGGACGGCGAGACCGTGGTGGTGCTGGGCCGCTACACGGCCGTCCACAAGACCACCGGAAAACCGCTCGCGGTCCGGGTCGCCCACCGCTTCACCGTGCGCGGCGGCCGGATCGTGCGCTTCGAACAGTTCACCGACACCGCGCTGGTCAGGGACGCGATGACCGGGTGAGGCCCCGCGTTCACCCGTACGGGCGAGCGCGGCGCGGCGCGCCAGGTGCGCTCTCGACAGGCCACCCGGACGGCGGCAGGCTGACCCCGACCACGGCCGGAGAACGAGGAGTCGAGCATGGCGGGCACGGACACCGGGAGCACCGGAGCGGGCGGCGGGCGGGAGCGCCCGGTCGTCATCATCGGGGCGTCCCTGGGCGGCGCGAAGGCGGCCGAGGCGCTGCGCGAGGCCGGGTACCGGGGCGGCATCGTCCTGATCGGCGAGGAGCACGAGCGGCCGTACGAGCGGCCGCCGCTGTCCAAGGGCTACCTGCTGGGCAAGACGCCCCGGGAGAAGATCTACGTCCACCCGCCGCAGTGGTACGCGGAGCACGACGTCACGCTGCGGCTGGGCACGGCGGTGGCCGCGATCGACCCGGCCGGACACACCGTGACGCTCGCCGACAACGGCCGGGTGGAGTACGCCAAGCTGCTGCTGACCACCGGCTCGGTGCCGCGCCGGCTGCCGGTGCCCGGCGCGGACCAGGACGGGGTGCTCTACCTGCGCCGGGTCGAGGACAGCGACCGGATCAAGGCGGCGCTCCGGCCGGGGGCGCGGATCGCGGTGATCGGCGCGGGCTGGATCGGACTGGAGGTGGCGGCCGCGGCCCGGGAGGCGGGCGCCGAGGTGACGGTGCTGGAGGCACTCGAACTGCCGCTGCTGCGGGTGCTCGGCCGGGAGGTCGCCCAGGTCTTCGCCGATCTGCACCGGGAGCACGGCGTGGACCTGCGCTTCGGCGTCAAGGTGGCCGAACTGACCGGCGGGGGCGGCACGGTGAGCGGCGTGAAGCTCGCCGACGGCACGACGGTGGCCGCCGACGCGGTGGTCGTCGGCATCGGCATCGCCCCCGCCACCGGCCTCGCCGAGGCGGCCGGGCTGGAGGTCGACAACGGGATCCGGACCGACCGGCACCTGCGCACCTCGGACCCGGACGTCTACGCGGCCGGCGACGTCGCCAACGCCTACCACCCGCTGTTCGACAGGCACATCCGGGTCGAACACTGGGCCAACGCGCTCAACCAGCCGCAGACCGCCGCCCGCGCGCTGCTCGGGCAGCCGGACGCGGTGTACGACCGGATCCCGTACTTCTTCACGGACCAGTACGACCTCGGGATGGAGTACGTCGGCTACGTCGAGCCGGACGGCTACGACCAGGTGGTGTTCCGCGGCGACCCGGCCACCCGCGAGTTCATCGCGTTCTGGCTCTCCGGCGGCCGGGTGCTCGCGGGGATGAACGTCAACGTCTGGGACGTCACCGAACCGATCCGCGAACTGGTGCGCTCGGGGCGGGTGGTGGACGTCAAGGAGCTGGCCGACCCGGACGTGCCGCTCGACGCGCTGTAGTCGGCAGCCCGTAGCGGTCAGCCGACGGGGATGCCGGGGTTCACCAGGCGGCGCTCCGAACGGTGCCGTGAACGGGGCCGGGCGGGCTGCGCGCGGTTCGCTGCGCAGCCCGCCCGGCGCGCTCAGGCGGTGGCGGCGGCGTCCTTCGCCACGCCGGACTCGTCGTCCAGCGAGAGCAGCATCAGCTCCTCGGCGAGGGTGACGTGCATCGGGTGTCCTTCTTCCTCTTCTCCGTGTCGTGGTTCGCTGCGCCGACAACGTCTCAGCCGCCCAGGGCTTCGACCAGGCGTCGAGCCCGGGTGTCTTCCTCCAGCAACGCCCGGACCAGTTGATCAGCACCCTGACCTGCGGCGTCGGCCAGATAGGCCTCGACCGCGCGCGGGTCGGCGGGCAGCGTCACCTCGCCGGTTTCCAGCGCGGCGTGCGCCCTGGCGTAGTCGAGGCCGAGCCCGGCGAGCAGTTCGCCGGCGCCGCCCTCCCCCACCGACTGCGGCTCGTGGCGGGCCACTTCGTGCACGGCCAGCAGGGCGAGCAGGACGTGTTCGGTGCCGGGCGTACGGCGGCCGAGACGCTCGGCCTGCGCGTCGGCCTCCGTCCGGATCCAGGCCGCCGGACCGGACGAGCCCGGCTGCAGCAGGCGCTTCCAGCGCGGGATCCGGTGGGTGCGGCGGGCCAGCAGGGCCTCCCGGGTGGGGAGCAGCAGCGGGTCGAGGGCGCCCTGGTGTTCCGTCCCCAGCCGCCCGTCACCCGGCTCGCCGAGCACGTGCCAGTCCGGCTCCGGCATGGTCGCTTCCATCGGCCCCTCCCACGACTGCGGCTTTACTCGAACTATAGGACTGCTTTCCCTTTTCTTGAGAGTTACCTGGACGTCAAGAACGCGTCAGGACGGCGCCGCCGGGGCGCGGAAGACCGGGCACCCCACCGTTGTTGCCATCTGGTGCCATCGTGAGAACCGCGCCTGCGAGAGGGGTGAGCACCATGGCCGACACGCTCCCCGGACTGGGCGGGGGCCCCGAGGCGGAGGCACCGCTGGACGCCTACTCCCGGATCGTCACCTCCGTCGCCGCCGCACTGACCCCGCGGGTCGCCGCGCTCCAGGTGCCCCGGCGCGGCCGGGGCGGCTGGTTCAGCACCGCGCTCGGCTCGGCGGTGGTCTTCACCGAGGACGGGTTCCTGCTCACCAACGCCCACGTCGTCGGCCACGCCGACGCCGGGACGCTGGCCTTCGCCGACGGCACCACTTCCCCGTTCCACACCATCGGCGCCGACCCGCTCTCCGACCTCGCCGTGCTGCGCGCCGACGGGCCGGCCCCGACGCCGGTGACGCTCGGCGAGGCGACCGGCCTGCGGGTCGGGCAGCTGGTCGTCGCCGTCGGCAACCCGCTGGGGCTGGCCGGGACGGTCACGGCGGGCGTGATCAGCGCGCTCGACCGCTCGATCCCGGCCCGCTCCGGCAGCGCGGTGCGGGTCATCGACAACGTGATCCAGACCGACGCCGCCCTCAATCCGGGCAACTCCGGCGGCGCGCTCGCCACCGCGGACGGCGAGGTGGTCGGCATCACCACGGCGGTGGCCGGCAACGGGCTCGGCCTGGCCGTCCCGATCGACGCCACCAGCCGGCGGATCGTCGCCGCCCTGCTCACCGACGGCCGGATCCGCCGCGCCTACCTCGGCCTCGCCGGGGTGCCCGCACCCCTGCCGCCCGCCCTGCGCCACCGCAGCGGGCAGCGCACCGGCCTGCGCATCGTCGAGGTGGTGCCCGGCGCCCCCGCCGACCGCGCCGGGCTGCACGAGGGCGACCTGCTGCTCACCGCCGCCGGCGAGCCGATGGGCAGCGCCCAGGCCCTCCAGCGCCTGATGCTGGCCGACGCGATCGGCCACCCGCTCCCCCTCACCGTCCTGCGCGGCGAGGCCCTGGTCGACGTGCTCGCCGTCCCGGCGGAGCTGCCCTCCGACGACTGACCCGGGGCTTTCGCCGCTACGCCCCGGCCCCACGCCGCATCACCCAGAGCGCCGGCCCGCCCTCCGGCAGCCGGACCTCCTCCAGCACCTCGAAGCCGAAGTGCCGGTAGACCGCCAGGTTCGCCTCCTTGGAGGACTCCAGGTAGACCGGCAGCCCGGCCGCGTCGGCCTTGGCCAGCCCCGAGCGCAGCAACGCGGCGCCCTGGCCCTGCCCCTGGGCGACCGGGTCGGCGCCGATGACCGCCAGGTACCAGTGCGGCTCCTGCGGCACGTTGGCGGCGGCCGCCCCGACGGAGCGCCGGAACGGCTCGGCCCGGTCGCCGAGGAGCTCCGTCAGTTCGGCGAGCGTCTCCGCGTCCGGGACGGCCTTGTCCTGCGCCTGCGGCGGGATCCAGAAGGCGGCCGCGTTCGCGGTCCGCTCGCACACCCCGTAGCGGACGTACTGCCGGGTGAACAGCGTGGTGAAGTAACCGTCCAGCCCCGCCTGCCGGGTGGCCGGGTCGGGGAAGAACCAGCACATCATCGGGTCGTCGGCGAAGGCCAGGGCCAGCGTTCGGCCGATGGACGACGCGTCATCGGGGGTCGCCGCCTGCGGCACGTTGGTCATCTGCATACGGACATCCTGCGCGCCCTTATCTCCGGCGCCTCGGGCAGGGGCACCAGGGCCTGACACGCCATCAGCGCGACGCACGCGTGCGGGCGGGCCGAGTGCGTCCGCGCCGCGGACTACCGCTTCGCCGTGAGGAGTTCGGGCGCCGGCCCGAACGAGAGGTGCCGGCGGGCGCGGCGGTGCGCCGACTCCAGCCGGTGCAGGTCGTGGAGCAGTTCGGGCACCGGGACGGTCAGCACCGGGCAGCCCGCCCTCCGGGCGCAGTAGCCGGGCACCGAGCGCCGCAGCCGGCGGCGCAGCGGGCCGCCGGCTGCGCCCGAGGACCAACAGGTCGTCCGGCCGGTCGGCGATGTGCAGCAGGGCCGGTCCGGTCTCGCCGCGGATGACCACCGGGCGCAGCGGCACGCCGGGGTCGGCGCCGCCGAAGGCCGCGTCGAGGGCGTCCCGCAGGCGCTGTTCGGCGGATTCCCGGACGGCCGCGAGCAGCGGCGGGCAGGGCGAGCGCCGGTAGCCGTGTTCGCCGCCGGGCGGCTCCCAGGCGAGCACCGGCACCAGGACGGCGCCGCGGTCGCGGGCCTCGGCGAGGCCGCGGTGCAGTGCCGCCAGGCTCTCCAGCGAC
This sequence comes from Kitasatospora sp. NPDC093102, assembly GCF_040683915.1. Classification (NCBI taxonomy): domain Bacteria; kingdom Bacillati; phylum Actinomycetota; class Actinomycetes; order Kitasatosporales; family Streptomycetaceae; genus Kitasatospora; species Kitasatospora sp. NPDC093102. The sequence goes on along the minus strand of NZ_JBFBFA010000029.1, from coordinate 83,623 downwards.
CCGCTGACCCCGACCACGATCCTGGGTTCCGCGCCGTCTCCGTGCCGCCCGTTGCCGTGCATGATCCGTCCTCGTGTGGTCGCGTTCGCCGTCGCCCTCCACCCAACCGCCTCCACGGGGGCTGACCTGCTGTCCTTGACGGCTTCCTGACGTCCCGGGCGGCGTTCCCAACGCTCTCCATACGCGGCCCGCGGGCTCTCCGGCCCATCCGGGAATCACCCCTTCGACCCCATCAACAGGGACCCGTTCGACCCAAATCAACAGGCGAAGACCACCGCAGAATGGGTGGATGGAGACAGCCCGCCGGGAGTCGACACGCCCGACGGGTGGTTCGCTGTCGAACTTTCTAGGGAGCGCGGGCTTGTACTACAGCAGCGGCAATTACGAGGCGTTCGCCCGGCCGAGGAAGCCCGAAGGAGCCGAACGCAAGCGGGCGTGGTTCGTGGGGTCGGGGCTCGCCGCGCTGGCCGGGGCGGCGTTCCTGGTCCGGGACGGGCAGGTGCCCGGCGAGCGGGTCACGATCCTGGAGCGGCTGACGCTGGCCGGCGGCGCGCTGGACGGGATCGAGGCGCCCGAGAAGGGCTTCGTGATCCGCGGCGGGCGCGAGCTGGAGGACCGCATGGAGTGCCTGTGGGACCTCTTCCGCTCGGTGCCGTCGCTGGAGGTCGAGGGCGCGTCCGTGCTGGACGAGTTCTACTGGCTCAACAAGGACGACCCGAACTTCTCGCTCCAGCGGGTCACCGAGCGCCGCGGTCAGGACGCCTGCACCGACGGCCTGTTCGCGCTCGACGACAAGGCGCAGAAGGACCTGGTCCGCGTCTTCCTCGCCACCCGCGAGGAGCTGGAGGGCAAGCGGATCGACGAGGTCTTCTCGCGGAACTTCCTGGACAGCAACTTCTGGCTGTACTGGCGCACCATGTTCGCCTTCGAGGAGTGGCACGGCGCGCTGGAGATGAAGCTCTACCTGCACCGCTTCATCCACCACATCGGCGGCCTGCCGGACCTGTCCGCACTGAAGTTCACCAAGTACAACCAGTACGAATCCATGGTCCTGCCGCTCACCCACTGGCTGATGGACCAGGGCGTGCGGTTCCGCTACGAGGTCGAGGTCACCGACATCGACTTCGACATCTCCCCCGCCACCCGGGACGCCCCCGGCCGCAAGCAGGCCACCCGGATCCACTGGCGGGAGGCCGGCCAGGAGGGCGGGGTGGACCTCGGCCCGGACGACCTGCTGTTCACCACCATCGGCTCGCTCACCGAGAACTCCGACAACGGCGACCAGCACACCCCGGCCCGGCTGGACGAGGGGCCGGCCCCGGCCTGGGACCTGTGGCGCCGGATCGCCGCCAAGGACCCGGCGTTCGGCCGCCCCGAGGTGTTCTGCGGCAACATCGCCGAGAGCAAGTGGGAGTCGGCGACCGTCACCACCCTGGACGCGCGCATCCCGCGCCACATCCAGAAGGTCGCCAAGCGCGACCCGTTCAGCGGCGGCGTGGTCACCGGCGGCATCGTCACCGCCCGGGACTCCTCGTGGCTGCTGAGCTGGACGGTCAACCGCCAGCCGCACTTCAAGCACCAGCCCGCCGACCAGATCGTGGTCTGGGTCTACTCGCTGTTCGTCGACCGCCCCGGCGACTACGTGAACAAGCCGATGCAGGAGTGCACCGGCGAGGAGATCACCCAGGAGTGGCTGTACCACCTGGGCGTGCCGGTCGAGGAGATCCCCGAGCTGGCCGCGCAGGGCGCCCGCTGCGTGCCGGTGATGATGCCGTACGTGACGTCCTTCTTCCTGCCCCGGCACGCGGGCGACCGGCCGGACGTGGTGCCCGAGGGCGCCGTCAACTTCGCCTTCATCGGCCAGTTCGCGGAGACCACCCGGGACTGCATCTTCACCACCGAGTACTCGGTGCGTACCGGCATGGAGGCCGTCTACCGGCTGCTCGGCGTCGAACGCGGCGTGCCCGAGGTGTTCAACTCCACCTACGACGTGCGCAAGCTGCTCGCCGCCACCACCCGGCTCCGCGACGGCGCCGAACTCGACCTGCCCGGGCCGGAGTTCCTGCGCAAGCGGCTGCTTCGCCGGCTGGAGGCCAGCGAGATCGGCGAGCTGATGCAGGAGTTCGGCCTGATCGAGGACGAACGGAAGTAGCCGCCGGACACGGAGCCGGGCACCGGGCGGACCCCGGGGCGCGTGGGTGGTCGAACGGACCGGCCGCCCCGCGACCCGGGGTCCCGCCGTTCCCTCGCACGCCCGCCGCCCGAGGGCAGTGGCACGAAACATTAATGGTGCTATCGTCAGTAGCACCATGTTGCTGAAGCTGGACATCGGGGACACCCGACCGCTGCACGAACAGGTCGCCGGCGCGATCAGACGGGCCGTCGCCGAGGGCGAGTGCGCCCCCGGGGACAAGCTGCCTCCGGCCCGGGAGCTCTCCCGGGCACTGGGCGTGAACTCCAACACCGTCCTTCGCGGGCTGCGCACGCTGCGCGACGAAGGGGTGCTGGAGTTCCGCCGGGGCCGCGGCATCACGATCGCGACCGGCGCCGACACCCGTTCCGAACTGGTCGAGCGGGTACGGAAGCTGGTCGAGGACGCGGCCCGGGCGGGCTACGGCAGGAACGATCTCGTGGACATGATCAGGGGGATGTCGTGACGGACGAGAAGACACCGACGGAGCGGACCACGGCGGAGCGCCCGGCACCTCACGGCGCCGTCTGGGCCGCGGCAGCCTGGTCGGTCGGCGTGCTGGCACTGCTGGTCGCCCTGCCGCTGACGGCACGCCACCGCTTGCCGGACCCGCTGGCCACCCACTGGGGCGGGCGGGAGCCGAACGGCTCGATGTCGCTGACGGCGGCCGCGCTGGCCCCGGCCGCGTTCTGGGCGGTCCTGGTGCTCACCGCGGTGGCCCTGCGGCGGTACTGGGCAGGCCGGACGCCCGGGGCCGCGGCGGCCACGCTGGCGGCCGGCGGCGTGCTGCTGACGGGCGCGCAGACCTCCATCGTGCACGCCAACCTGGACCGCGCCCGCTGGCAGGACGCCGCGCCGATGGGCATCGAGGTGGTCCTGATCCTGCTGGCCACCGGCCTCGCCGGACTGCTGGCCTGGCTGGCGGGCCGCCGCTTCGGCGGCCGGCCCGAGCCGCGCCCGGCGGCCGGGGCGCCCGCGCTGGAGGTGCCGCCGGGCGAGCAGTTCGTCTGGCTGTCCCACGCCGCCAACCCGTGGCTGCAACTGGCCGCGGCGGTGCTCGGACTGGTCGCGGTGACGGGGGTGCTGGCCGTCGCGAGCGGGGTCGCCGAACTGGACTGGGTGCTGGTGCTGCCGTTCGCCGTCGCCTCCCTCGCGTCCCTCGCCTGCTCCTCGGTGCGGGCGCGGGTGACCGCCCGCGGCCTGACCGTCGGCTTCGGCCCCTTCGGATGGCCCGCCCGCCACTGGTCCCCCACCGAGCTCGACTCCGCCCGCGCCGAACAGCGCACCGCCGCGCAGGTGGGCGGCTGGGGCTACCGGATCAACGGGCTCGGCACCACCGTGATGCTGCGCGGAGGCACCTGCCTGGTGGTCCGCACCCGCCGGGGCACGGACTTCGCGGTCAGCGTCGACGATGCCGAGCGCGGGGCGGCCCTGCTCAACGCGCTGATCGCGCGCACCCGGCAGCCCACTGGCTGAACCGTTTCCGCGGGCGGGGGACGAGGCGGTCCGGTCACCACGACCGGGCCGCCTCCGGCACTGTCAGGACTCCCCCGCGCGCAGTTCGGCGGCGATCTGCCGCTCCGCTCGATTCGGGCTCGGCCAGGCACGGTCGGGCCGGCCGGAGCCGCTTCTCCGGTTTCCGGCCAAGGAGTTGAACCGGTGGGTCCGCCGGTGGCCGTCGGCAGGGGGCGCCCGGTGAGCGCCAAGCGGTCACCGAGGGCGTAAACCGACCAAATCGGTGGTGCTTCGAACGCCAATGCGGGTACACAAGTTGACGGCCGCTCAGGCGTGCGGCGGCGCCCGTCCGACACCGCCCCGCCCCTTCCCCGCGGCCGGAGGACCAGCGGGCCAGTGCGCCCGCACGAAAGGCAAGGAGGCGTCCGTGACTCACGACTCGCGCACGCAGAACTCCCCCGGCAACCGGCGGAGCATCCAGGACGTCCGGACCATCGCGATCCTGCGCCTCGGCGTCGGCCTGATCGGCATCCTGCTGCCGCCGGCCCTGCCGTTCGGCAACTGGCTGTCCGCCGAGGTGATGGGGCGCAGCACCGACGGCTTCTGGCCGGGCTCGATGAGCGCCTCGTACTACACCGGCAGCCGGAACCTCTTCGTCGGCGGGCTGTGCGCCCTCGGGGTGTTCCTGATCTGCTACCGCTTCGACCGCCGGGACGACCGCTGGAGCACGGCGGCCGGGTTCTTCGCGCTCGGGGTCGCGCTGTGCCCGACGTCCCCGGTGGGCGGGTCCGGCGTCCAGCGCACCGTCGGGGCGTTCCACCTGGCCTTCGCGGGCCTGCTGTTCGTCATGCTGGCGCTGTTCTGCCTCTACTCCTTCCGCAACCCCCGCTCCACCCAGCCGGCCCGGGTGGGCTCGGCCTACCTGGTGGCCGGGGTGGTGATCCTGGTCGCCCTGGCGCTCTCCGTCCTGGCCGGGGTGACGGGCGTCGGCTCCGGCTGGTCGGTGCGGCCGCTGTACCTGTGCGAGTGGCTGGCGACGTGGGCCTTCGGCATAGCCTGGATCGGCGCCGCGCTCGAACTCGCGGCGCACGGCCGGGCGGGGTCCGACATCACCGCGATCCCCCGTCAGTCGGGTGCCGCCGCGCTCGAACCGAGGCACCCGGAGGCCCAGGCCTGAGGGTCTGTCATCTCGTCGTACCGGGCGACCGTTACCATGCGCACCATGGACCGCCACACCGGCGGCCCGTGACGGATGCCCAGCAACGGGAGAACGAGCATGGCGAACGAGATCCGGGCGGCACACGGTCCGCACGAGGATCACCCATCGGTGGACCTGCGGATGGACGTTCCGCACTCCGCCCGGGTCTACGACTACCTCATCGGCGGCAAGACCAACTTCGAGGCGGACCGGGTCGCGGCGCACGCCTCGGTGCAGGCCTGGCCGTCGCTGCCGATCTCGATGCGCACCACCCGCGACTTCATGCAGCGCTCGGTGCGCCAACTCACCGAGCAGTACGGCGTGCGGCAGTTCCTCGACATCGGCACCGGCATCCCGACCTCGCCGAACGTGCACGAGATCGCCCAGGCGGTCGCCCCCGAGGCCCGGGTCGCGTACGTGGACAACGACCCGATCGTGCTGACCCACGCCCGGGCCCTGATGGACAGCACGCCCGAGGGCCGTACCTGTTACGTGGACGCCGACTTCCGCGACCCGGAGTCGATCATCGACAACCCCCGGCTGCGCGAGGTGCTCGACCTCTCGCAGCCGGTGGCGCTGTCGCTGATCGCGATCGTCCACTTCGTGCTGGACGAGGACGACCCGCAGGGCATCGTGCGCCGCTTCATGGACGCCCTGGCGCCCGGCAGCTTCCTCGCCCTGACGGTCTTCACCGGTGACACCGACCCGGTGGGCGTCGGCGGCGTCGGCCGCGAGTACAACGCGCGCGGCATCCCGCTCCAGATCCGCGACAAGGCCGGGACGGAGGCCTTCTTCGACGGCTACGAGCTGCTCGACCCGGGTGTCACGCTGGTGCACCACTGGCGGCCGGACGCCGGTGCCGTGCCCGTCCGCGACCAGGACATCGCGATGTACGCGGGCGTGGCGATCAAGCGCTGAGCGTCGGCGCTTTCGCGGTGTGCCGGCGGTGGGCCCGCCCACGCCTCCCTCCCCGCCGCTGCTCCGAGTATCCGGCCACCGTCGCGGGCTCCTGGGTCACCTTCGCGGTGTGGTCGCTGGCCTCGGTCGCCGTCGCGGCGGTCGCGATCCACCGCCGCGACCACTGACGGCCCCGGTCAGGCGTCCGGAACGAAGGGGGCTCAGAACGCCGCGATGCTCCCGGGCGCCCGTCACGGCCCCGCCCTCATCCGTGGCCGGCGGCCCGGAAACCGCCCCGGCCCGAGGCCGTGTCGGCGGCCGCCACGAGCAGCGCCGCCAGCACCAGGCCGGCCGCGACCGTCACCCCCAGCTGGAAGGCCAGTGCCCAGTCCGGGCGGGGGCCGGTGGCATGGGCGAAGAACACCGAGCCGACGACGGCGATGCCCACCGCCGAGCCGACCCGCTGCGCGGTCTGCAGCACTCCGCCCGCGCTGCCCGCCCGGGCCACCGGCACCTGCTGGAGGGTCAGCGTCTGGTTCGGGGCGACCACCAGTCCGCTGCCCACCCCGGCGACGAGCAGCGGCAGCACCGTCGTCCAGCCCACGTCGGGCCCGGACCACAGCTGCACCGCGAGCGTCGAGGCCAGCAGCCCGGCCAGCACCAGCACCAGCCCGGCCACCACCAGCCGCCGCCCCAGCCGGCTCACCAGGCTCCCGCCCACCGTCGCGGACACCGCCGAGCCGACCGCGAACGGCGTGATCGCCAGGCCCGCCGCCAGCGCCGAGTAGTGCAGGCCCACCTGGAGGTAGAGGGTGAAGATGAAGAAGATCGCGGTGAACCCGGCGAAGTACACCAGCGACAGGAGCGTCCCCGCCGCGTACGGGCGCACCGCGAACAGCGCCATGCTCACCAGCGGCTCGTGCCGCCGCCCGTAGTGCAGCTCCCAGCCGACGAAGACGGCGAGCAGCACCGCCGCCAGCGCCAGCAGCAGCCAGCGGGCCGAGTCGTGCCACTGCTGCGCCTGGACGAACGGCAGCAGCAGCGAGACCGTCCCGGCGCCGAGCAGCAGCACGCCGACCGGGTCGAAGTCCCGGTGCCCGGCCCGTTCGGCGGCGGGCGGGGGCGCCGGAAGCAGCCGGTAGGCGATCGGCAGCGCGGCGACGCCGATCGGCAGGTTGACCAGGAACACCCAGCGCCAGCCGTCCTGCGGGCCGAACAGGTGGATCAGCAGCCCGCCGAGCAGTGGCCCGACCGCGGTGGACAGCCCGATGGTCGTGCCCAGCACGCCGAAGGCCCGGCCGCGCTCCGCGCCCTGGAACAGCACCTGGATGAAGCCGGACACCTGCGGCACCAGCACCCCGCCGGCCGCGCCCTGGAACAGCCGGGCCAGCACCAGCCACTCCTGGCTCTGCGCCGCCCCGGCGAGCGCGCTGGCCGCGGTGAACAGGGCGAGCCCGGCGAGGAAGACGGCCCGCCGGCTGCGCGCGTCGCCGAGCCGCCCGGCGGGCACCAGCACCAGGCCGAAGGCCAGCGCGTAGCCGCTGAGCACCCATTGCAGGCCGCTGTCGGACATGTGCAGCCCGGCCCGTACGGTCGGCAGGGCGACGTTGACGATGCTGACGTCCAGCAGGGTCATGAAGCCGGCGACCAGGCAGACCACGAGCGCCCGCCAGCGGCGGGCGGCGGCCCGGCCGCCCGCGGCGGTGGCGCCGGGCCGCGGCGGGTGCGAGGTACCGCGCGGCGGGTCGGTGTTCAAGGGGAGCCTCTTCCCGGGGGCCGGGGCGTCCTGGTCGGCGATCCGCTCGGCCGCGTGGCCGAGGAGTGGTCGTCGCTCGGCCCATCGTCGCCCGGCCCACCCGGGGCCGCCACCCGGGGCGCGCCGGCCCGTCCCACACCCGAACGGGCGAATCTGATCGCGACCGGTGTCCGGAGCACCGAGGCTGACGACACGACCGCCGCCACCGCTACCCCGCCCTCACCGCCCGGGCGGGCTCCACCGACACGGGCGAGGGCTCCGCCCAGCCGACCACCGCCGACTCCGACCCGCACCTGGGGTACTCGGTCTGCACGATCGTGCGCGGCGTCGACCTCGACACCGTCCGGACGATCGTCTCCGACGCCATCGCCTGGCGCCTCCTGGCCGAGGACCTCGCCGACGGCCGCCCGGCGCACGCCCGCCCGAAGGACGGGGCGAAGGCCTGGTCCTACAGCCGGGAGGTGTCGAGGTCCAGGCCGAAGGGCGCCGGGAGGGGAACGGGCGTGCCGAAGGGATGCGGCCCGCTCTCTGCGGCATAGCCGAGGCGGGTCGGCTCGCTGTACAGCCGGTCCGCAGAGCATTCCGCCGCCCCGCGCGCGGGCGGGGCGGCGGCAGCGGTGTCAGCGGGCGGCCTCGGCCGGGATCGGTTCCGGTGCGGGCAGGGCACGGCGGGAGAAGAGGGTGATCACGGCGAGGCTGGCGAGCGCGAGGGCGGTCACCACGCCGAGCATCACGGTGTAGGAGGCCAGCGAGGAGAGCGCGGCCAGGATCGCGGGGAGCAGGAAGCCCGAGTAGCACAGCGCGTAGTAGACGCCGGTGATGCCGGCCAGGTCGTCGGGGGTGACGATGCGCTGGATCTCCAGCAGCCCGGAGACCACCCCGATGCCGTAGGCCGCGCCGAGGAGGACCGCGCCGCACAGGCCGAGCAGCGGGGAGCGGACCGCCGCGTCGCCGGCGCAGACGGCCATGCCGCAGGCCATCAGCACCATGGAGACGATGACGCCGCGCGCCGAGGAGAGCGAGTCCAGGCGCTTGGCGAAGGGCTGGACGAGGGCACCGGTGCCGAGGGTGAGGACGGTGAGCAGGGTCGCGTAGGCCAGCGACCAGTGGCCGAGCCGGTCGCCGACCAGCTGCGGGGTCACCGCGTACGCGACGCCGGCCGAGCCGAACACCCACGGGGCCATCGGCAGGATCACCCGCACGAAGCGCCGGTGCCCGGCCGCCGGGACCTTGAGGTCGGCCCAGAGGCTGCGGACGGCGGCGGTGCGGGCCCGGGTCTCGACGGCCTTCGGGAGCAGGAACAGCGCGGGCAGGGTGACCAGCAGGTGGGCGAGGTACGGGGTGACCATCGGCCAGGGGCCCCACTGGGCGAGCGCGCCGGCCACCCCGGCGCCGAGCCCGAAGCCGAGGGTCAGGGCGAGGGAGGCGCGGCGGGCTCCGGCGCCCGGGTCGGCGGCCGGGTCGTGCGGGGCCTGGGAGAGCTCCTTGACCCAGCTGGTGCCGACGGCCATCGCGATGCCGACGGCTATGCCGGTGAGGAACCGCCCGGCGTAGATGGGGAGTTCACCGGCCGCTCCGCCGCACAGCACCCCGCTGGCGGCGAGCGAGGCGGCCACCGCGCCGATCATCAGCGGGCGACGCCCGTAGCGGTCCGAGGCGGCGCCGCCGACCAGCAGTCCGGGGACCAGCCCGAGGACGTACGCCCCCAGGAAGGCGTCCACGGTGACCTCCGAGTAGCCGCCGAGGTGGCGGTACATCAGCAGCAGCGGGGTGAACTGGTTGCCGCCCCAGCCGCAGCAGAGCATGGCGAGGGCCGCGAGCAGCCACGGCCGCCCCCGGCCGGAGGGTGCGACGGGACCGGCGGACGGTGGCCGGGTGGTGCTCATGGTGGTGCTGCTCCTTGTCGGATGGTTCGGATGGTGGGGTCCCGGCGGTCCGTCGGGGGTGCGCGCGCGAACCGTCGGCGCGCGCCGGGGAGAGGTCAGCGCTCGGTGACGGCGCGGTGGGCGTCCAGGTGGGCGCGCAGGGCGGCGGTGAAGCCCTCGGCGTCGCGGGCCGCGATCCGTTCGACCAGCACGGTGTGCTCCTCGACCAGCGGGGCCAGCCGCTCCGGCTGGACCCGGAGCAGCTGGACGGCCATCCGGCGCTGGCGGTCGCGCAGTGTCCCGTAGAACCGCTCGGCGAGCTCGTTGCCGGAGGCCGTCACGATGCCCCGGTGGAAGGCCTCGTCGGCGTCGGCGAAGGCGCCGAGGTCGGCCCGGCGGGCGGGTTCGCGCTGCTGGTCGATCAGTTCGGACAGCTGCCGCACCAGCGCGTCGAGGCCGTCGGGGCGGCGGGTGATCCGGCGCACGGCGGTGCTCTCCAGCGCCTCGCGCAGCTCCAGCACGTCCTCGGCCTCGCCGGGGCCGACCGGCACCACGACGGCTCCACGCTTGGGGAAGAGCTGGAGCAGCCCCTCGGCCTGAAGCCGCAGGAAGGCCTCCCGGACCGGGGTGCGGCTGAGCGAGGTGCGTTCGGCGATCTCGCCCTCGCTGATCAGCGTCCCGCCGGGGAGGCCGCCACCGAGGATGAGGTCCTTGGTCAGTTGGTACGCGCGGTCCGCGGCCGGGACGCGGGCAGGGGGCGGGGTGTCGGCCATGGAACACACCGTAGCACCATAGATGCAAGCTTAGATGCAACACTCGCGCCGCAGGACCGTCCACCGGGCCGGAGCATCGGTTTCGGTACTGCTCAGGGCCGGAAGAATGCGCTTTCTCAGTCCCTCCCGCAGGACCGAGGATGGGCGGGCCAGCCAGCCTGCCGGGAGGAAGCCTTGTCCCCTGTGTCGCCAGCCCTGCCGCCCGTCGATCCGGGCCTGCTGCCGCTCACCGCCGAGTTCCGCCCCGAGGGGCTGGCCGTCGGCGGCGTGCTCCTGGACGAGGCCGCCCGCCGGTACGGCACGCCGCTGTTCGTCTACGACGAGGAGCACCTGCGCCGGCGCTGCCGCGAGGCGGTGGCCGCCTTCGGCCGGGGCAACGTCGCCTACGCCTCCAAGGCCTTCCTGTGCACCGCGATGGCCCGCCTCGCCACCGAGGAGGGCCTGCTGCTGGACGTCGCCTCCGGCGGCGAGCTGCGCACCGCGCTGTACGCCGGGGTCGACCCGGACCGGATCGTGCTGCACGGCAACAACAAGGACGAGACCGAGCTGCGCACCGCGCTGACCGTCGGCCTGCGCCACATCGTGGTGGACAGCTTCGACGAGCTGGACCGGATCGAGCGGCTGCACCGCGAGGAGGGCCTGCCCCCGGCGCGGGTCCGGCTGCGGGTGGCGCCCGGGGTCGCGGCCGGCGCCCACCAGGCCATCCAGACCGGCGGCCACGACTCCAAGTTCGGCTTCGGCCTGGCCGACGGCGCCGCCGCGGCCGCGGTGCGCCGGGCCGCGGGCTCCGCCGCCGTACGGCTGGAAGGCGTCCACGCCCACGTCGGATCCCAGGTGCTGGACCCGGCCGAGCTGGCCGACGGCGCCGCGGCGGTGGCCCGGTTCGCGGTGGAGCACGGCCTGCGCCGGCTGACCGTCGGCGGCGGCCTGGGCGTGGCCTACCTGAACGGGCAGAGCGCCCCCTCCTTCGCCGTCTGGGCCGAGCGGGTCCGCGCGGCCGTACGCGGGGCCGGCTGGAGCGGCGAGGTGGGCGTCGAGCCCGGCCGCTCGATCGCCGCCCGGGCCGGGCTGACCGTGTACCGGGTCGGGACCGTCAAGCGGATCGAGGGCGTGCGCACCTACGTCAGCGTGGACGGCGGGATGAGCGACAACCTGCGCCCCGCGCTGTACGGCGCCCGCTACGAGGCGTTCCTGCCCCGCTGCCCCGAGGCGCCCCGCCCGCAGCGTGCCCGGCTGGTCGGCAAGCACTGCGAGAGCGGCGACGTGATCATCGACGACGCCGCGCTCCCCGCCGACCTGCGGGTCGGCGACCTGCTGGCCACCCCGGTGACCGGCGCCTACGGCTACGCCATGGCGTCCAACTACAACAAGCTGCCGCGGCCCGCCGTGGTCTTCGTCCGGGACGGCGAGGCCCGCCTGGTGGTGCGCCGCGAGACCGAGCACGACCTGCTCCGGCTGGACGCGGCCGCCGACGGCGGCACCGGGGAGCCGGTGACCGCGCAGCGGGCACTCGCCTCATAACCTGGGCCGATGCTGAACAGCGCCCGACTGCTCGTCCTCCTGGAGATCGCCCGCCGGGGCACCATCGTGGCCGCGGCGCAGGCCCTGCACCTGAGCCCGTCCGCCATCTCGCACCAGCTCGCCCGCCTGGAGCAGGAGCTGGGTGTCGCGCTGGTGGAACGGGCTCCGCAGTCCCTGCGCCTGACGCCCGCGGGTGTCCGGCTGGCCGAGCACGCCCAGGCGATCGCCGACCTGATGGCCGTCGCGCAGGACGACCTGCGGGCGCACGCCCAGGGCGCGGCCGGCGTGCTGCGGATCGGCTTCTTCGCCTCCGCCGGGCTGGACCTGCTGCCCCGGGCGCTGGCCGCGTTCGCCTCCGGGAACCCGCAGGTGGAGCTGGAGCTCATCATGGGCCAGCCGCACGAACTGGTCCCGGACCTGGAGGCCGGCCGGCTGGACGCGGCCGTGGTCTTCGAGCACCCGCTGGACCCGTGGTGCCGCCAGGCGGCGGTGGACGTGCGGATGTACTTCGAGGAGCCGCAGCTGGTCGTGGTGCCGCTGCGGCACCGGCTCGGGCGGCGCTCGGTGGTGCGGCTGGCCGAGCTGGAGGGCGAGAGCTGGATCGGCACCCACGGCGGCAGCACCGGCGAGCCGGTGCTCGAACGCGCCTGCGCGGCCGAGGGGTTCCGCCCCCGGGTGCGCTGCCGCAGCGACCACTACCAGGTGACCATCAACCTCGCGCGGGCCGGCATGGGCGTCGCGCTGATCCCGGCACTCGGCCTGGCCGACAGCGCCGGGGTGCACGTCTGCCGGCTGGACCACCCCCAGCTGCACCGCCGGATCGGAGTGGCCACCCGGGCCACCAACCGCAATCCGGTGCTCCGGGCCTTCCTCACCGAACTCGGCGCCGCCGCCGGGGAGATCAGGTCCCTGCTCGACATGCAGTGGGCCTGATCCCCCCGGCTCGAAGCCGTCAGGCGGGCCGCTGCGCCCAGGCCGCGAGCGCCCGGCCGACGTCCCTGATGGCGTGCACGGCGGCCCGTTCGGTGCTGGGCCCGAGCGCCACGTCCCAGTGCGCGACGACCGCGTAGGCCACCCGGCGGGCGCCCACGATGACGCCCGCGTCGGCCCGTACCCCGGTGTCCGTACCGGTCTTGTTGGCCACCAGCAGGCGGCCGGGCAGCGGCTCGGGGAAGCCGGGCGCGTACGGGTCGTGGTCGACCAGTGCGGGCACCAGGCCGTGGTCGGTGTTGGCGCGCATCCAGCCGAGCAGCCGGGCCGAGGCCGCCGGGGTGGCCATGGTGCCCTGGACCGCGAGGGCCACCAGGCGGGCCAGGTCGCGGGCGGTACCGGTGGCGAAGAGCGGCGGGACGTCCGGCCCGCGCTCGTCGCGCACCCGGTCGTGCAGGGTGAGCCGTTCCAGGCCGAGGTCGCGCGCCAGCCGTGCGGTGGCCGGCAGGCCGACCAGCCGCAGCAGCGCGTTGGTGGCGGTGTTGTCGCTGACCGCGGCGGTCAGCCAGGCCAGGTCCTCCACCGTCCAGCCGGGGCGGCTGAGCCGGCCGAGCAGGCCGGTGCCGCCGGTGACGTCCTCGGGGAGGATCGCCACCGGCTGCCCGGCCGTCAGTTCTCCGGTGTCCAGCCGTCGGGCGACCTCGGCCAGCAGCAGCAGCTTGGAGGCGCTGGCGACGGGCAGCACGACGGTGTCGTCCACCCCGACCGCGCCGCCGTCGGCACCGGTGTCCGGGCCGGGGGCGTCCACGTCGACGGCGGCCACCGCGAGGGTCAGCGGGAGCGCCGCCGAGCTGCGCGCGGCGGCGGCCACCTGGGCGAGGCTCATCGGACCCGCACCACCTCTCCGGCCCGGATCGCGGTCGGCCGGCCGCCGCGCACCGCGACCCGCCCGGCCACCACGACGGTCTCCACGCCGACCGGCGGCAGCAGCGGCTGCTCGAAGGTCGCGCCGTCCAGGACGGCCGCCGGGTCCAGTACCACGAGGTCCGCGACGGCGCCGTCCCGGACCACGCCGCGCCCGGTCAGCCCGAACCGCGCGGCCGGCAGCCCGGTCATCTTGTGCACCGCGAGCTCCAGCGGCAGCAGCCCGTGCTCGCGCCCGTAGTGGCCGAGCACCCGGGCGAAGCTGCCCGCCCAGCGGGGGTGCGGGCGGCCTGGTTTGGGCACGCCGTCCGAGCCGATCATCGACAGCGGGCTGGCCAGCACCCGGCGGACGTCGTCCTCGCGCATCGAGTGGCTGATGATGGTCACCTCGCCCTGGGCCTCCAGCAGCAGGTCGCAGACGTAGTCCACCGGGTCGGTGCCGCGCTCGGCGGCCAGGTCGGCGATCCGGCGGCCCTCGGCGGCGCGGCGGGCCGGGGCGGCGGCCACCGAGATCAGGTCCCAGCCGCCGTTGCCGACGGTGTTCTCCCAGCCCTCGACGCCGTTCGCGATGTCCGCGCGTATCCGGTCCCGCATCTCCTTGCTGCGCAGCCGCTCCAGCAGGGCGGCCACCCCGCCCTCACTGGTCCACGGCGGCAGCATCGCGTGCAGCACGGTGCTGCCGGCGGTGTACGGGTAGACGTCGCAGAGCACGTCCACGCCCTCGGCACGGGCGCGTTCCAGCCGCGGCAGGGTGCGCAGGGTGGCGCCCCAGGCGTGCCGGCCGGCGGTCTTGTGGTGGGAGACCTGGAGCGGGGCGCCGGAGCGCACCGCGATCTCCAGCGCCTCCTCCAGGGCCTTCTCCACCTGGGACATCTCGTCGCGCAGGTGCGTCACGTACGGCTTGCCGTGCCGCGCGGCGACCGTCGCCAGGGCCACGATCTCCTCGGTGTCCGCGTAGACGCCGGGCGGGTAGATCAGTCCGGTGGAGAGCCCCGCCGCGCCCTGGGTCAGCGCCCGGTCGAGCAGTTCACACATGGCGGCCAGCTCCTCGGGGGTGGGCGGGCGGTCCTCGAAGCCCATCACCCCGGCGCGCAGGGTGCCGTGGCCGACCAGCGAGGTGATGTGGTTGCGCCGCAACTCGGGCCGCTGGCCGGCGGCGAAGGCGTCGAAGTCCTCGGCGGGCAGCACCGGCCCGAGGCCGAAGGAGACCCGCAGGTGCTCGGCCAGTTCCGGCAGCCGCTCGGGCAGCGCGGGGAACAGGCTGATCCCGCAGTTGCCGCTGATCTCGGTGGTGACGCCCTGGAGCAGCGGGGCCAGCCGCAGTTCGTCCAGGGCGTCGCCGTCGGTGTGGGTGCCGCCGCCGAACGGGGCGGCGAGCGCGTCCGAGTGGGTGTGGACGTCGATGAAACCGGGGGTGACGACCCGTCCGGCGACGTCCAGGGTCTCGGCCGCGGCCACGGCGGTGCCCGGCGGCAGTACGGCAACCCGGCCGGCCGCGACGGCGAGGTCGGCCGGGCGGGCGGGCGCCCCGGTGCCGTCCACCAGGGTGGCGCCGCGCAGCAGCAGGTCGACCGGGGTCGTGGTCACGTCTGCTCCCATCAGTCCCATCGCTCCCATCAGAGCACCGTCGAGAGGAAGGCCCGGGTGCGGTCGTGCCGCGGGGCGGTGAACACCTCGGCCGGGCTGCCGGCCTCCACGACGGCGCCCTGGTCCATGAAGACGACCCGGTCGGCGACCTCACGGGCGAAGCCCATCTCGTGGGTGACGACGATCATCGTCATGCCGCTGCGGGCGAGGTCGCGCATCACGCCGAGCACCTCGCCGACCAGCTCTGGGTCGAGCGCGGAGGTCGGCTCGTCGAAGAGCATCATGGTCGGCTCCATGGCCAGGGCCCGGGCGATCGCCACCCGCTGCTGCTGGCCGCCGGAGAGCTGGCCCGGGTAGTGGTCGGCGCGGTCGGCCAGGCCGACCCGGGCGAGCAGTTCGCGGGCCTGGCGCCCGGCCTCCTCGCGCGGGCGGCGCTTGACCGCGATCGGGCCCTCCATCACGTTCTGGAGCGCGGTGCGGTGCGGGAAGAGGTGGAAGCGCTGGAAGACCATGCCGATCCGCTCGCGCTGGTGGCGGATGTCGCGCGGCCGGCGCTCGCGCAGCCTGCTGCCGGAGGCGCCGTGCGGCTCGTAGCCGACCAGCTCGCCGTCCACCTCGATCCGCCCGGCGTCGATCTTCTCCAGGTGGTTGAAGCAGCGCAGCAGCGTGGACTTGCCGGAGCCGGAGGGCCCGATCACGCAGAGCACCTCCCCCGCCCGGACCTCCAGGTCGATGCCGCGCAGCACCTCCAGGTCCCCGAAGCGCTTGCGCACCTTCCGCGCCGACAGGACCACCTCGGTGGCCGGCCCGCCCGGCTTGTCCAGGTCGATCGTCCTCATGCGCCCTCCCCCTTCCTCGTCGTCCGCTTCCGCGCTCCGCCCCGCCCGGGCCTCAGGTTGGCCAGCACCCGGCGGTGCAGCGCCGGCGGGGCGCCGGCCGGGTTGAACCTCCGCTCCACCGCGTGCTGGGCGACGCTCGCGATGGTGGTGAGCACCAGGTACCAGATGGACGCGACGATCAGCAGCGCTATCACCTCGAAGTTGGCGAGGTAGAGGTGCTGCGAGACGGTCATCAGGTCGGCGCCGGCGATGACGGAGACCAGCGAGGTGGTCTTCAGCATCGAGATGAACTGGTTGCCGAACGGCGGGATGATCACCCGCATCGCCTGCGGCAGCACCACCCGGGTGAGGATCTGCCGGTTGGACATGCCCAGTGAGGCACCGGCCTCGCGCTGCCCGGGGTCGACGCTCTGGATGCCGGCCCGGACGATCTCGGACATGTAGGCGCCCTCGTTGATCGACAGGCCGAGCAGTGCCGCCACGAAGCCGGTGATCAGGGTGTTGGACTGCCAGCTGACCAGCTTGGGCCCGTCGAACGGGATGCCGATGCTGATCTCCGGGAAGAGCAGCGCCAGGTTGAACCAGAAGATCAGCTGGACCAGCAGCGGGGTGCCGCGGAAGAACCAGGTGTACGCGCCGGCGGTGGTCCGCAGCACGGGGCTGTCGGACAGCTGCATCACCGCCGCCAGCACGCCGATGACGATGCCCACCACCTGGGAGATCAGGGTGAGTTGGACCGTCACCCAGAGCCCTTCCAGGATCACGCCGTCGAACTGGTACCTGGCGACGATGTCCCAGTGCAGGTTGGGGTTGACGATGACGGTCCAGGCGAGCCAGACGGCGACGAAGGCGGCCGCCAGCACGGCGAACCAGCGCGCCGGGCGGGGCCGGCCGGTCACCTCGAAGGCCAGGTCGTCGTCGGACGCGCCCGCGGCGGGGGGCACATGGCCCGCCGGGGCGGGCATCGGGGGGTCTGCGGGCATCGCGGGGTCTCTCATGTCGGTGCTCATCTCGTCGGTGCCGCTGATCTCACTGCGCCGCGTTGACGGTGGCGCGCTCCACCGCGCTGCCGCCGACCTGGTAGGTGTCCAGCACCTTGCGGTACTCGCCGCTCTCGATCAGCTCCTGGAGCGCCTTCTGCACCGCGTCGCGCAGCCCGGAGTCCTTCTTCGCCACCGCGATGCCCCACGGCGCCGTTCCGTACTGCTCCGGCAGCACCTCGTAGGAGCCGCTGCTCTGCACGAACATCTGCGCCACCGGGTAGTCCACGATCGTGGCCACGGCCCGCTCGCTGTCCAGCTGGAGCAGCCCGGTCGGGGCGTCCTCGCTCTGCGAGATCGCCATCTTGGTGGCGCACTTGGCGTTCTGCTGCTCGCCGATCTCCAGGTTGGAGCTGCCCTTGGCGAGGACCACCTTCTTGCCGCAGAGGTCCTCGATGGACTTGATGCCCTCGGGGTTGCCCTTCTTCGTCATGATCACGCCGCCGGTGCGGAAGTAGTCGACGAAGTCGACGGCCTGGCGGCGCTGCGCGCTGTCCGTCATGGAGGACATCACCAGGTCGTAGCGGCCGGCCTGGAGGCCGGGGATCAGACCGTCGAAGGAGGAGTTGGCGAGCTCCAGCTTCAGGCCGAGCTTCCCCGCGACAGCGGCGGCGAGGTCCGGGTCGACCCCGGTCAGCTCGGTGGTCCCGGTCTTGTACATCTCCATCGGCGGGTAGCCGACGGAGGTGGCCACTCTGAGCACGCCGCTCTGCTTGTTCTTCGCCGGGAGCAGCTCGGCGGCGCTCTTCCCGGAGTTCTGTCCGGCGTGCGCCGCGCCGGCGGCCGGGGAGCCGCCCTGGTCGGAGCGCCCGCAGGCGGTGGCG
The DNA here is from genome assembly GCF_040683915.1 of Kitasatospora sp. NPDC093102. Lineage (NCBI taxonomy): Bacteria > Bacillati > Actinomycetota > Actinomycetes > Kitasatosporales > Streptomycetaceae > Kitasatospora > Kitasatospora sp. NPDC093102. The sequence continues at coordinate 65,823 of NZ_JBFBFA010000029.1, read as the reverse complement.
GCCAGGACGACCAGGGACAGTGCGGCCAGACAGCGCAGGGAACGGGGGCGGTTCATCGGCTACTCCCTCGGGCGGTGACGGTGCGCCGATGCTGGCAGCCGAGTCCGGGTGAACGGAAGATGATGAAGCCATTGCTGCCTCACCAACGATTTTTGTACGGCTGACCGCCCCGTCCCGCGGCCTTCCGGCGGTGCCGGGTCAGCCGGTGAGCCACGGGGCCTCGGGCAGCTTGGCGTCCGCCTGCCGACCGGTGAGGTCGACGGTGGTCGGGGTGCCCAGCCCCGGCATCCGCATCGTCACCCGGCGCAGCCCGCCGTCGCCGTCGACCCAGTAGGTCAGCGGCGAGCGGGCGCCGTCGGGCGCGGAACCCTGGGCGCGCGGACCGGCGAAGCGGTCGTAGCCCCGGCCGTCGATCCGGTCCTGGCCCAGCCAGCGGGCCCCGGACTGGGCGAGCAGCAGCGGGTTGTCGGGGCGGTCCGCGCCGAGCTGGACCAGCAGGTTCAGCCCGGCGTCCAGCGGGTCCGCCGTGTAGGTCCGCGGCGACCAGCCCTGGCGCGGGATGTGCTCGGCCTGCTGCCAGGCCGGGACATCGGTGGCGGTGCCGGCCGGGTCGGGGGCCAGTCCGAGGCCGCCGGTGTCCCAGACGATCAGGCCGTGGTCCAGCGGTCCGCTCGCGCCGGTGGTCCGGTAGCGGCCCACGCCCCGGTGGTTGCGGTAGTCGACGATCCCCTCGACCCGGATGCTCACGCCCCCGCCCTCGTCGGCCGTGAGCGTCACCGCCACCGGGCTCGCCTGGTAGAGGTTCAGGCGGGACAGGGCGAGCCGGCCCGCCTCGTCCGTGGTCACCGGGCGTTCGGCGGCCTCCTCGGAGACCGTCCGGTAGACGGCCAGGCCGCCCGCCGCGGCGCCGCACACCACGATCGCGATCAGGGCCTTGAGCCAGCCGGCCCGGGCCCGGCGGGGCCCGCGGCCCCCGGCCTTCGTCTTGCGGGGCATGCAGCCGCTCCCTTTCCTCGGTCGGACACGACAGTCGGGCGGGTCCGGAGGACCCAACGGTCCCACGAACCCGCCCGATTCGGGCCCGGTGCCGGTCTCCCCGCACCGGGCCCACTCACTGCGAACGCTAGCCGCGCTGGGCGGCCTTGCGCCTACGGACCACCAGCACCATGGCGGCGCCGAGGACGATCAGCGCCGCCGCACTGGTCAGCGCGATCGGCATCCCCTCGCCCGCACCGGTGTGGGGCAGTTGTCCGGGCGCCGGGGGTGCCGGGGCCGGCGGAACCGGAGCCGCCGACGTCGGCGCCGGGGTCGGCGTCTCGGTCGGGGTGGGCGTCGGCGTCGGGGTGGGGATCAGCTTGTTGACGGCCGTCACCTCCACACCAGCGTCGAGGTTCGCCGAGGTCAGCTTCAGCGGACCGAAGACGGTGACCTCCGGCGCCGCGTAGCCGTCCGGCGGGCTCAGCTCCTGCCAGTAGTACGTCCCGGGCACCCCGGTGCCCTGGCAGATGCCGTCGGCGCCGGTCGTGCAGGGCTCACCGACCTTGGTGTCGGGCTTGTCGCCGGTCGGCTGGAGCCCGTCGGTCCCGTTGGTCTCGTGCCACAGCTGGAACTTGGCGCCCGCCAGCGGCTTGCCGTCCTGGTCGTGCTTGACCAGGCGCAGCGCACCCTCCTGAAGGCGGAAACCGAAGTCGTAGGTGTGGTCGTTCTCGCCGGGGCCGCCGGTGGTCAGTGCCCGCTCCGGGAACTTGCCGCCCTTCGGAACGATGCCCTTGGAGTCGATGAAGTGGTTGTCACCGACGTCGTGGTCGGTCGGCACCCACTGGAAGAGGGGGCCGTCCTTGGCGTAGTCGGCGGGGTTGTCCAGCTTGATCGTGTACTTGGTCCTCGGCTTGAGGCCGCCGTCGACGTTGCTGTTGTCGAAGTAGTACTCGCCGCGCTCGGTCGTCTTGGTGGTGCCGACGAGCTTGCCCGCCTCGTCGTACAGGTGCACGGTGGCGCCCGGTACCGGCTTCTGGCCCGGCAGTTGGAGGCCGCTGCGCTCGGGGTCGTACCAGACCCGGTTGCCGATCTGGAGCGGCGCCTGGTCGCAGAGGACCTCCAGGTCGCCCATCGCGGCGCCCTTGCCGAACGGCGGGATGGCGGAGCCCGTGTTGAGCCGCACGCCGCCGTCCGCCTTGCCGTCGCGCTTCTGGAAGGCGCTGCCGTAGCCGTAGGCCCGGCTGTCGCTGTCGTAGCCCGAGACCACGATGGAGTCCTCGACCTTCGAGAACGCCATCCCGGCGTTGGCGGGGTTGTTGTGGCCGATCCGGGCGTTGTCGAAGAACCGCTGGCCCTTGGCCGTGGACCCGCAGCCCAGGTTGGTGTCCAGCACGTACGTGCCGTTCGCCAGGCAGGCCTTGAGGAGGTCACCGCCGGGCAGGACCTTGGTCATCGCCGCGCCCGTCGGGGCGGCCGCCGACTGGTCGCCGAAGCGGTCCCGGAAGGCGAGCAGCATCGAGCCGTCGGTCTCGAAGGCGATCTCGGCCACCGCCGGCTCGGGGTTGGCCAGGTAGTTGTCCCCGCAGGCCTGGCCCTTCTGGGTGGTCGGGAAGGTGTCCTGCCACGGGAACCAGCCTGTGCCGGGGCACGGCCCGCCGACCGTGGTGCCGCGCGGGTAGTCCAGCGGCTGGTTCAGCACCGCCGACTTGAACGCGCCCGTGGACAGGTCGAACGGCAGCACCACGGCCCGCAGGTCCGAGGCCTTGCCGGTGGACTCGCCCGAGCAGACGCCACCGAGGAAGCCGGTGCCGTCCTGGATGCCGAGGCCGTACGGACGCCAGTCCCCCGATGCCGGGCAGCCCGGGTCCGGGATGGCATAGGCGGCCTTGGGCTCGGCCGCCTTCGCCGCGGTGGCGTCGTAGCGGTACAGCTTGCGGTCGTTCAGGTTGACGACGAAGAGGTCCTTGCCGTCGTCGGTGATCTTGATGCCGCCGAGGCTCTCCTTGCCCACCGCGGCCAGGAAGCCGTCGTCGTTGCCCCCGGTGTGCGGGGTGGTACCCGCGTTCGGGACGGTGGCGAACAGCGTGGTCTTCTTCTTGTCCCAATCGGTGACGTAGATCCCGCCGGGGCCGCCGTCACCGTACTTGGTGGTCCGCTTGGCCTGGGCCGAGGAGAACACCCGCCGGTCGGCCTTGTTCCAGGCGATCCCGTAGAGGTTGCCGGTCTGCCCGGCCGTGGCCACGTCGGTCAGGGTGAAGCCGGTGCCGGCCGTTCCGCGGGATTCGTACGGGAAGGACACCAGCGTGTGCTGGGCGTCCCCGTCCGCGGGCGGGTTCTGACAGGTCGACACCAGCGGCGCGTTCTTCTGGCAGTAGTCACCCGGGCTCCACAGCCCCGTGGTGATCTCCACCTTCTTGCCACCGGAGAGGTCGACGAACTCCTCGTTGGAGCTCAGCTTGTTCGGCCCGCCGTCCAGACCCTCGCGGGAGGCGAAGGCCGGGTAGAGCACGCCCGGCTTCGGATTCACCACCTGGACCCGGTACTTGCCGCCGGTCAGCTTGCTCGCGGCCGGCGCCAGCGTCACGGTGCCGTCCGCCGCCGTGGTGCCCTCGATCGAGACCCCGGCGGCGTCGGTGAGCGTCACCTTCACGCCCGCCATGCCCGATTCCAGCCCGGGCGTCCACACACCGTCGGTGTCCACGGCCCGGATCACGTGGACCGCCACCGTGCCGTCCCCGGTCTGAGGGAAGGCCGGTGGGGCCGCTGCCAGGGACCAGGAACCGGCCAGCAAGGCCAGCGTCACCGCGCCGCCCGCGGTGCGAAGGCCCGCGGCACGGCGGCCGGGTGGACCCGTCCGCCCCCCGCCCGGGCCGCGCGCGGCACCGGCGGTACGTTCACTTGTCGTCGTCATCCCTGCTCTCATTGTCCAGTTCGGGTCTTCCGCCCGCCCGCTCTCGTCAGCGAGTTCGCGAGTGGCGGAAAGCCGCCATCGTTAACGGGAGCTTAAAGGGACTTCACACAAGTTCGCCGGGAAACAAGGAACTTTGACCCGGCATCAGGCGTTACGAGGCCGTCACGGTCGCGCCGCCCGCCCCGCCCGCGCGCGACTGACCAGCGAGAATCGGCCGACCACCGCCCGCCACCGTCGGCGATATCCGCCTCACGTCGTTGACCGTCGAACACACTTCCCGCCGGAACCCTCCATACCGGCCCCCGACTCAGCCACCCCACCCACAACTCGGGCAACAACCACGCACCGATTGGCACCGCCGCGGGGCGGGCTGGCACGATGTTCGGATGCGCATTCTGGTCATCGGCGGCACTCGCTTCATCGGTTTCCACTTCACCGAGGCGGCACTGGCCGCCGGCCACGAGGTCACGGTGCTGCACCGGGGCCGGACCGGCCCCGGACTGCTCCCGGACGCCACCCACCTGATCGCCGACCGCGACGCCGACCTGTCCGCGCTGCGCGGCCGAAGTTGGGACGCCACCGTCGACCTGTGCGCCTACTTCCCGCGCCAGGTCCGGGAGTTGGCGGCCGCCCTCGACCCCGGCGCGGCCGGGCGCTACCTGCTGGTCTCCTCGCTCTCGGTGTACGACGTCCCGGCCGCCCCGGGCTACGCCGAGGACTCCCCGCTGCTGCCCGCCGACGGCCCGGAGGCCGAGGAGGTCACCGCCGAGAGCTACGGCGTCCTCAAGGTCCAGTGCGAGCGCGCCGCCCGGCAGGCCTTCGGCCCGGAGACGCTGCTGGTCCGCCCGACGTACGTGATCGGCCCCCGGGACTACACCCACCGCTTCGACTACTGGGTGGAGCGCCTCGCCCGGGGCGGCGAGGTGCTCGCCCCGGGCCGGCCGGACGCACCGGTCCAGGTGGTCGACGCCCGCGACCTCGCCGCCTGGATGGTCGCCCTGCTGGAGCGGGGCGCCTCCGGCGCCTACCACGCAGCCACTCCCCCGCCGTTCGGCATGGGCGACCTGCTCGACGCCATCGCCTCGGCGGTCGCCCCGCCCGGCACCACCCTCACCTGGGTGTCCGAGGAGTTCCTCCACGCCGCCGGCGTCACGCAGCGGGCGCTCCCGCTCTGGCCGGCGATCCCGGAGACCCGCGCCACCAGCACCGCCGATCCGGCGCGCGCCCTCGCCACCGGCCTCGTCCTGCGCCCGGCGGCCGACACCGCCCGCGACATCCAGCCGTTCGAGCGCGTGCCGGACACCCTCGGCCCCGCCCAGGAGGCCGAGCTCCTCGCCGCCTGGCACCGGCGGTAGGGCCACCACTGCGGCCGCTGCCGCGGGGCCGACCGCGGCCCCGCGGCAGCCGGCCCGGCCCCGGCCCGGACATCTCCCGGGCCGGGGCCCCTGCGGAACGGCTGCGCTGCTCCACCGCGCGGCCGTTCAGCCGTTCAGCCGTTCAGCCCGCGATGGGAGGGTTGAGCCGGGCGAAGGCCTCCTGCCGGCGGTACGGGAAGTACGGGTACGGCGAGGTGCGGGCACTGGCCGCGTCCAGCCGGGCCACCTGGTCCCCCGTCAGGGACCAGCCGACCGCGCCCAGGTTCTGGCGCAGCTGCTCCTCGTTGCGGGCGCCGATGATGACCGAGGAGACGGTGGGACGGCGCAGCAGCCAGTTGATCGCGACCTGGGGGACGGTGCGGCCGGTCTCGGCGGCGACCTCGTCCAGCGCGTCGACCACCCGGTACAACAGCTCGTCCTCCACCGGCGGGCCGTAGTCGGCGGTGTCGTGCAGCCGGCTGCCGTCCGGCAGCGGCTGCCCCCGGCGGATCCTCCCGGTGAGCCGGCCCCAGCCGAGCGGGCTCCAGACCAGGGCGCCGACGCCCTCCTCCTGGGCGAGCGGCATCAGCTCCCACTCGTAGTCGCGACCGACGAGCGAGTAATAGACCTGGTGCGCGGCGTACCGGGGGCGGCCGTGCCGGTCGGCGAGGGCGAGGGACTTCATCAGCTGCCAGCCGGAGAAGTTGGAGACGCCGGTGTAGCGGACCTTGCCGGCCCGGACCAGACCCTCCAGGGTGGCGAGCACCTCCTCGATCGGGGTGCCGGCGTCGTAGGCGTGCAGCTGGAAGAGGTCCAGGTAGTCGGTGCCCAGGCGGCGCAGCGCGTCGTCCACGCTCCGGACGAGCCGGGCCCGGGAGGTGCCGGCGTCCTGTGGGCCGTCGCCGGTGGGCAGTCCGGCCTTGGTGGAGATCAGCACCTGGTCACGGCGGCCGCGGGTCGCCTGGCCGAGCACCTCCTCGGAGGCGCCGTCGGAGTAGACGTCGGCGGTGTCGAAGAGGGTGACCCCGGCGTCGATGGCGATGTCGAGCAGCCGGCGGGCCTCCTGGACGTCGGTGGTGCCCCAGGCGCCGAACAGCGGGCCGCGGCCGCCGAAGGTGCCGGTGCCGAGGCTGAGCGCGGGCACCTTGAGACCGGACGCGCCGAGCCGGCGGTACTCCATGTCGGTGGTGACGGTCATGACGAATCTCCCCTCGAAGCCCCTAATGGGACTCCCATTCCGTTAGGATGCCTCGAACCTAGCAGGGTCCACCCATCTAATGGAACAGGAATCCCGTTAATGGCCGTCGAGCCCTCCCAGCCCGAGCAGCCCTCCCCACCCGAGCCCTCCACGCCCGGCACCGTCCGCCCCGGCGGCCGGACCGCCCGGGTCCGCGCCGCCGTCCTGCGCGCCGCCGAGGACGCCCTGGTCGAGCACGGCTTCAGCGGCCTCGACCTCGGCGACATCGCCCAGCGGGCCGAGGTCGGCCGCACCACCGTCTACCGCCGCTGGGGCAGCACCACCGCGCTGGTCGCGGACCTGCTCGCGGACATGGCCGAGCAGTCGCTGCCGCGCACCGACAGCGGCTCCCTCGCGGAGGACCTGCGGGCCAACGCCCGGCTCGTCCGGCGCACCCTGGCCGACCCGCGGCAGGGCGCCCTGTTCCGCGCCGTCATCGTGGCGGCGAACTGCGACCCGGACGCGGCCGAGGCACTGCGGCACTTCTACCGGCGCCGGGTCGAGGAGTGGGCGCCGTGCGTCACGGCGGCCGTCGAACGCGGCGAACTCCCGCCGGAAACCGACGGGTTCGAGGTCGTCCGGGCGGTCTCGGCGCCGCTCTACTATCGGATGCTCACCACCGCGGAGCCGCTGGACGAGGCGGCCGCCGACCGCGCGGCGGAGGCCGCCGAGGCGGCGGCCCGGGCCGGGGCGTACCGGCACCGGGGCGACTGACCGCGCGAGCCGGGGGAAGCGAACGGCTGCACAGCGCACCAGCGTTGTACAGCCGTCGGTCCGGGAGGGACCAGGTGGCCGGGGCCCCCCGCATTCAAGCGCGCCGCACCGACGGCGAGGGCCGCCGGGGCACCCCCCGACGGCCCTTCCGGAGCTGCGGCCTGACGGCTCAGAAGAAGCCGTCGTCCTCGTAGTAGTTGTTGACGACCACCTGCGGGTCGTCGTCGAAGGCCTCGTTCAGCAGCGCACCGCCGACCAGGCCGGCCGCGCCGGCGCCGATCAGCGCACCGGTGCCGAAGCGCCGCCCGCCCTGGGCCTGCTGGCCGGGCACCTGCGGCTGGCCCTGCTGGACCGGCTGCGGGTAGCCGGCCTGCGCCGGGGTGTAGAACGGCGGGACGTTGGTCTGCACCCGCTGGGCGCAGGCCACGCAGGCCTCGATCTGGCGCGGCACGCCCCACTGCGGCGACCACAGCACCGCGGTGGTGCCGGCGCCGTGCGAGGGGTCGAAGAAACACGTCACGGGGGAACTCCCTGCTGCTGGCTGGGTCATCGGAACGGCGGGTGCGGAGGCGGGCAGCACGGCCGGGGCCGCGAGCGGCGCGGGCGGGGCGACGGGCGGCTTCACCGGAGCGGGCGGGGCGGCGGCGGGCGCCGGCTGCAGGACGTCCACCCCGAAGTCGGTGGCGATGCCCGCGAGCCCCGCGGCGTACCCCTGCCCGACCGCCCGGAACTTCCAGTCCGCGCCGTGCCGGTACAGCTCGCCGAACACCATCGCCGTCTCGCTGCCGGCCTCCGGCGCCACGTCGTACCGGGCCACCTCGGCGCCGCCGTCCTGATCGACGACCCGGATGTAGGCGCCGCGGACCTGCCCGAAGGTCTGCCGCCGCTGCGCCGCGTCGTAGATCGCCACCGCGAAGACGATCTTCTCCACCCCGGCGGAGACGTCCGCGAGCCGGACCTCGATCTGCTCGCGGTCGGCGCCGCCGCCGGACCCGCCCTGGTGCCGGACCGAGCCGTCCGGGCTCTGCAGGTTGTTGAAGAAGACGAAGTGCTGGTCCGAAGCGACCTTTCCGTCCGCACCGCAGAGCAGCGCGCTCGCGTCCAGGTCGTACCCGGCCCCGGCCGTCCAGCCGAGGCCCACCCGGACCACCCGGAGCCCGGGGGCCTGCTTGCCCAGGGAGACGTTGCCGCCCTTCGTCAGGGCCACGCTCATGGAACTTCCTCCACCACCGTACGAGTACCGCTGTTCGACCACGACAACGCTGTAGAACTCGCGTCGGTTCCCGGTCGAACCGTCAGCTTTCCGCCAAGGCCGAAACACGCCCCGCCAGCGGCGGAACACCACCCGCGGGCTGCGGAGCCGGCACCGGGGCACCCCCTATCCGGCGGCACGCTCAGCCACCGGCCCGGCCCACGGGCACCGCACCGGCACCCTGGCGGGCCGTCAGGTCCGGACCTATTGTCAGCCCACATGACATGTCTACGTCGTGCCGCCGGACTGGCCGCCGCTCTCACCGGAACGCTCGCCGCCCTGCTGGCCCCGGCCGCAGCCGCCCAGGCCGCCCAGGCCGGCTGCCGCACCTCCGCCACGGTGCCGCTGGACGCCGAGCAGGCCCGCCTCCAGGACGCGCGCCTGGCCGCCTTCACCGAGCGCTCCGGCCTGGGCGAGCTGCTCGGCGGCTTCCCCTCCGCCCTGTGCGCCGCCGGCAACGCCCGGCAGGCCGAACGGGTGGTGGACACCTGGGGACGGACGCTCTGGCAGGCCGGCCTGGACCGCGCCCAGGGCCGGCGGCCGAGCGGCGAACTGCCCGCCCGGGACGACCGCCCGCTGTACTGGACCAGGCTCGCCATGACCGTCCAGCTCGCCCGGTGGCAGCCCCGGTTCGAGGTCGACCACGCCGCGCTGCGGGCCCGTTTCGAGGACGCCTCGCGCGGTCTGGACGACGGCTTCGAGTCCGCCCCCGGCGTCCGGCGTATCTTCGTCAGCGGCTTCGACCCGTTCGGCCTGGACGCCGAGCCGCGCCGCGCCAACCCCTCCGGCTCGGCCGTCCTGCAGCTGCACGGGCAGCGGATCACCCTGGCCGACGGCAGCACCGCCGAGGTGCGGGCGGTCGTGCTGCCGGTGCGCTACGGGGACTTCGACGAGGGCATCGCGGAGCGCGCCTTCGCCCCGCACCTGCGGCCCGGCCGGCAGTCCGCCGACCTGATCACCAGCATCAGCCAGGGCTACCCGGGCAAGTTCACCCTGGAGGAGTGGGCCGGGCGCGCCCGCTCCGCCGACCCGGCCACCGACAACGTGGCCGCGCTCTCCGGCGGCACCTCCCAGCACCCGGTGGACGCCCCGGGGCTGGCCCCCGGGCCGCAGTTCGTCCGCACCACCCTGCCGACCGACGCCATGCGGGCCGTCCAGCAGCCCTTCCCGGTGCTGCTCAACACCTTCGTCACCGAGATCCCGGCGGGCGCCACCGCCCCGGTCTTCCGGCCGGACGGACCCACCCCCGGCTCCCGCGCGGTCGCCGGGGGCGGCGGCGGGTACCTCTCCAACGAGGTCGCCTACCGCTCCAACCGGCTGCGCGCGCTCCTCGCCCCGGGCCTGCCCGGCGGCCATCTGCACACCCCGGTCCTGACCGGCCTGCCGGCCGACCCGAACCTGCTCACCGCGCCGGAGTTCGAGCAGAACGAGGCCGCGATCGGCGACGAGGTGCGGGCGATCCTGAGCACCGCCCGGCTCTGACGGACCGTCCGGGGCGGGCGGAGGGACACCGGCCCGTCCCGGGCGCCGTTCAGACCGGGTCGGCGTAGCGGGTGCCCGCCGCGCGGGCGCGCGACTCGGCGATCTCGGCGTGGGCGGCGTCGCGGCCCACCCAGTGCGAGCCCTCGACGGACTTGCCGCGCTCCAGGTCCTTGTACACCAGGAAGAAGTGGGTGATCTCCAGCAGGTCGAACTCGCGCAGGTCGTCGATGTCCCGCAGGCCCGCGTAGCGCGGGTCGTGAGCCGGCACGCAGAGCACCTTCTGGTCCGGGCCGCGCTCGTCGCGCATCACCCACATGGCCACCGCCCGGCAGGTCAGCACACAGCCGGGGACGGCCGGCTCGCCGCCGAGCACCAGGGCGTCCAGCGGCTCCCCGTCGCCGCCGAGGGTGCCCTCGACGTAGCCGTAGTCGGCGGGATAGCGGGTGGCCGTGAAGAGGGTGCGGTCCAGGCGGATCCGGCCCGCCGCGAAGTCCATCACGTACTTGTTCCGCGACCCCTGCGGGATCTCGATCATGACCTCGAACTCCACCGCGGCCTCCTCCTCGGCTCCTGGCGGAATTGTCCGCCGTCCGGACGGCGGCCGAAAGCACCCCGGCCGGTCGGGCGCCCGCACCACCCGCGCCTTGGACCCTCGACCTGCACCCGTCCCAGGTCTCGATTGGGCTGCGAACTGACGGCGCGACAGTCCTTCGTCCACGATTCCCCTACGGTGACGGCTGCAACAACCGTCACCATGCAAGAGGGGGCACGCCCATGTCCCGGAGCCGGAAGCTCCACCGCCTCAGCAACCCCGACGCCGACGAACGCCGCGCCCAGCGCGCGCTCTTCCGTCACCTCCGCGACGACACCAACGCCAATCGCGGCCGGATGGCCAAGCGCGTCCGTGAGCTCCAGCTCCTGCTGGCGATGGACCCGATCGAGTTCGAGGGACTGATCGCCCGGCTGATGGAGGCGATGGGCATGAAGGTCGAGCTCACCGCCCGGTCGCGGGACGGCGGGGTGGACGTCCGCGGCATCGACCCCGACCCGTTCCGCGGCGGCAACGTCATCGTGCAGGTGAAGCGGTACCGGGACACGGTGACGCCCACGGCGGTGCGGGACCTGTACGGGACGCTGCGGCACGACCAGGCCGCGACCAAGGCCGTCCTGGTCACCACCAGCAGGTTCGGCCCCAGCTCGCACCAGTTCGTCGCGGGCAAGCCGATCAGCCTGATCAACGGCGCCGAGCTGGTCGGGCTGCTCAAGCACCACGGTTTCCACGAGGTCTTCGAGGCCGCCCAGGACGAGGCCTCCGCCGAGGCCGGCGCCCTGGACGGACTGCCCGCGATCGAGGTGGCCGCCGAGCCCTCCCGCCTGCTCCTGCACTGGACCGGGGAGGAGGAGTACGACATCGCCGCCCTGGTCTGCACGGGGAACGTGGCGCTCTCCGACGACCACCTGGTGTTCTACAACAACGCCTCGACGCCCGACGGTTCGGTGCGGCTGGTGACCGGCTACGGCGACGCGAACGCCTGCCTGATGGTCGACTTCGACGCGCTGCCCGCCGAAGTCGACCGGCTGGTCGTCATCGCCGCCGCCGACACCGAGAACCACCCCGGGGCCACCATGGGCGGGTTCGCCGGGCCGGCGCTGATCCTGGAGGCCGGCTCCGGGCAGGACGCGGCCGTGGTGCACCTGGCGGACGGCGCGGAGACCAACACCGCGATGCGGCTCGGCCGGTTCGACCGCGAGCCCTCCGGGGACTGGGAGTTCACCCCCGCGCTCGCCGGGTACCCGGGCGGGCTGCGCCAGGCCGTGATCGCGTACGGGCTGGAGGTCGTGGACGCGTGACGGGGGCGGGGCGCCCGGCCGAAGCCGGGCGCCCCGTGCGGCGTACCTCAGCGCACGACCGGCAGTTCCAGCGCCGATCCCCGGTCGCCGCCCCAGCCGATCCGGTAGCTCGCCCGCCCGTCGGCCGGGAGCAGCTGGAAGGAGTCGGGGTTGGCGGCGGCGACGGTGAGCCTGATCCGCTCGCCGGAGCGGAACAGTACCGAGACGGGCTGGAGGTCGATGGTGACGCGTTGGGCGCGGCCCTGCGGGAAGTCCTCGGCGTCCTCGGCGGCGTAGCTGCGCGGCGTGCGCAGCCGGCGCCAGTCCGGGTTGTCCTCGCGGTCGGCCACCGCCCGGTCGGCCAGGGCCAGTTGGCCCTCGGTCAGGTAGGTGACCCGGCCGTCCGGCGCGACGTCCTCCAGGTAGACGTGCAGGGCGCCGCGGGCCGAGCCGGCCAGTCCGGTGACGTCGAGGGTGACCTTGCCGTTGCCGGTGACCCGGGTGTCGGCGGTCAGCGGCGCGGTGGTGTAGCTGAGCAGCTTGGCGTCGACGGCGGCGCGGTCGGGGTAACTGACCTCGTCACCGCTGAGGTTGGTGTTCCAGCGGTCCAGCGGGCCGGTGCCCGCGGTCGGGTCGAGGTGCAGCGGGTCGGAGCCGGTGCGGCGGTCGTCCGGTCGGCTGCCGAGCGTGCCGCCCTCGCCGAGGTGGAACCGCTGGGTGCGGGTGCCCGGTACCGGCCAGCGGGTGGTGGTGCGCCAGACGCCCTCGTTGAAGGTGTAGTAGTGCACCTGCCGCCGGCCGTCGGGGCGGGCGTCGCCCCGGACGTAGCGGTCGAAGAAGTCGAGCACGCGCCGGTCGTTCTCGTCGTGTTCCTGCGCGGTGAGCGGGCGGGCGGGCCGGAACGGGTCGGCGCGCCAGCCGGCGCCGTGGTTCCAGGGCCCGATCCAGGCGTCCTGGGTGTTGGACAGGCCGGTGAACTGGGAGAGCGCCCCGTTGGCGGTGCCCGCGTCGAGCCAGCCGGCCCGGGTCAGGACGGGCACCCGGCCGGCTTCGACGGCGTCGGTCTTCTCGCCGACGCTGCCGACCGTCCAGCTCTTCGGGCCGTCCCGGTAGTCGCGGTAGGCACCGGCGTTCGCCATCTCGACCAGGTTGGCGTTGTTCGCGTGCTCGGCGCGCGCGGCGGCGAGCAGGGCCTGGCCGTCGGAGCCGTCGACCGGCCGGGGCTGGAGGCCGGTGAGGCCGACGTGCGCGCAGAGCTGCCGGGCCTGCTCGTCCGTCTCGCACGTGGTGCCGCCGGCCTGGTCGAGGATGCGCAGCAGCAGCGCGTACGGGGCGACCCGGGGTTCGATGAGCACGCCGCCGGGGCGCACCAGGTCCTCGTAGGGGTCGAAGTCGTAGGAGATCGGGGCCGCGGCGGTGATGTGGTGGTTGCGGAGGGCGGTGGCGAGCATCGCGGTGTCGCCGCCGTAGGAGATGCCGGTGGTGCCGACCCGGCCGTTGGACCAGGGCTGGGCGGCGATCCAGTCGCTGAGCGGGCCGCTGTCGGCGATCGCGTCGGCGCCGAGTTCGGAGCCGAGGGTGCCGAAGGAGGCGCCGGTGCCGCGCAGGTCGGCGACCACGAAGGCGTAGCCGCGGGCGGTCCACTGCTCGGCCTCGCCGCTGGTGCCGCCGGATTCGCCGGTCCGGACCCTGGCCCGCCAGTAGCGCTGGGTGACCAGGACGGTGGGCAGTCCGGCGCCGGCCCGGGTGCCCTCGGGCAGGTAGACGTCGACGGCGAGGCGGACCCCGTCCGGCATGGTGACGTAGCGCGAGCGCAGATGCGGCTCGGCAGGCCCGGCGGGCCCGGCGGCGGCTGCCGGGACGGCCGAGAGCCCGAGCACGGCCGCGACCGCGACCAGCGCCGCCAGCGGGCGGCGCAGCAGCCCCCGCCTCATCGGACGGTCCCCTTCCAGGGGCCTTCTTCCGGCCGCGCCTCGCGGTCCGTCCCCGGCCAGGGCGGCATGGTGACGGCGGTGATCCGCAGCGGCCCGTCGGAGTCCGCGTCCGTCCGGAACTGGAACGCGGTGCCCAGCGGTATCGACACCGCCGTGCCGGGCGTGAGCCGTACGGTCTCCTCGTGCCCGCCCTGGCGGCGCCACAGCTCTCCGCTGCCCGCGGTGACCTGCCACAACTCCTGCACGGTGGCGTGCGACACCGCGTGGGTCACCTGCCCGGGGGCGAGCACGAAGACCGCGAGGCTCCCGGCGCCCTCCAGGACCAGCAGCGGGCGCACCTCGGCCCCGTCCGGGGCGGTGACCACCGGCGCGTCCTCCGTGTCCGCGCTGCGGAAGGGCTGTTGACCTGCCTGATTGCTCATGCGACGACCTGGCCTCTCTCGTACGAGCGAGTAGCGTGGTCTCGTCCCCCACCGCCGATGGGATCACGGGCGCCCGGCCGTCCGCCAGAGCGGGCTACCCTGAGACGACCCCGATCCGGCCCTGGTCCTCCCCGGGCCCCTGGCCGTGTCCGGTGGTCCGGCCGTCCCCGAAGTCGCGCACCGCCTCGGTGACGATCGCCTCCAGCCGGGCGTGGTGGGCGCCGCGCCAGTAGGCCTGGCCGCAGTCGGTGCACTGGGCGAAGGCGTCGTAGGAGCGCTCGGTGCCGTCCCGCAGCTGCTCGCGCACCGAGGTCTTGGTGGCCGGCCGCAGCGTGCCGTTGCAGGCGGTGCAGCGGCTCCAGGGGGCGAGCGACGGCGCGAACCGGGAGAGCACGTCGCGCAGTTGCTCGGCGGGGCGGTGGCTGTAGACGTAGGCGCCGGCCCACAGTTCGCGGCGGCGCAGCAGGCCGCGGTCGCGGGAGAGCATGATCCGCTCCTCGGCGGCCGAGCGGGCGGCCAGCGCGGCGTCGCCGATGTCGGGGTTCTCGTACGCGGCGTCCACGCCGAGCAGGCGCAGCCGGCGGGCGAGGGTGCCGAGGTGGACGTCCAGCAGGAAGCGCGGCGGGACGGGCGAGGGCTGCGGCCTGGTCACGGCCCGGACGGCGATCTCCTCGCCGTCGGCCGGAACGTGGGCCTCGGGCACCGCCCGGCCGTCCACCAGCAGGCCGCCGACCTCGGTGAGCGGGACACCCAGGGACTCGACGACGTGGCCGAGGGTGGAGGTGCCGTCGGTGCGCAGCGCGGTGCGGCCGGCCCGCCGGGGCGCGGAGACGAAGAGGTGCAGTTCGGGGGCGAAGTCGAGCCAGATCTGGGGTCGGTCCACGTGGCCAGCATGCCAGCGGGCGGCGGGCCGGGGCCACCGGGTTTCCGGCCCGCCGTCGCGGCGTTCGAGGTCGGGCCCCGACGCGGTGCCGGTCGTCAGGGCGTCCCCGGCACGGTGCCCGGCACCACCGGCGACGGCGGTGACATCTCGTGACCGCGGTCCCGCGCCGCCCAGTGGGCGACCGGACCCATCGCGCACCCGGCCGCGAGGAACAGCCCGCCCAGGACCAGCCAGCCGACCAGGCCCCCGTCCAGCAGCAGCGCGGTGAGCAGCAGTGGCCCGAGGGTGCGGGCGACGGCGACGCCGGTGCCGAAGAAGCCCTGGTACTGGCCGATCCGCCCGGGCGGGGCGAGGTCGAAGGCGATCTGCCAGCTGCCGGCCGACTGCCGCATCTCTCCGGCCACCTGGAGGACGGACGCGGCGACCAGCAGCGCGGCGACCGCCCAGACCGGCACGTCCAGCGCGGACAGCCCGAAGACGGCGCAGGAGCCGAGCAGCAGCAGGCCGGCGGAGCGGACCGCCCGGGCGGCCGGGTCCAAACCGGTGACGCCGCGCGCCGCCCGGACCTGGAAGGCCAGCACCGCGAGGGTGTTGAGCACGAACAGCGCCGAGCCGAGCCAGCCGATCCCGGGGGCGCGCTCGGCGATCCAGAGCGGGATGATCAGGCTGAGCAGCGGCATCCGCAGCAGCAGCACGGCGTTGACCACGGTGACGGCCGCGTACCGGCGGTCGCGCAGCACGGCCAGCCGCGGCCCGGCGTCCGACGGCCCTGCCGCGGGCGGGGCTTCGGGCAGCCGCCGCAGGACCAGCGCGCCGATCAGGAACCCGCACGCGGTGACGGCGAAGGCGGCCAGGTACGCGGCGCGGGTGCCGACGCCGAGCGCGATGCCGCCGATCGCCGCGCCGACGGCCAGTCCGCCGTTGAGGGTCGACTGGACGTGGGCGAGCAGCGCGGTCCGCTGGGCGGGCGGCACCAGGGCGGCGACCAGCGCCTGCCGGGCGGCGGTCAGACCGGACTGCGCGGTGGCGTAGAGGCAGACCCCGAGCAGGAACAGCGGGTAGGAGCGGATCACCAGGAAGGCGGCGACCACGGCCGCCGTGCCGAGCGCGAGCGCCACCGAGGTGCGGCGCGGGCCGCGCCGGTCGGCGAGGTGGCCCAGCGGGACGCCGGCGACGGAGCCGAGCGCCCAGGCGAGGGTGAGGCCGAGCCCGAGGGCGGTCGGCGACATCCCGACCACCCGGGTGAAGTAGAGCGCGGAGCAGGTGTAGTACGCACCGTCGCCCACGGCGGCGGCCAACTGGGCTGCGGCCAGGGTCCGCTGGGGCCCGGCGGGCGGCAGGGCGTCCCAACGGGCGGCTCGGTCGGTCGGCATGCCCCTCCTTCACTCGTTCGCGGGTGTCGCCCGCCGGACGTGCCGGGCGGTCACCCGCACGTGTCCACGGCGGGTGGACGACTCACGGTCCGTCACCCTTGTCCGTGGCCCCGGACGGGCGGCGCGCGGAGTCGGTCTCCGCAACCGCCGGTTCCGGTGCGCCCCCAACCCTAGGGAAGGACCGGCCCAGTGGACCGGTCCAGTGATCAAGGAATTCCCTGGGCCAATTCCTTCCGCCGCCGCACCGCCGACCGAGCCCTGAACCCGCGTGCGAGGTGCGCCAGTTGGCGCCCCTGGGCCCTTCGAGACGGTCTCGCCCGGGCCTCGCCCGCACCTCCGAAGCGCCGTCCGTACCCGCTCCGAATCCGCTCCCGCCGACCGTCACAAAACCGCGATCAGGCAGACCAGGGAGCAACTTTGACCGTGTTGACCCGTCAGTAGCACCCTTTTATGCTCAACGGCGTTCGCGATCCGGCACCGGGCCGGGGCCGCCCCGCCCGCCCGTTCCGTCGCCGTCTCCGGCTCGAAGGGTGTCCTCCCATCAGCACCTCCATCGCCCCCTCGGACTCCACCGGCCAACCGGGCGACGCCGGACGCCCGCGCACCCACGCCCTCCCGAACACCCCGCACATCCCTGACGCCCCGGACGCCCGGGCGACGGACGGCGCCACCCGCCGCCGGCGCTTCCTCACCTACCTGCTGGCCGCGCCCACCCTCACCGTCGCCGCCCGCCTCGGCCTCGACGCCGCCGCACCCGCCACCGCGCAGGCCGCCGCCCCGACCCCCACCGGGGCGGCCGTGCCCGCCCGGGAGACCGCCCTCCCCCAGCAGTTGATCGGCCTGCCCGGCATCCCGGACATCGTCGACCTCGGCGACGCGATGATCATCGCCGGGCTGCCGACCTCGTACCTGCTGGTCCTCGAAGTCACCACCGCCGGGCGCGCCGCGCTGTACCTGCCCCGGCTGGAGGTCGGCCAGGGCCTCACCACCGCGATCGCCATGATCGTCGCCGAGGAGCTCGACGCCCGGCTCTCCGACGTCGACGTCCCGCTCTCCGACGCCCGCCCCGAGCTGCAGTTCAACCAGCTGACCGGAGGCTCCAACTCGATCCGCTCGCTGTACGACCCGGTGCGCGCCGCGGCCGCCGCCGCCCGGGCCCGGCTGGTGACCGCCGCCGCCAAGCGCTGGAACGTTCCCGCGACCACCCTGCGCACCGCCGACTCCGCCGTCCTCGCCCCCGACGGCCGCCGGCTCGGTTACGGAGACCTCGCCGCCGAGGCGGCCGGCGTCGCCGCACCCGCCGTCCCGGCCGCCCCCAAGACCGCCGACCAGCTGCGCCTGGTGGGCAAACCGACCGGGCGGATCGACGCCCGCGACATCGTCACCGGCCGTGCCAAGTACGCCGGGGACCTCCGGATTCCGGGCGCCGTGCCCACCGTGGTCGCCCGCCCGGACACCGTCAACGGCACCCTCAAGTCACTCGACGCCTCCGCCGCCCGCGCCATGCCCGGGGTGCTCGGCGTGGTGCGGATCCCGAGCGGCGTCGCCGTCCTCGCCGAGACCTTCGACCAGGCGCTCAAGGCCCGCGACGCACTGCGCACCACCTGGAACCCGGGGCCGGTCGCGGGCCTGTCCGACGCCGACGTGCGCTCCCGGCTGCGCGCCGCCCACCTGCCGTCCCTCCCACCGCCGCTGCTCTCCCACCGCGTGGAAGGGGAGTTCGACTTCGCCTTCGTCAACCACGCCCCGATGGAGGTGCTCACCGCCGTCGCGGACGTCCGGCCGAACCGGGCCGAACTGTGGTTCGCCGCGCAGAGCCCGATCCTCGCCCAGGGCACCATCGCCGCCGAACTCGGACTGCCGGAGAACGCCGTCACCGTCCACGTGGTGCGCGGTGGCGGCTCGTTCGGCCGCCGGCTGTTCTTCGACGCCGCACTGGAGGCCGCCCAGGTCTCCAAGGCCGCCGGCCGCCCGGTCAAGCTGATGTGGACCCGCAACGACGACATGCGCCACGGCCGGATGCGCCCGGCCAGCCACCACCTGATCCGCGCCACCTACGGCCTCGGCCAGGTGTTCAGCTGGGAGCACCACGTGGCCGGCGTCCGCACCGACCTCGGGCACGGCCTCGGCGACATGCTCACCGCCGCCGGCTACAACCTCCCGCTGGCCGGGCTCACCGCCTCCGAACTGTTCTTCCTGCTCACCGAGAAGATCCCGTACGACGTCGGAGTGCCCACCCAGCTGCTCGCCGAACTGCCCCTGGAGCTGCACACCGGCAGCTGGCGCTCGGTCTACTCGGGCACCGTCCGGGTCGCCGACGAGATCATGATGGACGAACTCGCCCGCCGGATGGGCCAGGACGAGCTGGCCTTCCGCCGGGCCCGGATGCGCAGCGCCTCCGGGCGGGCGGTGCTGGACGAACTCGCCAGGAGGGGGAACTGGGGCCGCCCGATGCCCCCCGGCCAGGCCCAGGGCATCGGCTACCACGACGAGCACAGCGCCTGCGCCGCCTACCTGGTCGAACTGGACGCCACCGACCGGGCCAACCCCCGGGTGACCAGGGCCGTCATCGTCGCCGACGTCGGCCGGGTGATCAACCCCAGCGGCCTGGAGGCCCAGCTGACCGGTGCGCTGGTCGACGGCATCTCGGTGATCCTCCAGGCCGGCAACCACCTGGACAACGGGGCTTTCCGGGAAGGCAGTTACGGCGACTTCCACTACGCCCGGCAGCGGCACACCCCGCCCGTGGTCGAGATCCACCTGATGCCCCCGAGCGGACCGCCCGGCGGTGCGGGCGAGCTGGGCGTCCCGGCCGCCTCCGCCGCCGTCGCCAACGCCTACGCCCGCGCGACCGGCACCGGCCCGCGCTCCTTCCCGATCAATTTCTGACCACCGGCACCTTCTGACCACCAGCTGAGGAATCCCGACTCCCCATGCCCACCCACACCTTCGTCCTCAACGGGCGGCCCGTCACCGTCGAAGCCCCGGACGACATGCCCATGCTCTGGGTGCTGCGCGACAAGCTCGACGTCACCGGCCCCAAGTACGGCTGCGGGGTGGGCGTCTGCCGCGCCTGCACCAGCCACCTGGACGGCCAGGAGTTCCAGCCCTGCACCCGTTCCGTCAAGGACTGCGCGGGCCACACCGTCACCACCATCGAGGGGCTGGCGGACGGCGAGGTCCTGCACCCGGTCCAGGAGGCCTGGCTGGCCTGCGACGTCGCCCAGTGCGGCTTCTGCCAGCCCGGCCAGATCATGACCGCCGTCGCCCTGCTGCGCCACACCCCGAACCCGACGGACGCGGACATCGACCAGATCCAGAACATCTGCCGCTGCGGCAGCTACCCGCGCATCCGCGAGGCGATCAAGCAGGCCGCCGCCCGGCAGGCCGCCAAGCCCTGAGCGGCAGCGGGCGCGCCCTCGCCCCGCCGACCGGCACCCCGGTCCAGCCGGTCCGGACCACCCCGACTTCCTTCGCGGCCGCCCCACCCCGCTCCTCGGACGGCCCGTCGCCGCGCCACCCGGAGATCGGGTTCCGCTGGAGCCGCCGGCAGCTCGCTAACCCATCGGGTGCGCTTCCGGGTGCGCTTCCGGGTCGCGGCCGAAGAAGGCGGCGAGCCGGTCGTACGCCGGCGCCTCCTCGGGGACGGCGACGGCAGGGCCGACGGCGTGGTGCTCCTCCTCGGCACCGCGGTACCCGGGCTTGAGGGCGCCGCGGGCCCAGGCGAGCGAGGCGAGCGCGACCTCGTGGTCCAGGCCCTCGGTGGACTGGCCGGTGGCGCGGGCCAAGTCCCAGCCGTGGACGGCGAATTCGGCGATCTGCTGGTCCACCGGAAAACGGGCCGGCAGGGTGCCGACGCCGGGGACCTCCAGGGTGCCCCCGAGGTCGCCGGCCGCGCGCCAGGCGTCGACCAGCTCCTCCGCCCCGGCCTCGAAGGCGTGCAGCCAGTCCTCCTCGACCCGTTCGAAGGGCTGCGACCAGTCCGGCTGCCCGCCCTTCGCCCGTACGGTGAACTGCCGCAGGTCGTGCAGGAGGTGGCTGATCAGATCGCCGACGTCCCAGGAGCGGCAGGGCGTCGGGTGGCCGGCCAGCTCGACGCCGGTGCCGTCGATCAGCCCGGCGGTCTGCGCGAGGGCCCGGGCGAGCAGCCCGATCGGGTCTTCCGCTGCGGTCATGGCACACCTCTCGGTACGGGGGTCCCGGTGCGGGAGCACGGTGTCGTGCCGGGTGATCGTAAGCACGGGCGCCGACCACCGCCCGGCACGACACCGTGCCCGCCGCCACCACGGGTCAGGCGGCGAAGCCGCCGTCCACCGCCAGCTCGGCGCCGCTGACGTACCGGCCGTCCGGGCCCGCCAGGTAGGCGACGGCGGCGGCGACCTCCGCGCCGGTTCCATAGCGGCCGAGCGCGGTGAGCTCGCTCTGGGCCTCCGCCGACGGGCCGTCGGCCGGGTTCATGTCGGTGTCGATCGGCCCGGGGTGGACCAGGTTGGCGGTGATCCCGCGCGGCCCGAGCTCCCGCGCCAGCGCCTTGGTCAGGCCGATCAGCGCGGCCTTGCTGGTCGCGTACAGCGTCGCGCCGGGGAAGGCGACGCGCTGGGCGATGCAGCTGCCGACGGTGACGATCCGCCCGCCGTCGGCCAGGTGCGCGGAGGCCGCCCGGGCGTACAGGAAGGGCGCCCGGACATTCACCTCCAGTACCCGGTCGACGTCGTCCAGCGTGAGGTCGCCGATCGGGCCGAGGACGCCGACGCCGGCGTTGTTCACCAGGACGTCCAGCTTCCCGAACCGCTCGGCGACGGCCTCGACCACGCCCTGCACCGCCTGCGGGTCGGCGCTGTCCGCCCGCACGGCCCAGCCGGTCCGCCCCATCGCGGTGATCTTGTCTGCGACCTCCTCGGCCCGCTCCGCGCCGCCCTGGTAGGTCAGCACCACGTCGGCGCCGTCCTCGGCCAGCCGCAGGGCGACCGCGGCTCCGATCCCCCGGCTGCCGCCGGTCACCAGGGCCACCTTGCCGTCGAGCACCGCCGCACCGTTCATCGTCATATCTCCAGAACTCCTCGTTCCGACCTCGGACATGACTCGATCCTGCTCCGAGGCGCTTCAAACCTCCGGCGGTATTCGGACGTTGCGTTCAACGTTCAACCATGCCTCGAAGCGCCCGCGCCCCCGGCGTACGCGCCGGCTACCGGTAGTACGACCCGACCGCCGGCTGGCCCGTGTAGTTCGGCCCGGCCGCCGGGTCGGCTCCGGCGTAGCCGAAGGGCAGCACGACCTTCCGTCCGCCGTCCAGGACCAGCAGGTGCCGGCGCGCCCGGTACTCGAAGCCGGCCGCCCGCAGCGCCGCCACCACCGCGCGGGCCGCTCCGGAGCCGTCCGGGCGGCGCACCGACTCGGGGTCGAAGTGGGCGGCGAACCGGCCGTTCGGCGTCAGCCAGGAGGCGGCGCGGGCGATCACGCCGAGCTGGTCGCCGAGGTAGTGCAGCCCGTGCACACAGGTGATCAGGTCGTAGGACCGCTCCGGCGCCCAGTCCGCGACGGCCGCCGTGACCAGACGCACGTGCGGCAGCGCCGCCAGGTCCGGCGGCGGGGCCAGCGGGCCGACCAGGTCCACGCCGGTCAGCTCCACGCCCGCCCGGGGGGCTCCGGTCCGTGCCGCCTCCGAGGCCGGCCGCCGCGCCGCCTCCACCAGCGCCCGGCCCTCGCCGCTGCACAGGTCCAGCCACCCCGGCGTCGTGCCGCCGTGCTCCGTCAGCCAGTCCAGCGGGTCGAAGCCGAGCTCGCGGGCGTAGCTGTTCACCCCGTCGAGCCCGCGTTCGCGGTTCATGGTGCTGTTGGCCACCACCGGGGAGGCGGTGAGCTCACTGTCGCCGATCAGTCGGACCATCAGCCGACCCTACCGGCGCGGGGAACAGGCCGGGGACGGTTCGGAAACGCACCCGGCACGCCCCGGAACCGGCCGGAGCGGCCACCCCGGTACAGGGTGGCCGCTCGGCGGTCGGCAAGGCTCCGTCAGGCGGTTTGCCGTCAGGCGGTTTCCTGTCAGGCGGTTTCCTGTCAGACGGTCAGCGTCTGGCCCGGGAAGATCAGGTCCGGGTCGCCGCCGATGGTGCGCGCGTTCTTCCGGTAGAGGCTGTCCGTGTCGGTGCCGAACTTCGCCGCGATGTCGCTCAGGGTGTCACCGCTCCTGACGGTGTAGCCACCACCGGCGGTGTTCTTCGGCGCGACCGGCGCGGACTGCACCGGCTTGGCCGAGGGCCGGCCCTTGGCCGCCTGCGGCTTGGCCACGGGCTTGGCGGCGGGGGGCTTGGCGGCGGCAGAGGGCTTGGCGGCGGGCTTCGCCGCCTTGGTGCTCGGGGCGGCCGCCTTGGCCGGCGTGCCGGCCGAGGCGTCGACGGCGGCCGGAGCGCCACCCCTGCCCAGACCCGCCTTCTGCGAGCAGACGGGCCAGGCGCCCGGGCCCTGCGAGGCGAGGACCTTCTCCGCGACGGCGATCTGCTGCGCCTTGGTCGCCTTGTTGGCCTGGGAGGCGTACGCGGTCCCGCCGTACGCGGCCCAGGTGGACGGGGTGAACTGCAGTCCGCCGTGGAAGCCGTTGCCGGTGCTGATGCTCCAGTTCCCGCCGCTCTCGCACTGGGCGACGACGTCCCAGGTCGAGGCGGTAGCGGCGGAGGCCGAGGTGGCCGTGACGAGGCCGGCCACCGGCAGGGCCGCGACAGCGGCTCCCGCGACGACCGCCATCCGTACGCGGTTGCGCTTGGTGGTGGCGGTGGTGTCGGTGGCAGCGGCGGTCTCGTGACGGGGATTCATACAGGTCCTCTCGACAAGTCCCGGGTGGGCATGCGGAACCAGGCCCGGGACATGGGCCGGCAGTTGTTCGCTCACCTCACTCGACGGGCGGCCGGACACGTGTCGGACGTGCCGTGCCGCCCCGGTCACCTCCGCACGCCGACGGCCTGTTCGAGCCGGCCTGGTCGGCGGGCACCGCCCTCGCGCCGCGGGTCAGTCGGCGGGCAGTGCGTCGGGGTGAACCCGGGTGGCGCTCGTTGCGCCGCCAATGAAGCTAGGGGCCATCACCCGGACGCAGCAAGCAATTCTTGGACGTCGCAGGTCAGTTGACTGTTACCGGCGGTATCGATCAAGAAATCATGCCCGATTTGACCATTTTTGACCGAATTTTCAAGATCAAACGGTCAAATTCCGTGCCATCGCTCACACCTGTCCATCCGAGAAAGCCGGCACGCCATCCACACGGAGGAACCGTCAGCTGACGTACCGTCACCGCCGCACCCGGAGTTCCCGGTTCCGCGCCGCCCCCGAGTGGCATCCGTCACGCCCGGCACCCACGGCAACCGGAGAGGCACCCTCAGTGACGGCCGTCGAGCTCCGCGTCCCGCGCCAGCAGCGCCGCCTGGACCCGGTTCTCACAGCCCAGCTTGGCCAGGATCCGGCTGACGTAGGTCTTCACCGTCGCCTCGCTCATGTGGATCCGTGCCCCCGCGTCGGCGTTGGACAGACCCTCTCCGAGCAGCGCCAACACCTCCAGCTCGCGTGGGGTGAGCACCTCCAGCCGGCGCCGCGCCGCGGCGCCGCGGGCGGCCAGCGAGGCGCTGCGCCCGGAGGCCAGCGAGTCGACGATGTGCCGGGTGGCGGCCGGGGAGAGGAAGGCGTTCCCACCCGCCGCCGCCCGGACGGCCTGGATCAGCTCGTTCGGCGCGGTGTCCTTGAGCAGGAAGCCGGCACCGCCCTCGGTCACGGCGCGCAGGACGTTCTCGCGCTCCCCGAAGGTGGTGAGGATCAGCGCCCGCGCGCCGGGGGCGGCCTTCGCCAGCTCCCCGAGCGCCGTCAGCCCGTCCATCACCGGCATCTGAATGTCCAGCAGCACCACGTCCACCCGGTGCGCCCGCGCGAGCTCCAGCGCCTCCCGGCCGTCGGCGGCCTCCGCAACCACCTCGATGTCGTCGGCGGAGCCGAGGATCATCCTGATTCCGGCCCGGATCAGCGGCTCGTCGTCGGCGACGAGGACTCGGATCACGCTGGTCATTCCCCTCGAACGGTGCTTCGGCTGCGGCACCATCCTCACATCCCGGCGACACCGGTCCGAACCACCCCGATCCGGACCACCGCGGTCTGAACCGACCCGGCCCGCCCCGGTCGAAGCACCCGCCCGCGCACGGGGGCATTCAGCCCCTCGCCACGTACTCCTGCTTCTCCACCAACGCCCCGTCCCGGAAGCAGAACCGCGCCACGTGCTCCTCGTCCCAGCCGGTGCCGGGCGTACCGCTCAGGACGTACCAGCGGCAGTGCGCGCCCGCCGGCACCTCGGGCCCTGTCCCCTTGTAGGTGTCGGTGAAGAAGTCGTTGCCGCGCGGCAGCGTCTGCAGCACCTCGGACTCGGCGGTGCCGAGCCTGATCTGCTCGTACATCGGCATCTGCACGGTCGCGTCGTTGGTGCCCTTGACGAAGACGACCACGCCCCAGACCAGCAGGCCGAGCACGATCAGCCCGACCACGACCACCCCGAGGGCGCAGCCCACCGCCGGGCTGCGCCGCCTGCGCTCCGGCTCCTCGACCGGCGGCGGGCCGTCCGGCATCCAGCCCTCGGCCCCGTCCGTGGCCTCCGCCTCCGCCCCTTCGTACGGCAGGACGGCCGCCAGCCGGAAGCCCTGCTCCGGCGTGGGCCCGGCGTGCACCATGCCGCCGACCAGCCGGGCGCGCTCCCGCAGGCCGGCCAGCCCCTGACCGCCGCTGACCGCCGCTCCCACGCCGACGCGTGCGCCCACGAGCTCCGGCGCGCGGCTGTTCGTCACCTCCACCACCAGGGCGTCCGGCTCGTACCGCAGCGCGACACCGATCGGCGCGCCGGGGGCGTGCTTGTGCGCGTTGGTGAGCGCCTCCTGCACGATCCGGTACGCCGCGTGATCGACGGCGGCCGACAGCGGACGCCGCTCGCCCTCCCGGGTGAGCCCGATCTCCGCCCCGGCCGCCCGGGAGGACTCCACCAACCCCTCGACCCCGTCCACACCGCCCCGGGCCGGCGTCCCGGCGGCCGTCCCGGTGCCGGGCGGCAGCGCCGTCGACTCGTCGTGCAGCACCCCGACCACCTCGCGCAGCTCGCGCATCGCCGCGACCGCAGCCTGCCGCAGCACCCCGACCGCCTCACGCTGCCGGTCGGTGAGCGTCCGGTCCACCTCCAGCGCGCCCGAGTGCACCGAGATCAGCGCCAGCTGGTGGCCCAGGCTGTCGTGCATGTCCTGGGCGATCCGGTGCCGCTCGCGCAGCCGCGCCTGGTGCACCACCATGACCCGCTCGCGCAGCAGCTGCTCGTTGCGCTCGCGCAGCGCGTCCAGCAGGGCGCGGCGCTGCGCCCGGTAGCGGCCGTAGAGCGCGGGCAGCACGGCGGTCACCAGGAAGAAGCCGAGCGACAGCGACACGACCACCTTCGGCGAGAACGAGGCGCCGTCCTTCAGCACGCCCGTCACGGTGAACAGCACCCAGCCCGCGACGAAGGTGCCGACCAGCGACCAGACCCGGCGGATCCGTGCCCCGGCCGTCCAGCCCGCGCAGATCAGCATCGGCATCGGCCCGGCCCCACAGCCGGCCAGTGCCGCGGCGGCGAGCAGCACGGTGGCCGGCAACCCCTTGCGCAGCACCCACAGCACGGCGACGGCGAGGCCGAAGGGCAACGCCAGGCCGCTGTTGGAGAGCAGCTCCAACAGGGCGGCGAACCCGCCCATCAGCAGGGCGAGCACGGCCTCGCCCACCACCCGCCGGGGCCGCCACGGCCCCGGCAGAGCCGTCCGTACCACCGTGTTCCAGGCCCGCGCGATCGCTTCCACGCGTCGAGGCTACCGGTCCGGCCCGAGCCCCCGCCGTCCTCCTTCGTCGCCGCCCCGCGCCGACGAAAGTCGCCTGGTCGGCCCCGCCCGACGGCCGCTCAGCCGAAGGCCGTGAGCAGCAGCGCCACGTCGTCCACCCGGTGGGTCGAGCCGACCTCCCGCAGCAGCCGCTCGGCCGCCTGCTCCAGCCCGTCCCCCGCCACGGCCCGGGCCAGCGCGACCCGCAGCCGCTCCACACCCTGGTCGATCGCCACCGCCGGGTCCTCCACCAGCCCGTCGGTGTAGAGGGCGAGCACCGCTCCGTCGGCCGGCCGCAGGTCGCTGACCGGGTAGTCGGCCCGCTCGTCCACCCCGAGCAGCGGCCCGCCCGGGACGTACAGCGCCTCGGCCCGCCCGCCGGGGTGGCGCAGCACCGGCGGGAGGTGCCCCGCCCGGGCGATCCGGGCGAGGCCGGCGGCCGGGGTCAGCCGGACCAGGCAGCAGCTGGCGAGCAGCCCGAGGTCGAGGTCGAGCAGCAGCCGGTTGGTGCGGGCGAGCACCTCGTCGGGCGGGTCGCCGCCGGTGGCGAAGGCGCGCACGGCGCTGCGCAACTGTCCCATCGCGGCAGCCGCGCCGACGCTGTGGCCCTCGACGTCGCCGATCACCAGGGTGACGTCCCCGCCGGTGACGATCGCGTCGTACCAGTCGCCGCCGATCTCCATGCCCTGGGTGCCGGGCAGGTAGCGGGCGGTGATCCGGAGGCCGGGCACCTCGGGCAGCCGGTGCGGCAGCAGCGCCTGCTGAAGGCCACGGGCCAGGAGGAACTCGGCGTCGTACAGCCGGGCGCGCTCCAGGGCCTGGGCGATGAAGCCACCGAGCGCGGTGAGCAGGCCGCGCTCCTCCACGGTGAACGGACGCGGCAGGTCGAAGCCGATGATGCAGCTGCCGACCGGCCGGCCGGAGGCGATCAACGGCAGGAAGGCCCAGGCGCCCATCTCGTCCAGGGCCAGGCCCGGGTAGGTGGCGGCGAGTTCCCGCACCGACTCGAAGAAGATCGGGGTGCCGGTGCAAGGCGAGCCCGCTCCGGCCCCGGGCGGCCCCGAAGCCCGGCTCGCACCGGCACGGACGGCATGCCGGGCACCTCCCGTCGCGCCACCGTGACCGGCCTCGGGGGATCCGCTCGGGTGCGATCGTCTCGGCCGTCAGCACACCTCCCCGGGCTGCCGGGCGGGCCTCGTGCGGTGTGCCACAACCCCGTGTACGGGCGTTTCGGGGGTTTGGGACGGTTCGGGACCTGTTCGATATTCTCCGGGCGGGTGGCGGCGTGAGGCCGCCGGTGGGGAAACGAGAGCCGTATGCAGTCGCCGTCGTCCGGGGGGCCCGCGCGTGGGACGTCGTGGCAGTGGGACGAGGAAACCGCCGGCGGCGAGGCCTCCGAGGACGTGATCGCGGGCGGCGGGGAGCGCCCGCGGCCGAGCCGGCGCCGGGTGCTGGTCGGGGCCGGGGTGCTCGCGGCGGGCGGAGCCGCCTGGGCGTTCGGCCGTTCGGGTGTCGGTGGGGCCCTCCCCTCGCCGGGGCCGACCAGGCCGGTTCCGACGGCGCTGTCCGGGCCGACGCCGGTCTGGACCTACCGCGGCCCGGAGGCGATGACCCCGGAGCGGCTCACCGACCCGCCGGACCGCCCCGTCTACCTCTCCAAGAACGGTCTGCAGGTCCTCGACCCCGCCAAGGGCACCGCCGCCCGGCTGCTGGTCGTCGACCCGCCGTCCGCCCGCAGCTGGCCCAGCGACCTCGACCTGCTCGGCAAGGTGGTGGTCGGGCCCGAACACCTCTTCACCACCTACGAGGGCCACGTCGAGGCCCGCCACCTCACCGACCCCGCCGCCGACCGGAGCCTGCCGCTGCCCGACGAGCTCCAGGGGCAGATCCACCTCGCCGGCTACGACCGCTACGGCCCCGGCGTCCTCTACGGCTACTCCTGGGGCCGCCCGCGAGCCGACGGCACCCCGTCGGACAACCGTCTCTTCGCGCTGCGGGTCACCGACCGCTCCCTGCTCTGGTCCGTCCGCACCGAGCGGGTGGAGCAGCCCGTCCCCCCTGCCACCCCCGGCGGAGGCGGCCTCTTCGCCTGCGTCCGCTTCCTCGGCGGCCGCGCCGAGCTGGTGGCCCGGGACGCCGCCACCGGCCGCGAGCTGTGGACCGCCCCTGGTGACGAGGACCTGCGCTGGTGCGTCACCGGCTCGGGGAACTTCTACGTCCCCGACGGCAACGGCGGCGTGCGCATGCTGCGGGCCACCGGCGAGCCGGGCTGGACGTACTCCCCCGCCCGTGGCGACTCCCGGCGGGCACTGCCGCCCCTCCATGACGGCCCCCAGGTGTACATCCCGTGGGACCAGGGCATCGTCACCTGCCACGAGTCGCACTCCGGCGCCGTGCTCTGGTCCTGCCGGCTGCCGTTCCCCCTGGACCGACGCAACCGTCCGCTGGTCGGCGACGGGACGCTGTTCGTCCCGGGTACGGCGGTCGGCGGGGTCAGCGCGATCCACACCTCGACCGGCGAGCTGGGGTGGACCTTCCACGACTCGGGCCCGGGCAAGGACGTCTGGACCCTCGCCTTCGACGGAGGCCGCCTCTACGCGGGCCACGACGACATCCTGCACGCCCTCCCCCTGCGCTGAGCGCCCCGACGGAACGACCGGACCGCACGAAACGGCAGGACGACCCGATGCAGGTACGCCCGATCTCCCCCGACAACCTGGCCGAGCTGCTCGCCGACCGCATCACCGCCCTGCCCGGCGCCGGCGGCCGGCGCCTGCGGGTCGCCGTGGACGGCGCGGCCGCCGCCCGCCCCGAGGCGCTCGCCGACGCCCTGGTGGAGCCGCTGCGGCTGCGCGGCCACCCGACGCTGCGGGTCTCGGCCTCCGGCTTCCTGCGCCCTGCCTCGATCCGGCTGGAGTACGGCCACCAGGACGCGGACGCCTTCCACGACCTCTGGCTGGACGACGGCGCCCTGCTGCGCGAGGTGCTCGACCCGCTGGAGCCGGGCGGCAGCGGCCGCGTCCTGCCCTCCCTGCGCGACCCGGTCACCGACCGGTCGACCCGCGCCCCGTACACCGAACTCCCGCCCGGAGGCGTGCTGTTGCTGGACGGCGCCCTGCTGCTCGGCCGCTGGCTGCCGCTGGAGCTGACCGTCCACCTGGCCCTCGGCCCGGCCGCACTGGCCCGCCGCACCCCGGCCGACCAGCAGTGGACGCTGCCCGCCTTCGCCCGCTACGAGGCGCAGACCGGGCCCGCGGAGGCGGCCGACGTCACCGTCCGGGTGGACGACCCCCGCCACCCCGCGCTGGTCGAACGGCCGTGACCTCCGGTGCCGGGCCGCGCTGGCAGTACGGGCACCAGTACACCGCCCGGTCGCGCGGCGGCGAACCCTGCCGCCCGGTGACCACGGGGGTGACGCAGCGCGGGCAGGGCCGTCCGGCCCGGCCGTAGACCCAGTGCTGGTAGCCGGGCCGGGTGTCGCCGGTGGTGACGTGGCCGGGGCGCAGCTTGTTGGCCTCCAGCATCTGCCGGGCGCGCTCCACCAGCCGGTCGGGGTGCGGGAGTTCGCCGACCTCGGTCCAGGGGGTGACGCCCGCCACGAAGCACAGCTCGTTGGCGTAGACGTTGCCGATCCCGGCGAGGTTGCGCTGGTCGAGCAGGGCCTCGACGAGCGGACGGCCCGGGCGGGCGAGGAGCCGGCGGACGGCCTCGACCGGATCCCAGTCGGGGCCGAGCAGGTCGGGGCCGAGATGGCCGACGATCCGCCGTTCGTCGGCAGTGCGCAGCAGTTCGACGACGGGCAGCCGGTACCCGACGGCGGTGCCCCCGTCGGTGCCGAGGACGGCGCGGACCTGCCAGTCGGGGCCGCCGGTCCACCGCTCGCCGGGGCGGTAGACCTCCCAGCGGCCGTCCATCCGCAGGTGGGTGTGGAGGGTGAGGCCGCCGTCGAAGCGGGCGAGCAGGTGCTTGCCGCGCGGGGCGACCTCCAGCACCCGGTGGCCCGTGAGGTCGGCGGTGGCGTGCGCGGGCACCCGCAGGTCGGCGCTGGTCAGCGGCTGTCCGGCGAGGGCCTCGTGCAAGTGGGCCGCCGCGCGGTAGACGGAGTCACCTTCTGGCATGTCTCCATTCTGGTCCGTGCGGCGGCCCGGCGGGCTACCGGCCCCGGTGCGCTACGCCGACTGCTCCGGGGCGGCCTGGCCCTCGCGCACCACGACCACCGGGCAGGGCGCGTGCTCGGTGAGATGGCGGCTGACCGAGCCGAGCAGCACGCCGGAGAAGCCGCCCAGGCCCCGGCTGCCGACGACGATCAGCGCGGCGCCCTTGGCGGCCTCCAGCAGCACCCGGGCGGCGTTGCCGGGCATCACGCTCTCGGTGATCCGCACGCCGGCGTCGTCGCCGGCCACCTTGGTGATGGTCTCGCTGAGGGTCTTCCCGGCGATCTCCTCGGGGTTGAAGGTCTCGACGGTCGGCACGCCCTGCCCGGCCCAGCCGTAGAAGGCCGGGTACTCCCAGGCGGCGATCGCGTGGACCGTCCCGCCGACGGCCCGCGCGTAGTCGATCGCCCAGCGCAGCGCCTGCTCCGAGGCGGGCGAGCCGTCCACGCCGACGACGATCCGGGGATTGGCACTCATGCCCTTGCTCCTTCGGTTGCTCCTGATCGGTCCGGACCCTCTGAACATAGATCAAATCGAATAAACGGTCGGCATCTGCCACGCCGGAAGTGGCCCGTCGCATTCAATTCCAAGTGCGGCGGGCGGTTGGGAGCTGGGAGGATGCCCGGATGCCGAGCAAACCCCGCCGCCGTACCGGCGGCTTCGCGGAGATCCTGGCCGCCCTGCCGCCCAAGGACGAGGACGACGACCGCTGGGTGCTCCACGACCCGCTCGGGTCGGGCGGCTTCGTGGACGCCGAAGGACGCTACTGGCGGCTGGCCCGCGGCCCGGTGGACCGGCGGCTGGCGAAGCGGCTGGCGGTCGACGCGGACGAGATGACGCTGGGCCTGTGGGGCGAGCTGCACGAGGCCTCACCGGGCTTCTTCGTGCCCTCCCTGCTCACCCCCGAGGAGCGCCCGGGCGCCTGGCTGGAGGCCTCCGCCCTGGACTACCGGGCGTACGAGTTCCGCGCCTCCGGCGGCCGGAGGCTGCTCTACCTCGTGGTGTTCTGCTGAGCCGCCCTCCTGGTCGGCCCCGGCTCGGCTCAACTCCGGTAGGCAGCCCAGGCGTTGGCCATCCGCTGGACCTGGCCCGGGGTGAACTGGGTCATGCAGGAGTCGTAGCTGTAGTCCATGAAGTTGTGGATCGGGTCGAGCCCCGGGCCGGGGCAGGTGTCGCGGCCCTCGGGGCAGCCGGAGGCGGCGGTGCGCTCGGCCGGGGTGTCCTCCACGTAGTCGCCCGGGGGCCGGCAGCCGCCTTGGAAGGTGTGGAGGAGGCCGAGCCAGTGGCCGATCTCGTGGGTCGCGGTGTTGCCCTCGTCGTAGTGGGTGGCGGCGCCGCCCGGCAGGGAGGCGTCGAGCACCACGACGCCGTCGTCGGTCGGGTTCGTCCGGTACGCGTTCGGGAACGTCGACCAGCCGAGCAGGGAGTCGCCGAGCCGGGCGGTGTAGAGGTTGAGGGTGCCCTGGTCCCCTTTGCGCAGGGCGGTCTTCATCGCCCGCTCGGCCGGCGAGCCCGGGGTCATGCCGGTGTACCAGGAGGCGTTGTCGGTCCAGTCCGTGCCGGCCAGCCGGAAGTGGAACGGGCTCGGGGCGTTGCCCTCGCCCTGGCCGCCGTAGGTGCTGTTGAGGTGGTCGATCTGGCCCGCGACGGCAGCCTGGTCGAGCCGTCCGGCGTTGCCGTCGTGGATCACGTGGACGAAGACCGGGACGGTGGTGGGAACGGCGGCCCGGACCCGGCCGGTGCCCAGTTCGGCGAGCCGCTGGTCGAGGTCGGCCTGCATCGCCCGGGCCTGCGCGGCGCTGACCTGGTTCGGGTCCCGGCCCGGGCGGCTGCCGGCCGGCAGCCGGGCCGCGGCATCGACACCAGCACCAGTACCAGCACCGGCCGCACCGTCGCCGTCGTCCGTGCACCCGGCCGCCGGCACAGCGGCACGGTGCGCGGCCGGTACGGCGAACTGGCTCAGACCGGCCACGGCGACCAGCGCAGCGGCGCAGGGGAACAGTCGGGGGGCACGCGAGCGCACCCGGGCAGTACGGCGCAT
This sequence comes from Kitasatospora sp. NPDC093102, assembly GCF_040683915.1. Lineage (NCBI taxonomy): Bacteria > Bacillati > Actinomycetota > Actinomycetes > Kitasatosporales > Streptomycetaceae > Kitasatospora > Kitasatospora sp. NPDC093102. The sequence continues at coordinate 33,400 of NZ_JBFBFA010000029.1, read as the reverse complement.
CAGCGCTCCTGACGGGGGAGTTGACGGAGTCTCGGCCGCGCCCCGGGCCTGCTCCGGCCGGGCCAGCCGGCGCCCGGCGCGGACTCGCCGAGACTACGACGCCGTGAAGTCGATCTCCCGCAGGGCGCGCGCGGCGGCCCGGTCCAGTACCACGGCCGACGCACAGCCGGCCGGCAGCCGGCCGGCCTCCAGGATCCGGCGGCGCAGCCGGCCGACCTCGGCCCGGTGCCGGGCGAAGGCGTAGCGCGAGACGCCGCGCCCGCGCCGCCGCTGCCCGTCCAGCGCCTCGGCCGGGTCGGCGTCGAGCAGCAGCAGGTGCACCCGGCGGCCCTGCCGGGCGGCGGCCCCGACCAGCCAGGCCCGCACCCAGGGCTGGGTGCCGCAGTCGTGCACCGCGAGCGGTCCGCCGTCCAGCACTGCCCGGCGCAGCCGCCGGTAGTGGGCGAGCCGGGCCAGCGGGCGGTAGAACGCGTACGGCAGGCGGCCGGGCAGCCTGGCCGCGTACTCCTCGCGGACCAGCTGGGAGTCGATCAGCGGGGCGCGGACGCAGCGGCGCATCAGGGTGCTCTTGCCACTGCCCGGCAGACCGGTGACGACCAGCAGGTCCCCGGCCGGGTAGCGCAGGGCCGCCGGTCCGGGCCCGCGCAGCTCGTGCCGGGCGGGCGGCTCGTGCGGCGCGGGCAGGACGACGCGTTCCCCGGCGGTGCGCGGCGGCGGCACCCTCGGCGCCGCCGTCCGCGCCGTTCCCGTCCCGCTCACCCGGTCTCCCCCCGCAGTTCCCGTCCAAGGAGCATGGCGCATTCCCAAGAGCGAGTAAAGGGCGGAGGTCGGGGCGGGTACGGACGGCCCCGGCCGGGGCCGGGCCGCCGGAGCACCGACGGCCCGGAGGGCGCGTCAGCCGAGCTGCGGGGCGATCCGCGAGGCGATCAGCTCCAGGTGGTCGAGGTCGTCCAGGTCGAGGATCTGGAAGTAGATCCGCTCGCTGCCGGCCGCCGCGTACCGGCCGATCTTCTCGACCACCTCGTCCGGGGTGCCGGCCAGGCCGTTCTCCTTCAGCTCGTCCACCTCGCGGCCGATCGCGGCGGCGCGACGGGCCACCTCGGCGTCGTCGCGGCCGACACAGGCCACCAGCGCGTTGGAGTAGACCAGGTCGCCGGCCGAGCGCCCGGCCTGCTCGACGGCGGCGCGGACCCGGCCGAACTGGGCGACGGTGTCGTCCACCGAGGCGAACGGCAGGTTGAACTCGTCGGCGAAGCGGGCCGCCAGGGCCGGGGTGCGCTTGGGGCCGAGGCCGCCGACCAGCACCGGGACGTGTTCCTGGGCGGGCTTGGGCAGCGCGGGCGAGTCGGTCAGCGTGTAGTACTCGCCGGCGAAGTCGAAGGTGTCGCCGAGCTTGGTGTTCCACAGCCCGGTGATGATCGCCAGCTGCTCCTCCAGCCGCCCGAACTTCTCCTTCGGGAAGGGGATGCCGTACGCGGCGTGCTCGGCCTCGTACCAGCCGGCGCCGAGGCCGAACTCGACCCGGCCGCCGCTCATCGCGTCCACCTGGGCGACCTGGATGGCGGTGACGCCCGGCAGCCGGAAGGTCGCGGCGGTCATCAGGGTGCCCAGGCGGATGGTGCTGGTGTCGCGGGCGAGGCCGGCCAGGGTGATCCAGGCGTCGGTGGGCCCGGGCAGGCCGTCGACGTCGCCCATCTTCAGGTAGTGGTCGGAACGGAAGAAGGCGCTGAAGGCACCGAGTTCCTCGGCGGTGCGGGCGACCGCGAGGAGGGTGTCGTAGCTCGCGCCCTGCTGGGGTTCGGTGAAGATGCGAAGATCCATGCCGGCCATTCTGGTACCCACCACCCGGGGGTCGGCGCAGCGAATCCGCCGGGCCGTGGAACGTCCGCAGGGCGGGCGGGCCGGCACGGGCAGGGGTGGCCAAGGTCTCAGCACGGAACCGTCGCGGGCGTCCGTCCCCGCCCCGGGGCTCGCCTACCGTGGACGGATGTTCGCCACCTCCGACGATTCCTTCCGGCACTCCCCCGACGAGCCGGCCGGCTGCCCGCTGCCCGGCATCGTGACCGCCTTCATGCCCCGGCTGGCCGAGTTCGCCTTCGAGCCGGGCTTCGTGGCGGCGGTCGACCAGCACACGGCGATGCTGCGGGAGCTGCTGTACGCGCAGGGGCCGGAGCTCGCGCCCCGGCCCGTGGACCGTGCGGAGTTGTCGGACTACGCGCTGGGCTTCCTGGACGCGCTCGCCGAGATCGGCTGGCGGGAGCCGGTCGGCTACGACTACGCCGTGAACCGCCTCACCGCGATCTGCTGGCTGGTGCGCGAGCAGGGCCTGCTGGAGGTCTGAGCCCCGGCAGACCCCGCGGACCACCGGTTCCGCTCCCCCTTCCGGTGTCCGGGACGGTCCCCTCGGGTGAGCCGTCCAGCCGTCCGCGCGCGTACAGTGGCGGTCCGGGGAGACGGGCCACGGGGCGGGACGGACGGGACGGTGCGGAAGTGAGCGGTACGGCAACGGAGCGCGCGGTGGGCCACCGGGCGCTGCACTGGCACGTCCGGCCGGAAGCGGCGCGGGCCGCCGTCCTGGTGCTGCACGGCGGCGAGGAGCACAACCTCGCCCGGCCCGGGCTCCTCAACCTCCCGCTGCTGCGGATGCACGGCTTCCTGCGCGGGCTCACCAGGGCGACCGCGGACGCCGGCATCGCCGTCGGGACCGTCCGCTACCGCCACCGCGGCTGGAACGGCGAGCGGGCGGACGCCGCGCTGGACGCGACCGCCGCGCTCGACGAACTGGCCGCGCTGCTCGGGCCGGTGCCGACCGTACTGGTCGGCCACTCGATGGGCGGACGCGCCGCGCTCCAGGCCGGCGGGCACCCGTCCGTCACCGGCCTGATCGCCCTCGCACCGTGGTGCCCGGCCGAGGACCCGTGCGAACAGCTCGCCGGGCGGGACGTGCTGATGCTGCACGGCGACCGCGACACCGTCACCCCGCCCGCCGAAACCCACGCCTTCGCCGCCCGCAGCCGCGCCGCGGGCGCCCGGGTCTGCGGCTACACCGTCACCGGCAGCGGCCACGCCATGCTCCAGCGCATCCCCGACTGGCACCGCGCCACCACCCGCCTCACCACCGCCCTCCTCGGCCTCCGCCCCCTCCCGGCCGAAACCGCCGGCGCCCTCGCCCTCCCGGCGGTCTCCCGCGAGGCCCTCACCCTCCCCCTCCCGCCCCAGCCCCGCCGGGCACCGGCCCTCCCGGCGGACCTCTGACGGAGCGGGCGCGGCGGCTGGTGGACGGTGCAGGAAGACGGCCGCCTCACGGCCGGCGCAACGAACGCCACGTCACCACCGCACCGGTCGTGCCCGCCAGCAGCAGACAGGCGCAGGTCACGGCCGCCAGGGCCGCCGGGTCCAGATGGAGGGTGACGGGGGCTCCGGTGCTCTGGGAGAGGCCGGAGGCGAGGCCGGCCAGGGGTGGGAGGGTGGCCAGCAGGCCCAGCACGGTGGCGATGGCGGTCACCAGGGCCGCTTCGGCCGCAGCGAGCAGGACCAGTTGGCGGGCGGTGCCGCCGGTGGAACGCAGGACGGCGAGGTCGCGGCGGCGGCTGCGGGCGGACAGGGCGGTGCTGTTGGCGGTGGCGATCGCGCTGTAGCCGACGGCGACGGCGATCAGCATCGCGGCGAGGCTGTCGGTCAGCCGGGCGTCGGTGTCGTAGTCGTCCAGCGCGTAGCGGACGGCGTCGTGGACGGCCGTGCCGGGGACCACCGCCACGGGCCTGCTGTCCGCCGGGACGAAGAGGTCGTCGCCCAGGGCGGCCGGGTCGTGGCTGCGGACCAGGGTCCGGGCGAGGACGAAGTCGCCGCGGGCCGGGTCGTCCGGCAGGATCCCGGCGATGCGCAGCGGGACGGTGGCGCCGTCGGCGAAGCGGACCGGGTACTGCTGCCCCGCCGTCACGCCCAGCCACTTCGCCGTCGACGCCCCCAGGACCGCTTCTCCGGGCCGGCTCCAGGCCGGGTCGCGGGAGCCGAGGGCGTCGATCACGACGGTCGTCCCGTCGGCCCGGTGGACGAAGGCGCGGGTCGGGAGGGCGGCCTTGCCGACCGGGTGGGCGGCGGCCACTTCGTCGGTGAGGCCCGGGGTGCCGTCGTTGGTGACGATCGCCTGGCCGGCGAGCCGCAATGCCTGCCCGGCCGGGTAGGCCGCCCGCATCGTCTCCACCGCGCCGCTGAGCAGCACGGCGAAGCCGACCGCCGCGATCACCGGTGCCGCTGTGGCGGCGGCGCGGCCCGCGCCCGCCGTCAGCCCGGCCCGCAGCAGCAGCGGTCCGGCCGAGCCGAGCCGTCGCAGCGGTGCGGTCACCACCCGGCCCACCGGGCCGACCAGCGTCGGGGCGAGCAGGGCGGCCGCCGTGATCAGCACCATGGTGGCGGTGATCGCCAGGCTGACCCGGCGGTCCGCGGCGGCGGTGGCGGTGAGGACCGCGCAGCCGGCGCCGAGGCCGAGCACCGCCAGTCCGACGGCCGGCCGGGCGCGGTTCGGCCCCCGTTCTCCCGAGCGGTTCTCGTGCAGTGCCTCCAACGGTGCGACCCGGACGGCCGGGCGGCTCGCCGCCCAGGCGCCGAGCACGCTGACGCCGACGCCGATCGCGGTGGCGGTGAGCAGCGGCCAGGCCGTGACCCGGACCACGAGCCCCGGCGGGGCGACGTCCAGGCGCAGCAGGGCGTCGCGCAGCAGTGGGGCGGCCGCGAGGCCGGCGAGGCAGCCCGCCGCCGAGCCCAGCAGGCCGACCACCGCGGCCTCGCCGAGGAGCATCCGGCGCAGCTGGCCCGGGGTGGCGCCGAGGGTGCGCAGCAGGCCGAGTTCACGGCGCCGCAGGCCGGTGGCGAGGACGAGCATCGAGGCGACCAGGAAGCCGGTGGTGAACAGGCCGAGGGTGGCCAGGGCCGCGATCAGCTGGGTGCCGAGGAAGCGCCGGTGCTCGACGTGGCGGGGCTGGAGCGCGGCGCGGCCGTCACCGGTGACCACCGTCGCCCGGTCGCCGACGGCCGTCCGGGCGGCCGCGGCCAGGCGGGCGGCCGGGGTGTCGGGGGCGGGGAGCAGGGCGATCGTCCGGACGCCCGGGTCGCGCTGCGCGGCTGCGGCGTCGCTGAGGTAGTAGCCGGGGCCCTCCACCGTGCCGACGACGGTGAACTCGGTGCGTCCGGCGGTGAGGTTGACGGTCAGCCGGGCACCGGCCGGGACGCCGAGGGACTGGTCGACCACCACCTCCTCGGCGGTGTCCGGGGCCCGGCCGGTGAGCAGCCGGTACGGGGCCAGCCGGGCCGAGGACCAGCCGTGTCCGGCCTCGGCCGCGCCCTCGTCGAGGACCGGACTGCCGTCCCGGACGGCCTGGGCGTAGAAGGCGCGGTCCACCACGACGGCGGCCACGCCGGGCAGCGCGCCCAGCCGGTCGGTGAGAGCCGTCGCCTCGGCGGGGCTCCACGGGATGCGGTCCTTGGGGCTGCCACCGCGGTCGGTGGCCTGCGGCGGGAGCACCAGGGCGGTGGTGGCGGCGAGGCGGGGCTGGACGGCGGGACGGGCGGACTCGTACACGGTCAGGGTCGCCGTGATCAGCCCGGTGCCGACCAGGACCGCGAGCCAGCAGGCGAGGTGACTCGACCAGCGCTCGCGGACGTTGGCGAGGATCAGCATCACGCCTCCAGCCGGGCCATGCGGGCCGCGACGGCGGCGGCGGCGCGGGTGGTGTCGCCGTCGAGGTCCAGCCGGTCGGCGATCCGGCCGTCCTGGAGGAAGATCACGGTGTCGGCGATGGCGGCCGCCGTCGGGTCGTGGGTGACCATGATCGTGGTCTGCGCCTGCTCGTCCACCAACCGCCGTAGCAGGCGCAGGACTTCACCCGAGGTGCGGGTGTCCAGCGCACCGGTGGGCTCGTCGGCGAAGAGCACGTCAGGGCGGGTGACCAGGGCGCGGGCCAGGGCTACGCGCTGCTGCTGACCACCGGACAGTCCGCTCGGCCGGTGTCCGGCACGCTCGGCCAGCCCGACGGCGCGCAGGGCGGCGGCCACCTCCTCGCGGCCGACGGCCCCGCCCTTCCTGCGGCCCGCGAAGCGGGAGGGCAGTTCGACGTTCTGGGCGGCGGTCAGCGACTCGACCAGGTTGTACGCCTGGAACACGAAGCCGATCCGCTCGCGCCGCAGTTCGGTGCGCCGGCGCTCGTTCTGGGCACCGAGGTCGAGACCGGCCAGCAGCACCCGGCCGGCGGTGGGGCGGTCCAGGCCGGCGGCGCACTGGAGCAGCGTGGACTTCCCGGAGCCGGAGGGCCCCATGATCGCGGTCAGGGTGCCGCGCGGGAAGCCGAGTGTCACCCCGTCGAGTGCGGTCACGGCCCCTTCGCCGGTGCCGTGCACCTTGCGGACGTCGTGCAGCTCCACCACGCCGTGCGGTTCGGCCGCGCCGTGCGGTTCGGACATGCCGCGCAGTTCGGCCGCGCGGCCGTCCGCCGTGGGTTCCCGATGGTTCTCCATGCCGAGAATTCCAGCGAATCCGCAGGTCGGAGGCACTGATCCGGGCGCTACCGGGAAGGTAGTGCCTGCACTACCCCGCCCGTTGCCCCGCCGCACTATCGTTCTTCGCATGCGTCCGAGAACGGCATGGCAGGCGATGGCCCAACGGCCGTTGAACTTCCTCACCTCCGCGTGGCCTTGGCGTTCACTGGCGTACCTGGCGAGCGGGGTGCTGGTGGGCGCCGCAGCAATGGCGGTGGTGGCCGCCGGGCTGGTGGCGGGGGTCGTGCTGCTGGTGGTGCTGGTGGGAGTGGCACCGCTGGTGGGGGTGGTGCTGTCGGCGGTGGCGGTCGCGGCCGTCGAACGGCGCCGGCTGCGGCTGGTGGACCTGGACCCGGCCGAGGACCCGCACCGGGCTCCGGACGGTCCGGGGCTGCGCGCCTGGACGGCCACCCGGCTGACGGAGCCGGTGACCTGGCGCGAGCTGGGCTTCACCCTGGTCTCGGCAGCCTCGCTGTGGTGGCTGGACCTGCTGGTGCTGTTCTTCTCCTTCGGAGTGCCGGCGCTCTGCTTCTCGTCACTCGACGGCTCCACCTGGCCGTGGTCGGTGTTCGGGGCCTTCGTGCTGCTCTCCTCGCCGTACACGGTGACCTCCTGGGCGGGCGCCCGCGCGGCCCTCGCACGCACCCTGCTCGCCCCGCGTGACGCGGAGTTGGGCGCGCAGCTGCGGGAGGTGAAGGCATCCCGGGCGCGGCTGGTGGACGCCTTCGACGCCGAGCGGGAACGGATCGAACGGGACCTGCACGACGGCGCGCAGCAGCGGCTGCTCTCGCTGGGGATGACGCTCGGGCTGATGCACCTGGACATCCCGCCGGAATCGTCGCTGGGCCCGCAGCTGGCCCGGGCGCAGGATCAACTCGGCTCCGCGCACGAGGAGTTGCGCCGGATCGTGCGCGGCCTCAACCCGCCGGTGCTGGCCGACCACGGGCTGGCCGCCGCCGTCCGGGAGCAGGCCGGCCGGTTCCCGATCCCGGTCACCGTCGACCTGGACCTGCCCGGCCGGCTGCCCCGGCAGGTGGAGACCGGCCTCTACTACCTGATCAGCGAGGCGATGACCAACATCGCCCGCCACAGCGGCGCCGGCCATGCCCGGGTTTCCGGTCGCTACCACGCGGACCTGCTCGTCCTGGAGATCGCAGACGACGGCCGCGGTGGCGCCGATCCGGCGCTCGGCAGCGGACTGACCGGGCTCGCCGACCGTCTCACCGCCGTCGACGGCCGGATGCGGGTGTCCAGCCCGGCCGGCGGCCCGACCCTGCTCCACGTGGAGGTGCCGTGCCACTTCGGGTGATCGTCGCCGAGGACGCCGTCCTGATCCGCGAGGGGATGGTCGGGCTGCTGCGCCGCTTCGGGCACCACACCCTCGCCGCCGTCGGCGACGCGGACGCCCTGGTCGCCGCCGTGCGCGCCGAGCGGCCGGACCTCGTGGTCACGGACGTCCGGATGCCGCCGGGCAACCGCGACGACGGCCTGCGCGCGGCTGTCGGGCTGCGCCGGGAGTTCTCGGGACTGCCGGTGGTGGTGCTCAGCCAGTACGTCGAACAGTCCTATGCGATGCGGCTGTTGGACTCCGACGGCGGCCGGGCGATCGGCTACCTGCTGAAGGAGCGGGTGGGCGCGGTCGCCGACTTCATGGCCGGCCTGGAACGGGTGGCCGCCGGCGGGACGGTGGTCGACCCGGAGGTGGTCCAGCAGCTGGTCCGACTGCGGCACGACCCGCTGGAACGCCTCAGCGCCCGCGAGCGCGAGGTGCTGGCCCTGATGGCCCAGGGCCGCTCCAACGCCACGCTCGCGGCGGAGCTCTTCATCAGCGACGCGGCGGTGAACAAGCACATCGGCAACATCTTCGCCAAGCTGGACCTGCCGGTGGACGTGGACGGCCACCGGCGGGTCCTGGCGGTGTTGCGCTACCTGGGGGCTTGAGGACGGCGGGAACCGTCCGGCCGGCTCACCCGCGGGGCGGCCCGGTGCCGCCGGGCGTGGTGGGCCGGTTGTCGCCGTCCGGGATGGAGGTCCGGAAGCCGTTGTCGGACTAGACCGTGCTCCAGAGGGCGGCGGCGAAGACGGCCGTCACCCAGGTCCACAGGACGGAGAGGCCGAGGTGCGCGAGGGTGCGCAGGCGGTCGCCGCGCCACAGCCGGGGCGAGAAGTAGGCGAATTCGAAGAGCCAGCGCAGGCCCCAGAAGATGGCCTGCCCCGCCAGCAGGGCGGTGCCCAGCCGGCCGCCGGCGAGCAGGTCGGGGGCCAGGCAGAGCGGGAGCAGGCCGAGCAGGGCGCAGACGAGGCCGATGAAGAAGAGGTGGGCGTAGGAGACCTGGCGGGTCAGCAGCGTGGTGCCGGACAGGTCGGCGGGCCAGTCGATGGCGCGGGGCAGCACCGCGTGGACCAGGCCGACGGTCACGAGGGCGGCGCCGACCAGGCGCAGCTGGGCTTCCAGGGTGATCAGTCCGGTCATGGTGCGGGCTTCCGGAAGGCGAAGGCGGTGACCAGGCCGGCGATCCGGCGTTCGGCGGCCGGGTGCAGGCCGGCCTCGGCGGCGTGCCGGAGCCAGGTGTCGCGGGGCAGGAAGTGCCAGGCGCCGAGGCCGTAGACGGCGGTGTTGGCGGCGTCCCGCAGGTGCTCGACCAGCAGCAGGGTGCCGCCGGGACGCAGGGTGCGGGCGGCCTCGGTGAACAGGGCGGTGCGGTCGGCGGGCCGGCGCAGCTCGTGGGCGGCGAAGACGGCGAACACGGTGTCCAGGGCGCCCGTTGCGGCGGGCAGGGCGTCCGGGCGGGCCGGGATGCCGTCGGGGGCGGGCGGGGCGTGACGGCGGGCGCGGCGGACCGAGCCGCCCGCGGTCAGCGCCGGGTCGTACAGGTCGGCGACCCGCCCGCGGGCTTCGGGGTGGCGGGTGGCGAGCGGGCGGCTGGCCTCGTCCAGGCCGGTGCTGACCACCAGGTGGTCGCCGGGGCCGTCGGGCAGCAGGGCGGGCAGCCAGTCGTAGCGGTGGAGTGCGGAGCGGTCGTAGACGCACCAGGTGGCGAGGGTGCTGACGGCGAGGTAGCCGGCGGCGGTGGCGGCGGCCGTACGGGCGAGCGCGGCGGCGGGGCCGGGCAGCCGGCGGGCCAGCGCCAGGCCGGCGGCAACGGTGAACGCACCGGCGGCGTACATCGGCCAGTTGTAGCGGACGACTTCGCGCACGCCGGACGGGCGGGGGCCGTCGAGCCGGGCAGTGGCCGGGCGGAGGACGGCCGGGCGGACGGCCGGCGGGCGAGGCCCGGCCGCGGTGGGGGCGGTCATCGGACGGCTCCGGTGAGGTCGCGGCGCTCTCCGGCGTGCCAGCCGTAGTCGAGGCCGGCGACGTGGAAGGCGTTGGCGAGCACCGGCCGGCTGCCGGCCAGCGGGCCGTGGTCGAAGAAGGTGAGCCGGGGCACCTCGACGGCCACCGGAGCCGGGCCCCAGTGGGCGCGGGTGGCCTTGACCACGATCATCGAGCGGGTCTGCGGCTCGTACTCGAAGGTGTAGGGCAGCGGGCCGGCGAAGCGGCGCGCGGCGCGGGCGTCCGCGAACGGGCTGCCCGGCGGGAGGGCGGCGGGGGCGCTGCCGAGGTCGGCGCGCACGTGCAGGTCGGCGCGGCCGTCGCCGCTGAGCACCTTGAACTCCAGGGTGTCGCCGAGCACCCGGGTGCCGATCCGGGCGTGCCGGTAGTGGTAGCGGGAGAAGGCGTTGCCGCCGACCGCCATCATCCGGCTGTCGGTGTCCGAGCGCAGGATGCGCAGGCCGCGCATGGTGCGGCCGCCGGGGGTCGGGAAGCGGGTGAAGACCCGGTAGCCGGTGAGGATGAAGTCCCGGCCGAGGCGGGCGGGCAGCGCGGCCAGGCGCAGCGCCCGGGTGTCCACGACGGCGGCGGCGACGAATCCGTGCTCGGTGCCGTCGGGGTCGGTGTAGGTGTCGAGGGCGAGGCCGGGCGGCACCAGCGGGGTGAGCCGGCTCGGCGGCAGGGCGTAGGTGAGGACGAGCGAGTGCGCGAAGTGGGTGCGCATCGCGAAGGGGTGGCGTTGCAGCAGGTGTCGCACGGTCGACTCCGTGGTCTGGTACGGGGGTTCGGAGCGTGACGGGGCAGCACGGGCACACCCTCCGCCGCAGGCCGCGGCGGGGTGTTCTCGCACGTCCTCATCATGGCGCACGGCTTTGAACGCGTTCAACTCGGGGTGGGAGGGGTATGCGAACGGCCGGTGCCCGCGCCGCGTGAACGCTGTCGGCCGGCCTCCGCACGGGGTGCCCGGTTGCCGGACCGGACACCCGGCGGGCAGCGGTCCCGGGGGGCTCCTGTGCCCGAACGAACCACCCGGGACTGCTTCTCGCTCCCCCCACACGAGTGGTTTTGCCCTCCACACCGGCCTCGGAGACGGTCGGTGGACGGATGATCCGTCCCGGGGCCGTACTGGGCGGCCCGGGAAGGACGGTTCGGAACGATGAGCACGACGCGGCGGTCGCTGCTGGGCGCGACGCTGGCCGCCCCGCTACTGGGGTGGCTCACCGGGACGGCGGCCGGTGCCGGTGACGGCGGCACCGACCGCGCCGGAAGATTTGGCACGCTCTCCGACGGCTGGGTGGAAGTGCGCTGGACCCCGGAGGCACAGGCCCAGCTGGACCGCCTCCACGCGATGGTGGACGTCGTCGCCCCGGCGCGCATGGTGCTGAACGACCGGGGTCCGGCGGTGCGCCTGCCGATCCGCTCGGCCCAGGGAGACCCGTCCCTCGCGAACCCGCCGAAGGCGCACGGCGACGGGGCGCTGAACGGCGGGGTCTCCGTCCGCACCCCCCAGGGCGTCTACCAGGTGGTGAACCTGGCCGGCGCGATCGAGGACGGCCTGGGCTCCGGCCGCTGCGAGGTCGGCGGGGCGGAGATGGGGCAGCGCTCGGCCTTCCACTGCGGCCTGGCGGAGGGGAAGCTGACGGCCCAGCCGGTGCCCGCGGGGCAGCCGATGAAGGTCCGGCTCAGCGGGGTGCCGCTGCGCCCCACCCAGGAGGCGGTGGACGCGTACACCGCGAACTTCGGCGCGCACCCGGTCACCGTGGACACCGTGCTGGGGTACGTCACGGCCGAGGGGACGTACACCCCTCCCCCAGCCGTGTAGGAGTGGCGGCGGCGGCCGGCCGGTCGTCGCGAGACTGCCCGGACTGACGGGACTGACGGGACTGCGCGGGCACGCCGGCGCCGAAGCGGCGCTCCCGGGCCGCGTAGGCCCGGACCGCCCCGCGCAGCCGGGCCAGGTCGTAGTCGGGCCACGGCGTGGGGTCGAACAGCAGCTCGGCGTAGGCGAGTTGCCAGGGCAGGAAGTTGCTGATCCGCTGCTCCCCGGAGGTGCGGATCAGCAGGTCGACGTCCGGGAGGTCCGGGACGTACAGGTGCCGGGCGAGGTCGGCCGGGCCGATCGCCTCCGGCCGGATCCCGCCGGCCGCCGCCTCGGCGGCCAGGCTCCTGGCCGCGGCGGTCAGCTCCTCCCGTCCGCCGTAGTCCACGCAGACCGTCAGGCTCAGCGTGCCGTTGTTGGACGTCAGGCTCTCCACCAGCGCGATCGACGAGGCCAGCGACTCGTCCACCCGGTCCCGCCGGCCGCACCAGCGGATCCGCACGCCGAGTGCGTGCAGGCCCTCCGCGCTGCGGGTGAGGCCGTCGGCCAGCGAGTCGAACAGTGCGGTCAGCTCCTCGGGAGGGCGGTCCCAGTTCTCGGTGGAGAACGCGTACAGGCTCAGGTGCCGGATGCCCAGCCGCAGCGCCGCGTTGACCAGGCGCAGTGCGGCCCGCTGCCCGGCCTGGTGGCCCTGCTGAGCGGGCAGCCGCCGGGCCTCGGCCCAGCGGCGGTTGCCGTCCATGATCACGGCGACGTGGGCGGGCCCGCCCTCCGAGGAGACCGACCGGCCTCGGCGGTGGGGCGTGATGCCGTCGGAGCTCAGCGGTGCGAGGCCCTCGGTCAGGACGCGTGAGCGCACCAGGGCCACTTCGTCGTACTGGAGCTGGGCGCCGAGCAGCAGGGTGTGCAGGAACGGGCGGCAGCCGGGGGCGGCGAGCCAGGTGGCGGGCAGCGCCTGCTCCAACAGCCGGTGCATCTGCGCCTGTTGGCGCTCGACCAGCCCGTCCAGGGCGGCCCGGTGGTCGCGTCGGCGGGCGGGCCTGCCGAGGTCGGCGACGGTCAGGCCGAGCCGGCACAGGTCCTCCTGCGGCAGGTAGCAGCGGCCGGCCGCGAGGTCGAGCGGGAGGTCCTCCAGGATGTCGGCCAGCTGGCAGGCCTCCCCCAGCGCGGACAGCGCGCCCGCCGCCTGCGGGCACCGTGCCCCCAGCAGTGGGGCCCACAGTTCGGTGATCGTCCCCGCGACGCCCCGCAGGTGGCGGCGCAGGTCCGCGTGGGTCTCGAAAGCCGGCGGGCGGGCGCCGTCGGCCAGGGTGGCGTCCAGGAACTCCTCGACCAGCGCCGGGTCCAGCTCCCAGCGTCGCACGGTGTCCACGAAGGCCCGGCGCAGCGGGTGCTCGCTGTGGCCGGCCGCCAGTTCCGCCAGGGTGTCGGCCCGCCACCGGGCGAACCGGCGCTCCCGCTCGGCGGGGTCGGCGACGGCGTGGAGCTCACCGTCGCCTTCGTGGGCTTCGGCGTCGTGGGCGTCGGCGTCGTCGGCGATCCGGTCGGACAGGGAGGCGAAGCCGTTGACGGCGTGGAAGTACGGCCGCACCTCGGACGGCAGCATGTCGCTGATAGCCCACAGCGGGGCCAGCCGGCGGGCCACCTCCTGCTCGCAGACCCGGTACGACTCCCCCAGCTCCGGCGAACCCCCCACCGCCGCCGCCCCGTGCCCCGCCATGCCCGTTCCCCGCCCTCCGCCGACACCGTGCGCCGTCTGGTCAACGAGGCGGGGGCGGATCGGTGGCGATCCGGGCGGACGTCGACGGGCCCGGATCGCCTCGCGCACCGCCACCGCGTGCGGGGTCGGCGCCACCGGCTCCCTGGAACGCGCCTTCCGCCGCCGCCACGGCACCACGCCGGCCGACGACCGGCAGCGCTTCCGGACGACGGCGGTCACGGCAGCCGACCCGACCGCCGTCACGGCAGTCGTACGGTGAACACGGTCCGGCCGGGCCGGCTCTCCACCGCCACCGTGCCGCCGTGCGCCCGGGCCACGGCCCGGACGATGGCCAGGCCGAGTCCGGTCGAGCCGGTGGCGCGGGAACGGGCCCGGTCGCCCCGGACGAAGCGCTCGAAGACCCGGTCGACCAGCTCGGGCGCGATCCCCGGGCCGTCGTCCGTGACGCTCAGCTCGACCTGCCCGCCCACCCGTTCGAGGCGCAGGAGGACCTCGGCTCCGGGCGGGGTGTGGGTCCGGGCGTTGGCCAGCAGATTGGCCACCACCTGGCTCAGCCGGTGCTCGTCCCCGCGGACCGGCACCGGGTCCTCGGGCAGGGCGAGCCGCCAGCGGTGCTCCGGCCCGGCGGCGCGGGCGTCGGCCACCGCGTCGAGGGCGATCCGGGTCAGGTCCACCTCCTCCGCGGCCAGCGGGCGGCCGGCGTCCAGCCGGGCCAGCAGCAGCAGATCCTCGACGATCGCCCCCATCCGCACCGCCTCGGCGTCGATCCGCTCCAGCGAGTGCCGGACCTCCGCCGGCACCGGCCCGGGGTGGCGCAGCGCCAGTTCGGCGTGGCCGCGGACCGCCGCGACCGGGGTGCGCAGCTCGTGGCTGGCGTCGGCGGCGAAGGCACGCAGCCGTTCCTCCACCGCGTGGCGGCGGGCGAGGGCGTCACCGACGTGCCCGAGCATCCGGTTGAGCGCGGCGCCGACCCGGCCGACCTCGGTGCGCGGGTCGTCGTCCGGCACGCGTTCGGCGAGCATCACCTCGCCGCTGGCGAGCGGCAGGGCGCTGACCCGCTCGGCCATGCCCACCACGCGCCGCAGCGGGCGCAGCGAGAAGCCGACCCAGGCGGCCCCGGCCGCGCCCGCCGCGGTGGCGGCGATCGCGAAGACGGTGAGCTCCAGGGTCGCCAGCCGCTCGACGGTCTCCTCGGCCTGGCGCAGCGGCAGGCCGCTGACCAGCACGTCGCCGTCCCGCCCGGCCACCGCGCGGACCCGGTACTGGCCCAGGGTCCGGCCGAGGTCGAGACTGCGGGCCGGGCCGTTGACGGGCAGGGCCGCCAGCGCTTGCTGCTGCTCGGGGGTGAAGGTGACCCGGTCGTCTTCGTCGCCGGGTTCGTCCACGTCGTCGGCGTCCCCGTCGACCACGCCCGCGGCGGTGACCTGGCCTGCCAGCAGCCGCACCCCGAGGGTGCCGGGGGTCTGGGCCCGGGTGTCGGGGCCGGCGCCCCGGCCGGTGTGCTCCAGGCTCGCGGCATAGCGGCCGCCGGACTCGACGAGCTGCTGGTCCAGCCGGTCGACCAGGAAGTGGCGCAGCGCGGCGGTGGTGGCGAAGCCGACGGCGGCGCAGGTGGCGACGAGCAGCACCAGCAGGCCGGCGGTCAGCCGGGCGCGCAGGGTGCGGGGCACCGGCCGGGCGGCACGCGGCCTCGCGCTGCGGAGCCGGCCGCCCCGTGTCACGTCGCGGCCTTGATCAGGTACCCCGCGCCGCGCACCGTGTGGATCATCGGGCTGCGGCCCGCGTCCACCTTCTTGCGCAGGTAGCTGATGTACAGCTCCACGATGTGCGCCTGCCCGCCGAAGTCGTACGACCAGACCGCCTCCAGGATCTGCGCCTTGCTGAGCACCTGCCGGGGGTGGCGCATCAGGTGGGCGAGCAGCGCGTACTCGGTCGGGCTGAGCTCGACCGCCTCCCCGCCCCGGGTGACCTCGTGGGCCCGGTCGTCCAGGACGAGGTCGCCGAGCACCAGCGCGTGCGGGGGCGGCTGCGTCGTCGCGGCGGGCGGGGCGGCCCGGCGCAGCAGGCCGTGCAGCCGGACCACCACCTCGGCCAGGCTGAACGGCTTGGTCACGTAGTCGTCACCGCCGGCCGCGATGCCGGCGATCCGTTCCTCGACGGCGTCCCGGGCGGTGAGGAAGAGCACCCGTACCTCGGGCTGCTCGGCGTGGATGCGACGCAGCACCTCCAGGCCGTCGAGGTCGGGCAGCATCACGTCGAGCACCACGGCGTGCGGCCGCCAGGCCTCGGCGGCCTGGACGGCGGCCAGGCCGGTGGTCGCGCCGCACGCCTGCCAGCCCTCGTACCGGACGGCCCCGCAGACCACCTCGACCAGGTCCGGTTCGTCGTCGACGACCAGGACCCGCCAGTCCGGGCGGTCGGCGGTCTCGTCCATGGGGCTCCCTCGGGCTTGTGCTTCGCATTGTTCATCCTGGCGCGCCCGGATGAGAAACCGGTGAGACCCCGAGGAATGGTTCGTAGACCGTCACACCAGCGCTGACCTGCGTGAACGACCTCGCGGAGGGTGCCGTGTGCCGGTCGGTTCAGAGCGGTCTCAGAGCTTGCGGTGCGATCGTTGGCGACCTCGGCGGCACCCGCCGCCGGGCGCTGAGGAGGTTCCCGATGACCACTGCTGCCGCACGGACGGCGCGGCCCGGGCCCGCGTCCGACCGGCCCAGGCACCGGGCGGCGCCGCGTCCGCCGTTCGCCCTCGACCCGCGCGCGGCGCTCGGCCTGATCGCCGCGGGCGCGCTCGGCGTGCTCGCGATCTGGTGGAAGGGCACGCCGGCGGTGGTCGGCGCGGCCGGCTGGCTGAGCGGCGCCGGCCGGATCACCGGGCTGCTGGCCGGCTACGCCGCGCCGGTACTGCTCCTGCTGATGGCCCGGCTGCCGCCGGTGGAGCGCGGGGTGGGCGCGGACCGGCTGGCCCGCTGGCACGCCTTCGGCGGGCGCTGGATGGTGGCCATGGTCTCGGTGCACGTGCTGACGATCGTCTGGGGCTACGCGCTGACCGACGGCCGCGGCCTGGTCGGCGAGGGCGTGGAGGTCGTGTTCCACTACCCCGAGATGATCAAGGCCACCCTGGGCACCCTGCTGCTGCTCGGCACCGGCGTGGTCTCCGCCCGGATCGCGCGCCGCCGCCTCGCGTACGAGACCTGGTACTACCTGCACCTGGCAACCTACCTCGCGGTGGCGCTGGCCTTCTCCCACCAGCTGGCCACCGGCGCCGACCTGGGCGGCGGCCCCGGCCAGGCCGCCTGGTACGCCCTCTACTTCGGCACGGCGGCGCTGCTCGGCTGGTTCCGGCTGCTGCGGCCGTGGCTGCTCGACCGGCGGCACCGTCTGGAGGTCGCCGAGGTGCGCCCGGAGGGCCCCGGCGTGGTGTCGCTCTTCCTGAGCGGGCGGCGGCTGGACGAACTGGGCGCCGAGCCGGGCCAGTTCTTCCGGCTCCAGTTCCAGGCGCCCGGGCTGCGCTGGGCCGCCAACCCGTACTCCCTGTCCGCGCCGCCGCACCCGCACTTCCTGCGCTTCACGGTCAAGGACCTCGGCGGGCACAGCGCCGCGGTGGCCGCCCTGCGCCCGGGGACCAGGGTGCGCGCCGAGGGCCCGTACGGGGCGTTCACCGGGCGGCGGCTGCGGCAGCACCGGGTGCTGCTGCTCGGCGCCGGGGTGGGGATCACCCCGCTGCGCGCCCTGTTCGAGACCCTGCCGGGCGAGCTGACGCTGGTCCAGCGGGCCCGCCGACCGCAGGACGTGCTGTTCCGGGCGGAGCTGACCGCGATCGCCCGGCGGCGCGGCGCGGCGGTGCACGAGCTGCTCGGCTCGCGCGAAGAGGTCGGCGACCTCGGGGCCGCGCTGGCCCGGCTGGTCCCGGACCTCGCCCGGCACGAGGTCTACCTGTGCGGCCCGGAGGCGATGGCCCAGGAGGCCGTCCGCGCGCTGCGGGCGGCAGGGGTGCGGCCGGGGGGCATCCACCACGAGAGCTTTTCCTTCTGAGCCCGTTCCGATTCCACGTCCCTGAGGAGCGTCGATCCCATGCGCCGAGCCGTCGTCACCAGCGCCGCCACTGCGGCCGGGGTGGTGCTGCTGTTGTCCCTCAAACCGCACGAGGCGACCGGACCGACCCCGGTGATCGGCTCGGGGCCGGACACCGGTTCCGGCTCCGCTGTCGGTTCAGGTTCCGGTTCCGGTTCAGGTTCCGGTTCCGGTTCCGGTTCCGGAACCGACGTCTCCGGGACGTCGAACACCCCCGCGCCCTCCGCCTCCGCATCCGCCGCGGGCGCCACCCGGAAGGTCAGCGGCAACACCGTCAACACCCGCTACGGCCCCGTGCAGGTGCAGGTCACCCTCGCGGGCAGCCGGATCACCGCCGTCGACGTGGTCAAGTACCCGAACTCCGAACGGCGCGACCGCGAGATCAACAGCTCCGCGCTGCCGGTCCTCAACCAGGAGGCGATAGCCGCGCAGAGCGCCCGGATCGACATGGTCAGCGGCGCGACGTACACCAGCGACGGCTACGTCCGCTCCCTGCAGAGCGCCCTCGACCGGGCCAAGGGCTGAGGCGCCGTGCTGCGCCACGCCGAGCCCGTGATGGGCACCGTCTTCTCCATCGCCGTGCGCGACCCCGGCCCCGGCACCCCGGCCGTACTGGAACGGATCACCGAGCGGCTGCACCGGATCGACGCGGTGTTCTCGACCTACCGGCCGGACAGCGACATCAGCCGCCTCGACCGGGGCGAACTCGCCCCGGACGACTGCGATCCGGAGGTCCTCGCCGTCCTGGCCGCCTGCCGCGAGGTGGCCGCCGAGACCGACGGGTACTTCACCGAACGGCCGGGCGGCCGGCTCGACCCCAGCGGCTGGGTCAAGGGCTGGGCGGTCGAGCAGGCGGCCGCCCTGCTGCGCTCCTCCGGAGCCCGGCAGTACTGCATCAGCGGCGGCGGGGACGTACAGACCGCCGGCGGGCCGTGGCGGATCGGCGTCGCCGACCCCCGGCAGCCGGGGCTGCTGGCCGCCGTCCTGGCCGGCCACGACCTCGCCGTGGCCACCTCGGGCACCGCCGAGCGCGGCGCGCACATCCTCGACCCGCACACCGGCCGCCCGGCCAGCGGCCTGGCCTCGCTCACCCTGGTCGGCGCCCCGGGCACCGGCATCGCCCGCACCGACGCCTGGGCCACCGCCGCCTTCGCCATGGGCCCGGACCGCGCCCTCGCCTGGGCCGCCCGCCGGCCCGGCATCGAGGCCCTGGCCGTGCTGCCGGACGGTTCGAAGCGCTGGACCCCGGGCCTGCCGGAGCACCTCCCGGCGAGCGGTCCGGCGGACCGGCGGGCCGCCGTCGGCTGACGGGGGCCGTCCCGAACGGACGCCCGCTCCTCGCAACGCCCGTTCCCAGGAACGCCCGTTCCGGCCTACACCCGTTGCTGCTGCGCTGCCCGCCAGGCTTCCCAGGCCACCAACGGCGCGAGGTACGACCAGCGCCGCGAGCCGTCCGGGCAGGTGCCGCCCTCGACCAGTTCGGAGACCGCACGCCGGGTGAACGGCACCCAGACGGCCATGTCGTGCTCGAAAGTGCTGTGGCAGGCCTCGCGACGGCGGTCGATCTCGGCCGCGTCGAGCCGGGACCGGACGGTGGCCACCAGCGTGTAGCAGGAGGCCGGCTCGCTCCAGCCCAGCCAGGTGATCACGGCCGGCCCGACGTCGTCCGGCAGCAGCCCCAGCTCCTCCTCCAGCGCCCGCCGGACCAGCCCGTAGAAGTCCTCGGCGGCGCCCGGCTCGTCACGGTACTTCATCGTCTCGTTGATCCCGACCGTCCACTGCGCCGGGAAGGTGTTGACCGCCAGCGAGCGGCGGAGCAGCAACAGTCGGCCCTGCCGGTCGCGCACTGCGACGCAGGCACTGACCATCGTGGGCGGCGCGACGGCCACGAAGCTCGTCAGGCCCTCGTCCAGCGCCTCGCGCAGCCGCCGGGCCGCCTCCGGGTCCTCCCGGCCCAGCCGGGTGGTGGCCATGCACTCCGCGTAGTCACTCTCGACGATGTCCACCTCGCAGACCCGCGCGCCGCCGTGCTCGCCGTGATCGACCGTCAGCCGCGAGACGTACGCCGTCCGGCCCGCCGCACCGGCCGCCCGCTGGCGTGCCACCTCGTCGGCCCACCCGAACGCGTCCAGCACGTGGGGGCGCTCCACCCGTCCGTGGTGCGCCGTCACCAGCGTGTTCGGTGTCAGCGGTCTGGCCGCCGACCAGGTGATCAGCGGCGCCAGCCCGTCCGCCCGCACGTCGTGCGCCCGGGCCGCCGCCGTCAGGCTCGCCCGCCGGACCCGCGGCACCGGCACCCGGGAACCGAGCCGCGAGCCGCCGAACTTGGCGAAGTCGTACACCACATTGGTCAGCACGCCGAGCAGCAGCGCCCCACCGATCCCCAGCAGCCACTCCACCCCGGTCCCCCACTTCCGCGATCGACCCGCCCCATTGTGGAGGGGCCCCGCTGCCGAAGGAAGGGCCGCAAGGCCGCAGCCGGCTCCGCCGCCGGTGTTAGGGTGATCGGAAAGTCGGCTCGGAGGCTCGGAGGCACTGAACAGTCGTGCGGGCAACCAGGATTGCAGGGGCCACGGTCCGGTCCGCCGTCCGCTCCGCCGCCCGGTCCGCGGTGCGCCGCTCCCCCGCCGCCGCCGGCTATCTCCTCCTCTGCCTCGGCACCGGTCTGGCCGCGCTGGTCGCGCTCGGCCTGCTGCTCGTCGTCCTCGCCCTCTGCCTGGTCGGCGTGGGCCTGCTGCTCCTCCCGCCGGCCCTGCAACTGCTGCGCCGCTGCGCCGAGTTCCACCGGCGGCGGGTCGGCCGTCGGCTGGGCGGCGGCCCGCTGAGCACGCCGTACGGCGACCGGGTGTCCGTGCGCGACCCGGCCGTCCGCAAGGACCTGGCCTGGCTTCTCGCCCACGGGACCGCCGGAACGGTGCTGTGCGGGGTCGCCCTCACCCTGTGCAGCCACGCCGTCAACTGGCTGACCGCGCCGGTGTGGTGGCAGCTCCTGCCGACCGAGCGCGGGAAGATCATCCTGCTGACCGTCGACTCCTGGCCGATGGCCACCGCGGCAGCAGCCGACGGGGTCGGCTACGCCGTGATCGCCCTGGCCGCGCTGCCGCCGATCGCCGACCTGCACGCCCGGGCGTCCCGCCGGCTGCTGGTCGCCCGGCCCGGCACGTCGCTCGCCCTGCGCGTCCGGGAGCTGACCACCAGCCGGTCCGAGGCGCTGGACGCCCACGCCGCCGAACTGCGCCGGATCGAACGGGACCTGCACGACGGCGCCCAGGCCAACCTGGTGGCCGTCTCGCTCCGGCTCGGCATGATCCGCCGTGCGCTCGACCAACGCCCGGAGCAGGCAGCCGCGTTGGTGGACTCCACCCAGCTCGTCGCCGAACAGGCCCTGGAGTCACTGCGCGCCCTGGTGCGCGGCATCCACCCGCCGCTGCTCGCCGACCGCGGCCTCGCCGAGGCCGTACGGTCGCTCGCCGACCGCTGCGCCGTGCCCACCCGGGTCGGGCTGGACGCTCCCGGCGCATCCGCCGGCCCGCCGCCGCGCGCACCGGCCGCCGCCGAGGCCGCGGCCTACTTCGTGGTCTCCGAGGCGCTCGCCAACGTCGCCCGGCACAGCGGCGCCCGCAGCGCCCTGGTCCGGCTGCGGATCACCGCCGACGCCATCGCCGTCCGGGTCGAGGACGACGGCCGGGGCGGCGCCGCCGAGGGCGCCGGCAGCGGGCTGCCCGGCCTGCGCCGCAGGGTCGCCGCGTTCGACGGGACCACCCGCCTGTCCAGCCCGCCCGGGGGCCCGACCGTACTGGAGGTGGAGATCCCGTGCGGATCCTGATCGCCGAGGACAACGCCCTGCTCCGCGAGGGCCTGGTCCTGCTGCTGCACAGCGAGGGACACGAGGTGTGCGCGACCGTCGAGCACGGCGACGACCTGCTGCCCGCCCTGCTCGACCACCGCCCGGACGTCGCCGTGGTCGACGTCCGGCTGCCGCCGGGCTTCCGCGACGAGGGCCTGCGCGCCGCCGTGGAGGCCCGCCGCCGACTGCCCGCGCTGCCCGTCCTGATCCTCTCCCAGTACGTCGAACGCGCCTACGCCGCCGAGCTGCTCGCCCAGAGCGCCACCGGCGTCGGTTACCTGCTCAAGGACCGGGTCGGCCACACCGAGGAGTTCCTCCAGGCGCTGCGGCGGGTCGCCGAGGGCGGCACCGCGATGGACCCGGAGGTCATCTCCCAGCTGATGGCCCACCGCACCGGCCCCGACCCGCTGGCCGCCCTCACCCCGCGCGAGCGCGAGGTGCTCGCCCTGATGGCCGAGGGCCACAACAACCCGACCATCGCCCGGCTCCTCTTCCTCGCCGAGAGTTCGGTGAACAAGCACATCGGCAGCATCTTCGGCAAGCTCGGCATGCCCACCCCCGACACCGGCCACCGCCGGGTGCGCGCCGTCCTCACCTACCTGCGCACGCTCGCGGACGAGTGACCCTCCGCCGCCCGCCCGTCCTCCGAAGCCGCCAACCGCAGCTGTTCCTCCTCGACGATCAGCGCCGCCAGCGACCCCTCCGACACGTCCACCGCCTCCGGGGCCGACTCCGCCACCTCGCTGCGCCGCGCGTAGTCGTCGAACAGCCGGCCCTTCGCCCGCAGCAGGTCCAGCATCCGCTGGTCGACGCTGTCCGTCGCCAGCAGCCGGTGCACCCGCACCCGGCGGACCTGCCCCATCCGGCGCGACCGCGCCACCGCCTGCTCCTCCAGGGTCGGCTTGACCTGCGGCTCGCACAGGATCACCACCGAAGCCGCCTGGATGTTCAGCCCCAGGCCCCCGGCCTGGATCTGGCAGAGCAGCACCGCGTGCCCGGGCGCGGCACCGAACCCGTCCACCCCGCCGCCTCTCCCCCACCGCCCGACCCCCGTCTCGCTCCGTGCACCCAGGAGCCCCCGTGATTCCATTCGCCCGTGCGGGACCACGGCCGTGACCACCGGCGGTAGGCTCTCGCCACGCAGGGAGGGGTGGACAATGGCCAAGGTCGTCTTCGTACACGGTGTCGCCAAGCAGTACCTCAGCGAGGACTCGCTGGCGAGGGACGTCGTTCCCGAACTCATGGGCGGCGCACGGCTGGCGGGCGGTCCCGTCCCCGAGCCGACGGACGTGGCCGTCGCCTTCTACGGTGACCTGTTCCGCCCCCGGGGCACCCGCGCAGGGTACGAGCCGAACTACGACGCGGCCGACATCGAGACCGAGGAGGAGTTCCGACTCCTCATGGCCTGGTGGGCGGAGGCCGCCCGGACGGACCCCGGCGTCCCGGCCCCGGACGAGACCGGTACCCGCGGGGCGGCCGGCTGGGCCGCGTCCCAGTCACTCAGGATCCACACGGTCCGCAGGGCCCTCGACGCGCTCACCGGCGCGAAGTACCTGCGCGGAGTCCTGGACGCTGTGCTGATCGGCAGTCTGAAGCAGCTGACGCGCTACCTGGAGGACGAGCGGATCCGCGAGGCCGCCCGTGCACGGCTGGCCGCGCAGATCGGCCCGGAGACCCGGGTGGTCGTGGCCCACTCGCTGGGCTCCGTCGTCGCGTACGAAACCCTGTGCCAGGAAGGCCACCCCGACCGGGACGTCCGGATGCTCGTCACCCTGGGCTCACCGCTCGGCATGGGCGCGCTCGTCCTCGACCGCCTCCAGCCCGAGCCCCTGGACCGCAAGGCCAGGTGGCCCAAGTCCCTCCGGGCCTGGACCAACATCGCCGACTCGACGGACATCGTCGCCACCGTGCGGGAACTCCGCCCCGCCTTCGGCCCCCGGGTCACCGACATCCCGGTGAACAACGGATCGCACATGCACGACGCGACGCACTACCTCACCGCGGTGGAGACCGGCCGGGCCGTAACCGCAGGGCTGAAGTAGAAGGAGACCGGCCGA
The DNA here is from genome assembly GCF_040683915.1 of Kitasatospora sp. NPDC093102. Classification (NCBI taxonomy): domain Bacteria; kingdom Bacillati; phylum Actinomycetota; class Actinomycetes; order Kitasatosporales; family Streptomycetaceae; genus Kitasatospora; species Kitasatospora sp. NPDC093102. The sequence goes on along the minus strand of NZ_JBFBFA010000029.1, from coordinate 10,036 downwards.
CCGCGCCGTGACGACACCGACCTTTCCCCTGTCGTCATCTGGGACTCCGCCCACCCCGAAGCCCCCGCCCGCGAACTCCCCGTCCGGGCGCGCCGTCTCCTCTGGACGGGCTCGGCCCCGAGCGGCGATTCCCTCCTCGCCATCAGCGACGAGTTCGGGATCAGGCTGTTCACCCTTCCCGATGCCGAGGAGGTGTGGTCGACTCCGCTCCCCGCTCTCGTCACCTCGCTCGCGGCCCGGCCCCACAGCCCCCACCTCGACCTCGGTGTCGCCACCCAGCAGGGCGTGGTGCTGATCCGCCCCCGCCTCACGCCCTACTGGCAGCGGCGGCTGTTGCAGAAGCCCTGAGGCCGCGCCTTACGCCCGTATCCGACGGAAGACGGCGACCAGCAACAACGCGGTGAGCGCCAGGAGGATGCCGGCCTCGACGAGTTGGACGGGGACGAGGTGGTCGGCCGGGTGATAGCGGAGCCAGGACGCGGTGGCGCCGTCGCAGTCGGTGCTGAAGCTGTAGCCGCAGCTGCTGGTGCTGACGCGGGTGCCGTCGGGCAGGACGACGCCGCGGTCGAGAAGCCACGAGTTGGTGGGGTGGGTGGTGCCGAGGGCGGCCACCCGGTCCACGGCCGGGTAGAAGGAGGGACGCGCCCAGAGGACGAGGCCGTGGGTGGCGGCGACGAGGGCGCCGGTGAGGAACATCGCGGGCAGGGTGCGGCGGACGAGTTGGCCGACGAGGACGCCGAGGGTCAGGGCGAACAGGGACCAGGCGATCGGGGCGAGGCCGAGGGCCGGGTAGGTGAAGAACTGGAACGGCGGGTCGAAGGCGACCGGACCGTGCACGATGTCCGTCCACCACACCCAGGTCATCAGCACGGCGAGCACGCCGCTGACGGCCAGGACGGCGAGGCCGGGGACGGCGAGGCGGACGGCCAGCCAGCGGATCGGACTGACGGACTGTGCGCGGATCAGGCGGATGGTGCCGCGTTCGTACTCCTGGGCCAGCAGCGGGGCGCCGATGAACACGCCGATCAGCAGCGGGAGCGCGGTGACGGCGGGCTGGAGGAGCTGGAGGTACCAGAAGTTCGGGCGGTCGATCGACTGGAGGCGGTTCCAGCACTGGTGACTGTCCCACGCCTCGGGGTAGTAGCAGTCGGTCCGGCGCAGATCGCTCACGATCCGGCTGCTGGCGATGTGGATCCAGAGGAGGTCGGCGACCGCCAGGATCAGCAGGGTGCCCAAGGTCCAGAGGAGGAAGCGGTTCTGGCGGAGCACCAGCCAGAAGAGCCCGCGCGGACCGGGGGCCGCGGAGACGACCGGAGCGGCGGCGCGGTCGGGCAGGACGGTCGTACTCATGCGGTCACCTCGGTCGGGTCGTGCGGGTCGTGCGGGTCGTGCAGGTCGTGCGGGTCGTGCGGGTTGGCGGGTGCGCGGAGGTAGCCGAGCAGCAGGTCCTCCAGGCTCGGCCGCTCGCTCTCCCACGGGCCGTCCACCGGTTCGTCGGTGCGGACCAGGGCGATGGCCCGGCGGCCGCTGACGCGCTGCTCGACCACGGACCCGGCCGGGAGCACGGAACCCCGGCCGGCCGGCCCGGTGAGCAGCCGGTGCCCGTCGAGGATCTCCTCCAGGTCGCCGGCCAGCCGGATGCGTCCGCCCTGGACGAGGAGCAGGTGGTCGATCACGCCGTCCAGTTCGGGGAGGATGTGCGAGGACAGCACGATGCTGGTGCCGCGCTCGGCGGCGGCCGACATCAGGGTGCCCATCAGCTGATGCCGGGCGAGCGGGTCGAGGTCGGCCATCGGCTCGTCGAGCAGCAGCAGGTCGGGGAGCTTGCCCAGGGCGAGGGCGAGGCAGACCCGGGTGCGCTGGCCGCCGGAGAGCGAACCGATCCGTGTCTTGGGGTTCAACTCGCCCTGTTCGACGATCCGTTGGACCAGCCTCTCGTCCCACACCGGGTTGAGCTCGCGGCCCATCCGCAGTGTCTCCGCGACGGTGAGGCCCGGGTACAGCGGCTTGTCCTGCGGCACGTAGGCGACCCGGGCACGCAGCTCGGGTGCGCCGGCGGCGGCGCCGAGCACCTGCAACCGGCCCTCGGTGGGCGTGAGTTGACCGGCGGCGAGGGCGAGCAGGGTGCTCTTGCCCGCGCCGTTGGGGCCCACCACGCCGCAGATCCGCCCGGCCGGGACGGTGACGTCACAGTCGCGCAGGGCCCAGCCGCTCCGGTACTTCCTGCCGAGGCCGGTGGCCTCCAGGGCAGATTCCAGGCCCGCTTCCTGCGCGGCCTCCAGCACGGGCGCCGACGCGGGCGCCGTGGTCGTCGGGTCGTCCACCCGGTCCCCCCATTGTTCTCGGTTCGGTGTTGCCGGGGAGGCTCAGGCCCCGGTGTCGGAGTCCACGGCTCCGGCTCCAGCCCCGGTGCCGGAGCCGGAGACCCCGGTGTCGAAGCGCTGTTCCAGGACGGAGGCCATCAGCGCGGCGATGTCCTCGCGCTCCAGTCCGGCCCCCCGGGCCTGGTCCACCCACCCGACCAGGTCCGCACGCAGCGGCCCGTCGGCCGCCGCCTCCGGCCGGGCGAGCGAGCGCCGGACGAAGGTGCCGAGCCCCGGGCGGGGTTCGACCAGTCCTTCGCGTTCGAGTTCGCGATAGGCCTTCAGCACGGTGTTGGGGTTGATCGCGGTCAGCTCGACCACCTCACGGGCCGTCGGCAGCTTGTCCCCGGGCTGGAGCAGCCCGAGCCGCAGGGCCTGCTTGGTCTGCTGCACGATCTGCTGGTAGGTGGAGACGCCGCTGCGCCGCTCGATGCGGTACTCGATCACCCGCGTTTCGGCCTTTCACTAGTTCAATAGTGGAATAGTGGCCCACTGCGGCACTCGGGTCAAGCTGGACCCGGGGGCCCCGCACGGGGGCCCTCAGGGACGTCGCAGCAGGAGCAGACCGTCCTGCTCGACCAGCCGCAGGTAGCCGCGCTCCCGGTAGACGGCCAGCATCCGGGCGGTGTCGGCGGTGGCGCACGGGGACTGCACGCTCGGGTCTCGCAGGTCGACGGCCACCCACTGCGGTCCGGGGCCCACCGGCGCCTGGCACACCAGGGTGACCTCCGCCCGGCCGGTGAGCTGGGCGGCCAGCCGGTTGGAGGCGGCCACGGTGGCATCGTCGGGTATCCGGCGGAGCAGTGCCCGGGTCTCGGTGAGCCGGGGCGAGGTGCGCCAGGCTTCGGGCATCACCACCTCGTGCAGCGGGTAGAGCGGCAGCGTCACGGCGGTCACCAGGGCGCTGACGGCGAGCGCGCGCCTGGCGCGACGCGCGTCAACACGGCGGAGGACGTCGACGAGGGCCGCGAGCGCGATCGGCATCAGCACCGCACTGTAGTGGTAACTGACGCCCCAGTAGTGCGAGTTGGACGACAGCAGCCGCCAGGCGAGGGTGGGCACGCAGAGCAGGAGGAGCGGCGAGCGCACGCCGGCGAAGCCGGCGGTGGCGGCGAGCAGGAACAGCAGCAGCCACTTGACCGGCGGCCAGCCGAGCCGCAGCGGCAGCGCCCAGAGCGAGGGCTGCCCGCCGCCGTCCAGTTGCCGCCAGTAGTCGAAGCCCCCGCTCGGGTTGAAGGCCGGCAGCACGACGAGCACGGTGAGCGCGGTCGCTGCGAGGCCGACGGCGGCGAGGGCGAGACCGGGCAGCGGACTGCGGTGCCGCTCCCGGCGGGCCTGCCAGGCGATGAGGGCGCCGACGGCGGCCACCGTCAGCCCCAGGTCCTCCTTGACCAGCACCAGCGGCAACGACCAGAGCGCGGCGGCGAGCGGTCGGCCCCGGCCGAGTGCGGTGGCGGCGAAGGCGAGCAGCGGGACGGCGAAGGCGATCTCGTGGAAGTCGTCGGCCGCCGCCCGGACGATCCCCCAGGAGGCCCCGGTGGCGCAGCCGACGAGCAGCGCCACCCGCGGCCCGGCCACCTCGTGGGCCCAGCGGGTCAGCGGGACGACGGCCGGCGCCATCAGCAGCGCCTGGGCGACCACGAGGGTGAGCGGGCTCGGGAAGGCCCGGTAGACGGGGGCGAGGACGGCGATCAGCGGGTGGAAGTGGTCCCCGAGCAGGTGGTAGCCGGGCCCCTTGAGCGGCACGATCGGCGCCTGCCCGTGGGCGTACGCCCGGACGGCCTGCTCGAAGATGCCCAGGTCGTAGGCCTTGGTGAGGCCGCGCCGGTGCCGGTTGACGGCGACGCAGGCGTAGAGCGCAGCGAACCCGGCGGCCAGGCCCCAGGCGAGCACGGCGGGGCGGTGGGCGAGAAGGGTCACGAACCGGGCGGATGACGCGGGCGGAAGGGCTCGGGGCGGGGAGGCGGCGGAAGCAGGCGCGGAAGCGGAAGCGGGCATCGACAAAGTACCCTTTCACTATTTGATTAGTGGAAGAGTGGTGGAAGCCCGAGCAGCCGTCAAACCCGGCCGGACGACGCCGACCGGGCCTTCGGCCTGCCCTCAAGAGCCCTCGATCCGGCTCACTCCGGCCACTCGGAGTCCTTGATCACCGCCACGAAGTCGCCGCGCTCGAAACCGGGCACGAAGTGGGCGAGCACGTCCGCCTTGACGTTGCCGAAGGTCGTGTCCGGGCGGCCCTTGATGCCGTCGGTGAACGCGGCCAGGATGCGGTTCTTGAAGTCGGGCCGCGGATGGGCGGCGACCACGGCGGCACGCTGTTCCTCGGTGACGGCGTGGTAGCCGATGCCCAGGACGTCCAGCTCCACCCCCCGGGTGACCAGGGCGACCTCCGGCGCCATGTGCAGCGGGATCTCCGGGGTGGTGTGCAGCGCGATGGCCGTCCAGACCCGCTGCGCCGGCTCGCCGGTGATGCCGTGGGCCACCAGGAAGCGGCGGGCCTCGTCGGCGCCGTCGATCTCGAACCGCTGGTCGGTCCGGGCGAAGCGGCCGGTGAGGCCGAGGTCGTGGAACATCGCGCCGACGTACAACAGCTCCGGATCGAACTCCAGCCCCTGCTCGGCGCCGCGCAGCGCCCCGAACAGGAACACCCGGCGCGAGTGGTCGAACAGCAGGGGCGAGGCCGCCTCCCGCACCAGTTCGGTCGCCTCACGGGCCAGGGCGCTGTCCGGGATGCGCACGCCCGCGATCGTCTCGTTCGTCATGACTTCCTCCGCTTTCGGGGCCGTTCGGTTGACTCCTCCACCCTCGCTCGGTGGCGTAGGCTGCCGCCATGTCCGTACAGACACCTGCACCTCGGATTCGGACATGACGCGCCAGGTCGCCTTCCTCGTGTTCGACGGGGTGACGCTGCTCGACGTCAGCGGTCCGCTGGAGGTCTTCCACCAGGCCGGCCGGCTCGGCCACCCGTACGGAACCCTCCTGGTCTCCCCCTGCGGGGGCACCGTCACGGCCTCCAACGGCGTGGCCCTCGCGGACACCGCCGCCCCGCAGGACACCGACGCATCCCTCGACACCCTGGTCGTCGCCGGAGCCGACCACCTCGCCACCCGGGGCCCCGACGAGCGCCTGCTCTCCGCCGCGAACGGCCTCGCCGGACGGGCGCGGCGGGTCGCCTCGGTGTGCAGCGGCGCCTTCGTGCTCGCCGCGCTGGGACTGCTCGACGACCGCCGGGCCACCACCCACTGGCGCCACGCCCCCGCCCTCGCGCTCCGCCACCCCCGGGTGCGGGTCGAGCCCGACGCCCTGCACGTCCGGGACGGCCGCTACCACACCAGCGCCGGCATCAGCGCGGGCATCGACCTGGCCCTCGCCCTGGTCGAACACGACCACGGTGCCGAGGTCGCCCGTGCCATCGCCCGCGAGCTGGTCGTCTTCATGCAGCGCCCGGGCGGCCAGTCGCAGTTCTCCACCGCCCTGGCCACCCCGCCCGCCCGCAGCGACCTGCTGCGCACACTCACCGACGCCGTCCTCGCCGACCCGGCCGCCGACCACACCCTGCCCGCGATGGCCGCCACCGCCGCCGTCAGCCCCCGCCACCTGACCCGGCTCTTCCAGGCCGAGCTGCACACCACCCCCGCCCGCTGGGTCGAGCGCGTCCGCCTCGACCGCGCCCAGCAGCTGCTCCTCGACGGCCACGGCATCACCGCCGCCGCCCGGCTCAGCGGCCTGGGCAGCGACGAGACCCTGCGCCGCGCCTTCGCCCGCCGCCTGGGCACCACGCCGACCGAGTACCGCAACCGCTTCACCACCACACACGACGCACCCGCCTGACGGTCGTCCCCGCACCGACGACCTGGATGCCCGGGAGGCCGCCCACGGGCGGGACAGCAGCCGACCCGGCGCGGAAGCGTTGACGTCCGATTCACGCCAGCCCAACCCCCGGTCGGCTTGGTGGACTTCGGGTCACACGCCCGCCACCCACCGACAGGACCTCCGGCATGCCGACCGGCACCACCCTCCACCCCGCTCCGCCCGCCCCGAAGCCCCGCCCCCGGGACGGCGGCACCCTCGCCGTCCTCGCCGTGACGACCGGCGTCTTCTCCATCGTCACCACCGAGATCCTCCCGATCGGCCTGCTGACCCCGATCGGCGCCACCTTCCGGGTCTCCGCCGGCACGGCCGGGCTGATGATGACCCTGCCGGGCATCGTCGCCGCGGTGGCCGCGCCCGTGGTGACCGTCGTGACCAGGCGCGCGGACCGGCGGACCATGCTCTGCGCACTGCTGCTGGTCCTCACCCTCGCGGACCTGCTCAACGCGCTCGCCCCCGCCTACTGGGCGGTGCTGACCGCCCGGATCGCCCTCGGGCTGGTCATCGGGGCGTTCTGGTCGATCGGTTCCGGGCTCGCCCCGCGCCTCGTGCCCGAGCACCGGCAGGCCCGGGCCAACACGCTGATCTTCTCCGCCGTCCCGCTCGGCTCGGTGCTCGGCGTACCGGCGGGGGTGTTCCTCGGCTCGCTGGCCGGCTGGCGGGCCGCCTTCCTCGCGATGGCCGCGCTGACCCTGCTCGCCCTGGTCGCCCTCCTGCGGTCACTGCCGCCGCTGCCCCCGCTGACCGTCACCGGGCTGGGCGTGCTGCGCGGCCTGCTGGCCGGCCGGGGCACCCGTACCGGCATCGCCGTGACCTTCCTGATCGTGCCGGCCCACTTCGGCAGCTACACCTACGTCACCCCCTTCCTCACCGACACCACCCACGCCGGCACCGGCCTGATCACCGCCCTGCTCCTCGCCTACGGCGCCGCCGGGCTGCTCGGCAACGTCCTGGCCGGCGGCCGGGCGGCCGGGGCACTGCGGCCGGTGTTCGGCGCGGCGGCCCTCCTGCTGGCCGGCGCGGCCCTGCTGCTGCCGCTGCTGGGCACCGGTGGTCCGGGCGCCGCCGTCCTGCTGACGCTCTGGGGCGCGGCGTACGGCGCCGTCCCGGTCTGCTCCCTCACCTGGTTCCTCGCCGCGGCCCCGCACGCCCCGGAGGGCGCCGGCGTGGTGTTCACCTCGGCGTTCCAGGCCGCCTTCTCGATCGGCGCGCTGACCGGCGGCGTGGTGGTGGACCACTCCTCCCCCGGCACCGTCATGCTGCTCGGCGGGACGGTCGCCCTGCTCGCCGCGGCCGCCGTGTGGCGGTACGGCCACCGGGTCCGTCCCGAGCCGGCGCCGTGACACGGCCGACGCCCTGACATGGCGGGCGCCCTCACACGGTCGGCGCCGTGGGCCGGCCAACGCCCTCACCCGGCCGACGCCCTGACGCACCTGCGGCCGGCCCCTGGCCGTCCGCTCCGTCCGTGGCGAGAATGCCGGGGTGCCGTCGGGCCCGGCCGCCCATGCAGCGGGGGCGGGCAGGCGGCGCCGCCGGCCGGGACGGTCCCGGGCGGCCGAGGGCGGAAGGACGGCGAGCGGGATGGACCAGGCGTTCCACGGACGGTTCGGCGACTACCAGAACGAGATCTACCTGCACGGACTCGGCGGCGTGCTGCCGACGATGCCGATGACCTTCGCCGACCTGGAGGCGCGGGCGAGTACGGCGCTGGCGCCCTCGGTCCTCTCCTACGTCGCGGGCGGGGCGGGCGACGAGTCCACCCAGCGGGCGAACGTCGCCGCCTTCGGGCGGTGGGGTCTGGTGCCGCGGATGATGGTCGGCGCGAGCACGCGGGACCTGTCGGTGGAGCTGTTCGGCCTGCGGCTGCCGACCCCGCTGTTCATGGCGCCGATCGGGGTGATCGGCCTGTGCGCGCAGGACGGCCACGGGGACCTGGCCACCGCCCGCGCCGCCGCCCGGACCGGCGTGCCGATGGTCGCCTCCACCCTGACGGTCGATCCGCTGGAGCAGGTGGCCGCCGAGTTCGGCGACACCCCCGGCTTCTTCCAGCTCTACACCCCCACCGACCGGGCGCTGGCCGAGAGCCTGGTGCGCCGGGCTCAGGCCGCGGGCTACCGGGGCATCGTCGTCACCCTGGACACCTGGGTCACCGGCTGGCGCCCGCGCGACCTGGCCACCGCCAACTTCCCGCAGCTGCGCGGCCACTGCCTGGCCAACTACACCTCCGACCCGGTGTTCCGCGCCCGCCTCGCCAAGACACCGGAGGAGGACATGCAGGCGGCCGTCCTGGAGTGGGCAGGCGTCTTCGGCAACCCACTGACCTGGGACGACCTGCCCTGGCTGCGCTCGCTCACCGACCTGCCGATCCTCCTCAAGGGCATCTGCCACCCCGAGGACGTCCGCCGCGCCAGGGACGGCGGAGTCGACGGCATCTACTGCTCCAACCACGGCGGCCGCCAGGCCAACGGCGGCCTGGCCGCGCTCGACCTGCTCCCCGACGTGGTCGCGGCCGCCGACGGTCTGCCCGTCCTCTTCGACTCCGGCATCCGCTCGGGCGCCGACGTCGTCAAGGCACTCGCCCTCGGCGCGACCGCCGTCGGTGTGGGCCGCCCGTACGCCTACGGCCTCGCACTGGAGGGCACCGACGGCATCGTCCACGTACTGCGCTCCCTGCTCGCCGAGGCCGATCTCCTGATGGCCGTCGACGGCTATCCCACCCTCGCCTCCCTCCGCGCGGACGGCGCCCTGCGCCGGACCTGACGCAGAACCGGTCCGCGGTGTCCACCGGCAACCGGCGGGGCTTGCCGGGACATTCGGGACGGCCCTACGCTCGAACGGCACAAATCGGGTCCGTACGTTCCCGCACGCTCGGAGGTCCGCCATCATCCGCGTCCTGCTGACCGCCTTCGAACCGTTCGGCCGCGATCCCCTGAATTCGTCCCTGGAGGCGGGCCGGCTGGTCGCCGCCGGTCCGCCGGCCGGAGTGGCCCTGGAGTTCGCCGGGTTGCCCTGGGTGTTCGGCGACTCGATCACCGAACTGCGCCGGGCGGTGGCCCGGTTCGAGCCGGACCTGGTCATCGCCACCGGCCAGGGCGGCAACCGCCCTGACCTCACGGTCGAGCGGGTGGCGATCAACCTCGACGACGCTGTCCGGGCCCCCGACCGGAAGGGCAACCAGCCGGTCGACCAGCCGGTCGTGCCGGACGGCCCGGCCGCGTACTTCTCCTCCCTGCCGGTGAAGGCCTGCGTGGAGGCGGTCCAGCAGGCCGGGATCCCGGCCACCGTCTCGCACACCGCCGGCACCCACCTGTGCAACCACGTCTTCTACGGGCTGGCGCACCTGATCGCCACCGAACGCCCGCAGCTGCGCGGGGGGTTCGCACGCCTGCCGTACCTGCCGAGCCAGGCGTCCGGCCGGGAGAAGAGCGCGTCGATGTCGGCGGAGACGGCGGCCGAGGGGATCCGCATCCTGATCCGCAGCACCGTGGCCGCCCTCCACTCACCGCCCGTCGGCACGGCGCCCGCAGCGCGCCGACGCACCTGGCTGTCCCGCCGGAGCGTCTGACCCCCCGAGGCGTTGCTCGGAGCGCTGGTGACCCCCCGTCGGTCCCCGCAAAACGCGAAGAACCCCCATCCGGATCCCGGATGGGGGTTCTTCTGAAGAATTGTTCGGCGGCGTCCTACTCTCCCACAGGGTCCCCCCTGCAATACCATCGGCGCTGTAAGGCTTAGCTTCCGGGTTCGGAATGTAACCGGGCGTTTCCCTCACGCTATGACCACCGAAACACTATGAAACTATCAAC